>JANNNQ010000409.1:0-7557 GCA_031398625.1 Pseudomonadota bacterium
GTGCGAATAAACGCAGCCGGTGAGGTTGCCTTCGAGGTGTTCAATCACGCGGCAAGCTTCGTCCAGATCGGCGGCCACAACCGCGAGCGACGCATTTCCAAACGCCTCGGTGAAGAGGAAGAAGACGCCCGGACCGAATGACAGCAGCATCACCGAGATGCCGGTGACGATGCCCCAGAAGGACGCGATCGGCGCGCAGCAGTCCGCCCGTTGCCGCATGATGATGTGGCTCGGCACGGCGATGAGCAGTTCGAGAATACTGCCACGGAGCAGCCACCGGGTCGTGCGCTGCACGAGGGTCCCCGCTTCGTCGGCCCTGGTGAAGTGATGGAAGACCCAGCCCCAGATCAGCCAGAAGAAGACGACCATTCCGATCAACTGCGGGACCAAAAGCCAGTTGCCGCCGGGCGCCAGGCCGATGTTCGCCAGCGCCGCGCTCACGGCGGGGATGCGCTCAATAATCTTTCCGGTGAATTGAGCCGGGGCTTCGACGACCACGCTGGCTTCGTCACGGATCAACTGGTTGCGGCAGGGCATCGTCATGGCGGATGCCGTGTCGACCGTCAGCCCTACCTATGCGCGGGAGATCTGCGAGCCGGCAGGTGGCTACGGCCTGGATGACTCGCTGCGGGCGCGTCCCGACGCGATCGTGGGCATTCTGAACGGGGTCGACTACGACGAATGGAATCCGGAATCCGACCGGCTGCTGTCGCCGCACTACAGTGCGGACGACCTGCAGGGCAAAAGACAGCTGAAGCAGCAGCTGGCGGCACGATTCGGCCTGCATGCGAATGACGGCACGCCGCTCGCAGGCATCGTGTCCCGGCTCACGGTGCAGAAGGGTTTCGACCTGCTGTTCGACGCACTGCCAGAAGCGCTGGCCACCCGGCCATTGAATCTCGCCGTTCTGGGCACGGGAGATCTGCCCTATGAGGCTTTCTTTGCGCGACTGCAGCAGGAGTTCCCCGGAAGAGTTGCATTCCACCGCGGCTATGACGAGGCACTCGCCCACCTGATCGAAGCCGGCAGCGACCTGTTCCTCATGCCTTCGCTGTACGAACCGTGCGGCCTCAACCAGATGTACAGCCTCAAGTACGGTACGGTTCCCGTCGTGCGGCGCACCGGAGGGCTCGCCGATTCCGTGCAGATGTGGGATGCGCGCAGCGGCGAGGGCACGGGTATCGTCTTCAACGACTTCGACGCGAACGCCATGAGATGGGCCCTCGGCATCGCGCTCGACCTGTTCGAGGACCAGCCGGCGTGGCGGCAACTCATGCGCAACGGCATGGCGCAGGACCACTCGTGGGAAAACCGGGGACGCGAGTACGTGAACCTCTACACCGCGCTGTCAGCGCAGCGTTGAAAGATCGACGGTGCCGCTGTCACTGAAAGGAATGCCGTTCACGAACGGCAGGTCCACCAGCACCTTGCCCGTAATCGAATAGTCGACCTTGTTGCCTTCACGGCCGTTCATGCGCGACATGAGGCGGCCGATACTGCTCACGAAGTTGGTCCGCAGGATCAGGTCGAACTCGTTCTCGCCGAGTGCCGGCACGACGAAAGGCTCGCTTGCCACGCCTTCCGCAAAGCTGTCCCCCTGGAGGAACAGCTCGTAGTCGATGCCCTTGACGGGAATCTCGCGGTCGTTCGGGTTCTGCACCCGCAGGCGCACCCTGAACTGCTGGCTGAAGATATCGGCCGATACCATGCCGACGTTGACCAGCGACAGCCGGGGCGCTTCCAGCTGCGGCCCGAACGAAGAACATGCCGCAAGAGGCAGGAACAGCAGCCCCAGGGCGGCATTCCGGAACCGGCGCCAACCTGCGATGTGCGTAGAAGACATGTGCGGCTCTCCGGTGGAAGGTCTCGGCCTCGGATCGTACAGCGATCTTCAGCCCGCCGCGCGCCGCAATTTCTGCAGCATGTCCCGCGTGACCAGCACCACTCCCTTGTCGCTGACATGGAAGCGGTTCGCGTCTTCCTCGGGATCAATGCCGATCTGCATGCCGTCGGGTACGACACAGCCGGTATCGAGAATTGCCCGCCGCACCACGCAGTTCGCTCCAACCTGCACGTCCGGCAACACGACGGAACGATCGATGAAAGTACGCTCGTCGATGCGTACATTCGAAAACAACAGGGACTCGTTGACGTGTGCTCCTGAAATGATGCATCCGCCTGACACCATCGAGTTCACCGCCATGCCGCGCCGGCCTTCGTCATCCAGCACGAACTTCGCCGGCGGATGCTGCCGCTGGTATGTCCAGATGGGCCATTGCTCGTCATAGATGTTGAGCTCGGGGTGGACGTGCACGAGCTCCATGTTGGCTTCGTAGTACGCGTCCACGGTGCCCACGTCGCGCCAGTACTGCTGGGCACGCGTCCTGACGTCCCGGAACGGATAGGCAAACACCTTCAGCCTGTCGAGGGATTCGGGAATGATGTTCTTGCCGAAGTCGTGCGCGGTCGCCGGATTGCCGGCATTCTCATCGAGCAGCCTTTCGAGCAGGCGCGCGTTGAAGACATAGATGCCCATGGAGCCGAGCGCCATGTGCTCCCTGCCCGGAATACCGTCCGGCTCCGCGGGCTTCTCGGCAAAGCGCAGTACGCGATTGCTGGTATCGACGGTCATCACGCCGAAAGCGCGCGCCGCCTGTTCCCTGGGCACCTCGACCACGCCCACCGTGATGTCCGCCTTGTTCTCCACGTGGTAGGCGATCATCGGACCGTAATCCATCTTGTAGATGTGGTCGCCGGCCAGGACCAGAACATGCCGTGGCCGATGCAGCCGGATGATGTCGAGGTTCTGGTAAACCGCATCTGCCGTGCCGCGGTACCACAGCTGCCCGAGCTGCTGCTGCGCCGGAATGATCTCGATGAACTCGCCGAACTCGCCGCGGAGATAGCCCCAGCCGCGCTGGATATGCTGGATGAGGGAATGCGATTTGTACTGGGTGAGCACCGACACGCGCCTGATCCCGGAGTTGAGGCAGTTCGAAAGCACGAAGTCGATGATGCGGAACTTGCCACCGAAATGCGTCGCGGGCTTGCAGCGATGATCCGTGAGCTGCTTCAGGCGCTCGCCCCGCCCGCCGGCCATGATGACGGCCAGCGTATTCTGGGTCAGCCGGCTCACGTAGCGGCGGGCGGCTGCCGCCTTGCGGGCAGGCTTCTTCTTCCTGGGTGTCATCAATGGATCTCAGCGGTTCGACAGCAGGGTCGCTTTCTTGCAATCCGGATCAATACTAGCCGAAGGCCTTGCGCGAGGCGCGAACTTGCACGGGATAGGACCGCAACCGCTTTTCCATGCACCTTGGGTGACCCCAAGCCCATTTCGGGTGGCTGCTTTTCGGCACCAATCTGGGTCAATATGGAATGCTAGCGATCGAGGTCAGCAGGCGCCTGCGCCACGGGGGCCAACGTCCCGACCGGGACGTTCGGGCAACGGCACTGACTGCCGATGAACCGCCAGGCAATGCGGCGCCGATGGTCTCACTGCCGCCGCGGTATTCGTTCAGCTTTTTTTGGCATTTGGCCAGTGTGGCTTTACCGGGATTAAAGGATTGATTCGTAAAAGTCAACTCGCGCTCCGGTTTGCAGGCCTTCGCATGGCGGCCGTTGCAGCGGCTGCGCTCGGCATGCTGCTGGCAGGAAGTCCGGAGTTGGCCGGAGCAGCAGAAGCGGAACCGGCACCTTCCGCGCCAGCCAGCTGTCTACCGGATGGCAAGGGTTTCTTCAGGGCGCGGCTGCAGGGCGCCATCGATGCTGAACTCGAATGGGTCAACGACGGCACCGAATGCACAGGGGCGATGCGGCCGGATGGCGGCGTGCGCCTCGTCTTCAGCCGTGCGATTTACGCCGATGGCGAACGGCTCGTGCTGCTGTTCGGCATCGCAGGCCTCAAGGAAGGCCAGCACGGCCGGGCGCTGCCGGTGAACGTCACGGTGATCCGCCAGGGCACGGGCCAGTTCTTCGGCACGCAGGGCGACGACAAGTGCATGGTGGATGAGATCCGCCAGGAGCCGCTCACCGGCATTCCCCACCGGAACCGGAGCTATCGCGTCATTGCCCGCGGCTTCTGCACCGAGCCTGCCCGAGCACTCGGGGGAGGCGGCTCGATCATGATTTCCCGCTTTGACTATGCCGGGCGCGTAGACTTTTCGACCGAAGACGCGACCGACCTTGCCACGCCCACAGTCCCTGCGGCCGCTGTCCCTGTTGAACGGAGTAACGCATCGTGATCTGGATACTTCGCACACTACTCGTCTGCTGTGCCGGCCTGGCGTCGGTCATGGCGGCGGCAGCCGAACCCGACCGGCTTGCCGCATTTCCCCGGTCGTCGCTCGAGATCGTGTCGCCCGGCGGACGGATCCACAAGTTCAGCATCTGGGTGGCAGCCGATGACCGGCGCCGCATGCAGGGCTTGATGCATGTTGAGCAGATGCCGGACGACGCCGGGATGCTGTTCGTGTTTCGCGGTCCCGGACCCATCAGCATGTGGATGAAGAACACGGTCATGTCGCTCGACATGCTGTTCATCGGTGCGGATGGCCGGATCGGCAGGGTCGCGGCGAACACCCAGCCCTTCTCGCTCGACACCATCAGTTCGGGTTTCGATGCCTTGGGCGTGCTGGAAATCAAGGCGGGTACTGCCGCCCGGCTGGGCATTGAAGCCGGGGCCGTCGTGATCCATCCCGCTTTCAGCCGCTGAGGTCCGCTTCTGCCAGGAGGGGTGGCAGCGGGCAGTGCAGGACAGCACAGACCGTCCGTAGCAGCTCCGCCTCGTCCACTGTCAGCCTGAGATCGTTCGCAACCGTCTTCACGAGCGCTTCAACAAGCTGCTCCTTGGCGAGCGGATGCAGTTCATCCAGCAGCCCCAGCGCGCTATCCAGTGGCTCCGGCCAGGGCGCCGGCGCAGCAAACGGAGGCCGATCGCGGGGTAGCAGATGGTGCATGCCGATCTCGTACGCATGGCGCGCACCGGTGGCATCCGGGTGGCCCTGGCTCGCAAGGACGCTGAACAGGATCTGCAGTTCGCCACTGACGGATTCCAGTGTGCGCTTCCGCGGGCGGGCCACCGGTTCGAGCTCATCCCGCAGCTGCACTCTCGCGAGCCTGCCAAGCACGTAGGCACGCAACGAGAACCGGGCATCGGGCAGCAGCCGTTCGAGGCACTCTCCCAGTTTCTCCTTCTCCCCTCGCGACAGGGACTGGACTGCAGGAAACAGCCGCAGGAAGGCAGGCAGGCGCTGCATCGGCTGCAACCTTCCCGCTGGCAGCAGCCATTGCTCGACTGCGTGCGCTGCCTTGGGCCCGAGCTGCTCTCCCACGATCCCGAGCTGCCGCACGCGGACTTCCCGCTCGCTGTCGAGTGCAAATGCCAGCAGGAGCGCCGCTGCCTGCCGCGGTGTCTGCGTTGCCGCCCGGATTTCATCAGGCAATGACCGTCGCATGGCCTTTGCAAACGCGACGTGGGCAGTACCCGGATTGCCCACCAGCTGCGCGACCGCCGCCGGGATGACTGCAACCGTAGGGGCTATCAGCTGCTCGAGCCGTTCGGCGGCCGTGGATGCCGCAGGCGGCGCTACAGGCTGGATTTCCTCGGCCTGCATGCGGGCTCGTGCCGACTCGAACTCGCCCGCGTCGAAGCCAGGGTCGAGCGTCCTGATGCGTTCCAGCAGGGGCGGATGCGTCGCGAACAACCGGCTGACGCCGGGGGCAAACAGCATGTGGGCGACTTCTTCCGCATCGGCGTCCACGATTCTTGACCCGGCAGCGGTGGCACCGATCTTCACCAGTGCGCCGCGCAGGCCTTCCGGGTCGCGAGTGAACTGGACGGCGGATGCATCAGCCAGGGATTCACGGCTTCGGGAGATGGCCGCCTGGAGCAGGCGACCGAAGAAGAGACCGATGTACCCGAGCAGCATCACCGCCAGCGCCGCGAGCAGGATCACGGCGACGCCCCCGCCCTTTTTTCCGCCGCCGCGGGGCGCGTGCCTCAAGACGATCCTTGCGATCACGGCGATGGCCAGCAGGCCGAACAACATGCCCATCATGCGGATGTTGAGCCGCATGTCGCCATTCAGGATATGGCTGAACTCGTGCGCGATCACTCCCTGCAGCTCGGCGCGATCGAGACGCATGAGCGCACCGCGAGTGACCGCAATCGCGGCATTGGCGGGATTGTGGCCGGCGGCAAAGGCGTTGATGCCGGTTTCCTGCTCGAGAACGTAGACCGCCGGCATGGGCAAGCCGGATGCAATCGCCATCTCCTCGACGACGTTCAGCAGCCGGCGGCGCAGCGGATCCGTACTGTCGGCCGTGACGATCTCACCGCCCAGGGCCCGCGCGACCGGGCCGCCCCCCTGGCTCAGGATGGCTGTCTTGTAGAGACTCGCAATGGCGATGATGCTGCAGACAATGAAGCTGGTCCACACAACCACACTCGTGTTCCGACCCACCCAGACTGCCACCGGCAGCGACGCGCTGGATTCCGCCTGCAGCAGGCCAAGCACTGCCAGCACGACCGCATCGACAGCCACAACCACTGCCAGCACGGCCACGAAGAACAGGACGACGAGGCGACGGGACAGCCGGCGCGTGATGACCTGGCGACCGAAGAAATCCACGGCGGTCGCTGCTGCTGCCTGACTCAGCTGAAGCTGACTTTCGGCACGTCGCGCATCGCGGGAGCTTCGATCTGCAGCAGCTGCGCGGGTTCGAAGGCGAACATGCCGGCCACGAGGCTGCCAGGGAACATCTCGCGCGTGTTGTTGTAGCTCATCACGGCATCGTTGTACGCCTGCCGCGCGAATGCCACCTTGTTCTCGGTCGACGTCAGCTCCTCGGAGAGTTGCATCATGTTCTGGTTGGCCTTGAGATCCGGATACGCCTCGGCGAGCGCAAACAGGCGGCCCAGCGCGCCATTCAATGCGGTTTCAGCGCCAGAGAGTTCCTGTACGGCTGCCACGTTGTCCGGATTGGCCGCGGCAGCCTTCAGCCCTGCGACCGCGCTGTTGCGAGCGGCAATGACTGCTTCAAGGGTTTCCCGCTCATGCTTGAGATACCCCTTGGCGGTCTCCACGAGGTTGGGAATCAGGTCATGCCGCCGGGTGAGCTGAACGTCGATCTGCGCGAACGCATTCCTGAAAGCGTTACGGGCACCGACCAGGCGGTTGTAGAGGCTGACCAGGAACAGGACAGCCAGCACCAGCAATCCAAGATGAAGCGGCAGCCAAAGCCGCAAGTAATAACTGTAACATGAAGTGATTAGCAGCAGCACCGCAATCGACCACAGAATGGCGCCGAAACGACGCGCGCGAAACTGTAGGCCCGCACGGAACAGGGCCAGCAATCCGATCGTGCAGGAGGATGCTCTCACCCAACGTTTGGCGGGCAAGTCCTCGAAAGACCATTCAGGCAAGGCGACCCACGAGCAGAAAAGACTGGCGTCGGCGAAGGCCTGGAGAGGGTGATGTAAATTCGGACCGCCGGAATTCAGGTAGCCGCGCTGGTGGGCGATGAGCGCGGGGTATCCGCCGGCGTGTTTCACGTGAA
>JANNNQ010000444.1:0-4675 GCA_031398625.1 Pseudomonadota bacterium
GTCCCGGCCAGCACCGGGTCCGATTCGATGTCCCACAGGATGGGAGGATTCTCGAGCGGGCGGCCGCGCTCGTCGCGCGATAGAATCGAAGCCAGGTCGAAGCGAAAGCCGTCCACGTGCATCATCTCGACCCAATAGCGCAGGCTATCGACGATCAAGCGGCGGACGATCGGTTGATTGGCGTTCAACGTGTTTCCCGTGCCGGTATAGTCGGCATAACGGGATCGGTCGTCCTGCAGGAGGTAATACGCTGGGTTTTCCAGCCCGCGGAAGCACAGGGTCGGGCCTGCCTGGTTGCCTTCCGCCGTGTGGTTGAAAACGACATCGAGGATGACCTCGATGCCGGCGCGATGCAACGCCTTCACCATGTCCCGGAACTCGTCGAGCGCCCCCAAGCGATCCTTACGCGAGCTATACGCCACGTGAGGGGCAAAGAACGACACGGGCGAGTACCCCCAATAGTTGACGCGGCCGCAAGGCGCATCTTGCGGGTCGAACTGGAACACCGGCAGCAGCTCTACTGCCGTTACGCCGAGCTCCTGTAGGTAGCCTATCTTCTCGATCAAACCTCGATACGTGCCGCGCAATTCCGAAGGTAGACCGGAACTCGCGTGGCGGGTGAACCCGCCGACGTGCATCTCATAAATCACGGTTTGGGAGAACGGGCGGTTCAGCGGGACGTCTCCCTCCCAGTCATAGCGGCCGGGATCGGCGACCACGCTCTTCATCGCAGTCGCGCAATTGTCGCCACCGAGGGAAGCATCGATGCGGCTGTAGCCCTCCGGAATAACCACAGCCTTGCCGTAGGGGTCCAGAAGCACCTTCTCCGGATCGAACCGCAATCCTCGCTGGGGTTCGAATGGACCTCGAGCCCGATAGCCATAGATCTGCCCGACCTCGATACCAGGCACGAAGACATGCCAGTAATGGTATGTTCGGTTCCTGACGGGATCGAGAGCAATCACCCTGGTTGGCAGGGCATCGCCGACCTCGTCGAAGAGCATCAACTCGATGCTTGTGCTGCTCTTCGAGAATACGCTGAAGTTGACGCCATCCCGGCATAAGGTTGCGCCGAGCGGATGGCTGCTGCCAAGTGTCATGAGTCGGGGTCGCTCTTCATCCATTTGCTTGTTACGCCGAGGCAATGCGCTGTCTCAGCTCGCCAGATCGTTGCTCGGGCAGTCGGCCTGCGTCGCGATCCCATCGGCAAGACGTCCCAAAGCATCCGCCGTAGCGGCAGCAACGCCCGGCGCAGTTGCGATTTTGAGCGGGACTTCAAGGAAAGTGCTTCCTCCATGGCCCGGCCGATTCCGCGCGCTGCAAGAGAAGGTCCGTTTCGCGTCACCCGTAACATTCTCTGCTGTGCGTCGAGTGCCGTGGATTCAGCACGGCCGGGAGGGGGCGGAGCTATTGGGGCTGCATCGAGAGCGCCATCGCGTGTTCGCCCAGCTTTGCAGCAGGGTGCCGAGTCAACAACGGCAAGTGCGACTCGCCTTCAGGTATATGGGAGGCACGAATCATGTCGATGAGCGCGCGATGCGCGGCCGGCACCTGCCGGTGCCCCGGGTAATAGAGGAAGAGCCCGGCAATGGACGGGGACCACTTCTCCAATACGCGGATCAGCTGCCCGCGGCGCAGCAAAGGCTCGACCAGAGATTCGACGGCATAGGCAATACCCAGCCCATCGGCTGCCGCGCGAACCGCGACCTCCGCGCCGTTGACGATCACCGGCCCATGCACCGAGATGCGCTGCGACTTGCCATCGCATGCGAATTCCCACTTGTCGATGCTTCGATCCGCAGCCTGTCGATAGCGAATGCAGCTATGCTGCACCAGATCATCCGGTGTGCGCGGCACCGGGCGACATGCAAAGTACGAAGGCGCTCCCACCACCGCCACCTTCATCGGTCCGGTCACCCGGGCGGCAACCATATCCGCCGCCGGATGGTCCTGCGTCCCGACGCCGGCATCGAATCCATTTGCCACGATGTCGATCGGTCCTTCTCCGACTCGCAGCTCCAGTTGGACCTCCGGGTAGGTCATCAAGTAGCGGGCCCACACCGGCGTGATCACCACTTCTGCCGCCATCGATGTGGCATAGATGCGAAGGTGCCCTGACGGGCGGTCCCGCTCGTCGTTCAAGTCCTCCAGGGCACCGCCAATCTCGTCGAGCGCCGGCCGCAGCCGCGAGAGCAGGCGAGAGCCCGCATCGGTCAGCGACACGCTACGCGTAGTGCGTTGAAGCAAACGCACGCCGAGGCGCTCCTCCAGATTCCTGATGGTATAACTGAGCGCCGATGGCGTCACGCCAAGCCGCCCGGATGCCGCTCGGAAGTTAAGCGTGTCCGCTACGGCAACGAACGCAGTGAGGTCAGCAAGGTCGCCACGGCGCATTCGGGATCCTTTCAATATCAAAATCGGCCATCGTCCCTCGAGCAGGAGTCCAGGCCGGACTTCCGGCCTCGTACACCGCTCGCGCAAACAGCATCGGCTGCATAATCCGGCATTAAATCGCGCACTCTTGGTCTCTGTGGGGGACGGCCCATGGACTCGATATTAATTAGCGACGAATCAGGATCCATCGATCATTTGCCCGTTGCGTCGACCAGCCCCGTATCTCCGCTCACATCGAGATCGCTGGCAATCGACTGCAGCAGTTCGTGGCCTGATTCGAACTCGAGCTGAATACCGGTGACCATGTTTTCGAGACGACCGGCAAGCGCATCGGATGTCGCATCGCTGCGCACTTTCAATACGTATGCACGTCGGCTTCGGTATTTGGGTTCACGCTTGAAAGACATCTGTAGGGCACTCGCATCGAGGTTGGAGACAGCGTAGGCGCATGCGACCGCTGAGTGGTAAGCGAAAGGTCAACGATTGGTCTGAAATAGCGCCCCGATGGCAAGGTGGCTGGAACGAGATGCGCTTGGGCTCCCATAGGCAGAAGGGCGGCCCCGCTACGTGCGGGCCGACGCTCGGGTCAGCTCGTGTAGCCGTTGCCAGCTCGCGTCGGTCAGTGCCTCTTCGGTACAGCGCCAAAGCCACTGGCCTTCCGCGCGCCCCGGAACGTTCAAGCGCGCCGCCGATCCCAGCCCGAGCACATCCTGCAACGGTGCTATCGCCAGAGCGGATGTCGAGGACCAGGCGAGGCGGATCAGCTCCCACGTCGCCTCCCGTGAGTCGCCGGGCGGTCGCTGCAGGTAGTTCCACAGATGGCGGTGCTCCTGTTCGGGCAACGCTTCATACCAACCACGCGTTGTATCGTTGTCGTGCGTACCGGTATAAACCACGCTGTTATGAACGCAGTGTTCCGGCAGGTGCGGATTGTTCGGGTCGCCGTTGAAGGCGAATTGCAGCACCCGCATGCCCGGCAGTTGAAATTGATCCCTTAGCGCCGTAACCGCCGGGGTGATGATTCCCAGGTCCTCGGCCAGCAGCGGCAGCCCGCCGCCCAGAGCCTGACGCACCCGGTCGAAGAACTCGGCGCCCGGACCGCAGACCCAGTGGCCTGCGGCTGCCGTGGACGCTCCCGCCGGCACGTGCCAAGCGGCCTCGAAGCCGCGAAAATGATCGATGCGAACTGCATCGAGGTACTGCAACGGCGCCTGCAACCGGTCGATCCACCAGCGATATCCGTTTTTTCGGAGCGCGTCCCAGTCGTAAATGGGGTTGCCCCAGAGCTGGCCCCCGGCGCTGAAATAATCCGGAGGAACGCCGGCGACGACTCGAGGCTGCAAGCGGTCGTCCAACAGGAACAACTGGGGGTTTGCCCACGCGTCGGCCGAATCCGGGGAGGCGAAGATAGGAAGATCGCCCAGCACCCGTATCCCGCGCCAATTCGCGTAGTCCTTGAGCATTTGCCAATGCCGCAGGAGGATGAACTGGCCGAAGCGGAAGCAGTCGATGGACTCGGCCAGCTCCCGCCTCGCCTTCTCGAGCGCTTTCGGCTTACGCCGGACGAGGTCTTCCGGCCATTCGCGAAAGGGCGCTCCCTGGTATTTGGCCCGCAACGCCATGAACAGCGCGGCCTCGTGCAGAGCCGCCTCTTTTTCGCGGAATTGCTCGAATGCCGGGCGCAAATCGGCGCGCGCCCCGCTGCGAAACTTGGTCCAGGCGCAGGCCAGCAAGCGTTCCTTGAACGGGATGACGCGGTCGAAATCGATTCGGTCGGAAGGAAAAGCGCAATGTGCGCAATCGCCCGGCTCGACCAGGCCGTCTTGTCGCAACTGATCCGGGCTGATGACGAGCGGGTTGGCTGCGAACGACGACAGCGCCTGATAGGGCGAGTGACCGCAACCGGTTGGCCCAAGGGGCAACACCTGCCACCAGGTCTGCCCCGCCGCAGCGAGGCAATCCACCCAGGCATAGGCGGCCGGTCCAAGGTCGCCTACTCCGTATGGCGAGGGCAAGGAGGTGACGTGCAACAGGACGCCCGAAGCACGGTAGCCGGACGGGAACGGAGCGCAGAATCTGGTCTGCCCGGAGAACGCTTGCGCGCCCTCGCCCGGCGAAGTGCGGATCGATGGCGTGCTGAGAGCGGCTGTCATGGAATCGCCTTCTTGCGCTCAATATGGCCATACCCAGTTGCTGATGTCCTCACGGTCCGTGCCATACGTGTGCGCATAGTTCAGTTTGTCGATGATCGCGTCCTTCATTTCCTCTTTCAGGTGTGCGG
>JANNNQ010000071.1:0-2119 GCA_031398625.1 Pseudomonadota bacterium
GGAGCGTGGCATCACGATCACCGCCGCCGCCACCACCTGCTTCTGGAAGGGCATGGAAGGCAACTTCCCCGAGCATCGCATCAACATCATCGATACGCCCGGGCACGTCGACTTCACCATTGAAGTGGAACGCAGCCTCCGGGTCCTCGATAGTGCCGTGGCGGTCTTCTGTGCCGTCGCTGGCGTGCAGCCCCAGTCGGAGACCGTGTGGCGCCAGATGAACAAGTACAAGGTGCCCCGCATCGCGTTCGTCAACAAGATGGACCGGGCCGGCGCCAACTACCTCCGTTGCATCGAGCAGATCCAGACGCGCCTCCGTGGCAATCCCGTGCCGATCCAGCTCCCGATCGGCGCGGAGGACGGCTTCGTCGGTGTCGTCGACCTCATCCGCATGAAGGAAATCTGGTGGGACGATTCCACCCAGGGCACGAAGTTCGAGTACCGCGAGGTTCCGGCGGACCTGCAGGAGCAGTGCGAGGAATGGCGCACGAAGCTGATCGAGGCGGCGGCCGAGGCAAACGAAACCCTCACGAACAAGTACCTCGAAGGCGGGGCACTGACGGAGGCCGAGATCAAGCAGGGCCTGCGCGAGCGCGCGCTGCGCAACGAGATCTGCCTGACCATGTGCGGCTCTGCGTTCAAGAACAAGGGTGTGCAGGCGATGCTCGATGCCGTCATCGAGTACATGCCCGCGCCGACGGAAATGCCGCCGGTGCATGGCCTCAATCCGGACGGCTCCGAAGGCACCCGCCGCGCGGGCGATGACGAGCAGTTCGCCGCGCTGGCTTTCAAGATCCTAAACGATCCGTTCGTTGGCAACCTGACGTTCTTCCGGGTGTACTCGGGTGTGCTCAACTCGGGTGACACCGTGCTGATCCCCGGCAAGGGCAAGGCCGAGCGCATCGGTCGCCTGCTGCAGATGCATGCGAATGAGCGCAGCGAGATCAAGGAAGTGCGCGCGGGCGATATCGCCGCCGCAGTCGGGCTCAAGGATGTCATCACGGGCGATACGCTGTGCGACCCGGACCACATCATCCAGCTCGAGAAGATGGACTTCCCGGAACCGGTCATATCGGTGGCCGTGGAGCCGCGGACGAAAGTGGACCAGGAGAAGATGGGCATGGCCCTGCAGCGCCTGGCGAAGGAAGACCCTTCGTTCCGGCTGCACACGGACCAGGAATCCGGCCAGACGATCATTTCCGGGATGGGCGAGCTCCACCTCGAGATCATCGTCGACCGCATGAAGCGCGAGTTCAAGGTCGAGGCAAATGTCGGCAAGCCGCAGGTTGCCTATCGCGAGACCATCCGCGCCAAGGTCGACCAGGAAGGCAAGTTCGTCCGGCAGTCCGGTGGCCGCGGCCAGTATGGGCACGTATGGATCACGCTCGAACCGTCGGAGCCGGGCAAAGGCTATGAGTTCATCAATGCCATCGTCGGCGGCTCGGTGCCCCGCGAGTACATTCCCGCCGTGGATAAAGGCATCAAGGAAGCGACCGCCAGCGGCGTGCTCGCCGGCTATCCGGTCGTGGACGTCAAGGTCACGCTGTTCGACGGCTCGTACCACGACGTCGACTCGAACGAAATGGCCTTCAAGATCGCAGGCTCGATGGCGTTCAAGGATGCCATGCGGGCGGCGAATCCCGTCGTCCTCGAGCCGATCATGAAGGTCGAGGTGGTGACGCCCGAGGATTATTACGGTGACATCGTCGGCGACCTGAACCGGCGGCGTGGCCAGATCATCGGCATGGAAGATTCCGTCTCCGGCAAGGTCGTCACTGCCGAGGTGCCGCTGGCCGAGATGTTCCAGTACTCGACGTCGATGCGGTCGATGAGCCAGGGCCGCGCGACCTACACGATGGAATTTTCGAAGTACGTCGAAGTGCCGAACAATGTTTCCGCTGTCATCACGAGGAAAGCGTGAGCGGCCAGTCATCCGGTTTCCCCTTGTTTTGCAACCAACTGTTCTAGAGGATCGCCACCGTGGCAAAAGAGAAATTCGAGCGTACGAAGCCGCACGTGAACGTGGGGACGATCGGGCATGTTGACCATGGGAAGACGACGCTGACGGCAGCGTTGACGAAGGTCATGGCGGGGTTGCACGGGGGCGAGTTCAAGGCAT
>JANNNQ010000134.1:0-11211 GCA_031398625.1 Pseudomonadota bacterium
CTGAAGGTCCTCACCACGATGCTGCCTCAGATTTGAGTGAAAAATGACCAATTTCTACCCACTCGTTTCCACGAAGACCCTCTTTTTTGTCCCGGTGGCTTCTCCAAGCCAAAGACCGCTCATTCCGCACCCCCGAATCCAAGTTCCGGCCTATGTGACACAGCTCTCGTACGAGCATGATCTGCTAGGACACAATGACCGCCGATTTGACAATTGATTGCCTTGCCCGCTTCAGGTATGACTAGCGCCAGTAGTCCCATCCCGGATTTTCCGTAACCCCATGATTGATAACGCCGCTCCAGCCCTGAGCACTGCCCGGGTCGCCCTCCAGGGCCTCCCGCAGCGCCTCATTCAGGACGGGCTGGTCGACGAACAGACGATGCTCCAGGCGATTGCTGCCTCCAAGGAGGCTCGCACCAACCTCGTTTCCCATCTGGTTGCGAATGGACTCGCGGACGCCCGGGAAATCGCGATTGCGGCCTCCCAGGAATTCGGCGTTCCCCTGCTGGACCTGGAATCAATCCAGCCGGACATGGATGTGGTCAAGCTGGTTTCCGACAAGCTGCTGCAGAAGCACCGCGTCATGCCGCTGGTGCGACGGGGCAAACGGCTCTTCGTGGCGGTCTCGGACCCCACCAGCCTTCACTCGATTGACGAGATCAAGTTCCAGACCGGGATGTCGGTCGAAGCGGTAGTTGTCGAAGACGACAAGCTGCAGCAGATTGTCGGACGCGCCATCGAACAGTCCGACACGCAGATGCCGGGCCTTGCTGACGATGACCTGGACCTCGACAACCTCGAGGTCACGGGCGGCGAGGAGGATCTCGACAAGGATGCAGTCGGGCGCGACGACGTCGAAGACGCGCCGATCGTCCGCTTCGTGAACAAGGTTCTGCTCGATGCGATCAAGAAAGGCGCGTCGGATATCCACTTCGAGCCATATGAAAAGACCTATCGCATCCGGCTGAGAATCGACGGCATGCTCAAGGAACTGGCGAATCCCCCCGTGCAATTGGCAGTCAAGATCTCGGCACGCATCAAGGTCATGTCGCGCCTCGACATTGCCGAACGGCGCGTACCCCAGGACGGGCGCATCAAGATGCGCATTTCGAAGAATCGCGCGATCGACTTCCGCGTCAGCACCTGCCCCACGCTGTTCGGCGAAAAGATCGTTGCCCGTATCCTGGATCCCTCAAGCGCAATGCTGGGCATCGATGCGCTGGGATACGAGTCGTTCCAGAAGAAACTGTACATGGACGCCCTGTCCCGTCCCCATGGAATGATCCTGGTGACCGGACCCACTGGCAGCGGCAAGACCGTTTCGCTGTACACCGGCCTCAACATCCTGAACAAGGAAGACACGAACATCTCGACCGCGGAGGATCCGGCGGAAATCAATCTTCCCGGCGTCAACCAGGTCAACGTGAACCCGAAAGTCGGCCTGACCTTCGCTTCAGCCCTGCGTGCGTTCCTGCGACAGGATCCAGACGTCATCATGGTCGGCGAAATCCGTGACCTGGAAACGGCAGAGATTGCGATCAAGGCTGCGCAGACCGGCCACCTGGTGCTGTCGACACTGCACACGAATGATGCGCCGAAGACGCTGACTCGCCTGATCGACATGGGCGTCAAGCCGTACGCGATCGCAACTTCGGTATCCCTGATCATTGCCCAGCGACTTGCGCGCAAGCTCTGCAACAGCTGCAAAGTGCGCATCGACCTGCCGAACGAAGCGTTGCTCAAGGAGGGCTTCAGCCAGGCTGACATTGCCAGCGGCATGACCCTTTACAAGGCGGTCGGCTGCAACCAGTGCACTGATGGGTATAAAGGACGCCTCGGTCTGTACCAGGTCATGCCCGTCACGGAGAACATCGGGCGCATCATTCTCCAGGGTGGCAATGCCGTCGACATCGCCGACGAAGCGGCCAAGGAAGGCGTCTGGGATCTGCGCCGGGCGGGCCTGGAAAAGGCCCGCAATGGCATCACGAGCCTGGACGAGATCAACCAGACCACCGTCGAGTAGCAACCAGGCAAACTCAGTCGTCTTCAATCAAGAGATAACGGACATGGCAGAAGTCATTTCGGTCAAGGAATTTCCCTTTATATGGGAAGGCACTGACAAGAAGGGCAAACGCCTCAAGGGGCGCATGCTGGCTGCCTCCGAGGCAGAGGTCCGCACCGACCTGCGGAAACAAGGCGTTGTAGCCAAGAAAGTCCGCAAGGAAATGCAGCTCTTCAAGAGCGGCAAGAAAGTCAACGCAGAGGACATCGCGCTCTTCGCCCGCCAGCTGGCAACGATGCTGCAGGCAGGCATCCCGATGGTGCAGTGCTTCGACATCATCGGGAACGGCCACGACAAGCCGTCGGTGCAGAAGCTGGTGCTGGCAATCAAGGCAGATGTCGAAGCAGGCACCTCTTTGCATGAAGCGCTTGGCAAACACCCGCTGTATTTCGATGACTTGTTCGTCAATCTGGTCGAAGCAGGCGAACAGGCAGGTGCCCTGGAAACGCTCCTGGACAAGATCGCAACGTACAAGGAAAAGACCGAAGCGCTGAAGAAGAAGATCAAGAAGGCGCTTTTCTATCCCACGGCCGTGCTGGTCGTGGCCGTCATCGTGACCGTCATCCTGCTGATCTTCGTGATCCCCCAGTTCGAGAGCCTGTTCCAGGGATTCGGTGCCGATCTGCCCGCCTTTACGCAGATGGTGATCGACCTGTCACGGTTCGTCCAGGCACAAGGCATTCTCATCGCGTTCATGGTCGGCGTCGCGGGATACGTGTTCTTCTACTTCAAGAAGCGTTCGCGCAAGATGCGCCAGTTCCTGGACAAGGCCCTGCTCAAGGCACCGGTCATTGGTCCGATCATGACCAAGGCAGCCATCGCCCGCTATGCACGAACGCTTTCTACAATGTTCGCCGCCGGCGTGCCGCTGGTTGAAGCGCTGACCTCGGTTGCAGGCGCGACTGGCAACATCGTCTATGAAGAAGGCACACTGCGCATTCGTGACGAAGTCGCGACCGGCCAGCGGCTGCAGCGCTCGATGGAGCAAACCGGCCTCTTCCCGAACATGGTCGTGCAGATGATCGCCGTAGGCGAAGAGTCAGGCTCGCTGGATGCGATGTCTGCCAAGGTCGCCGACTTTTATGAGGCTGACGTCGATGCGGCCGTCGATGGCATGAGCAGCCTGCTCGAACCGCTCATCATGGCGATCCTGGGCGTCCTCGTCGGCGGCCTCGTGATCGCGATGTACCTCCCCATCTTCAAGCTGGGAGCAGTGGTCTGAAGGAGATGGCTTGAGGCTGTGGGCTTTAGGCTGTAGGTAGAGCATGAACGCCGCGCCCTGCGCGGCGTTTTTCTGTGTGGGGGCGACGTGAGACCCAAACACTGGCTGTTTCGACTGTTGCCGTAGATACGACCCGAGACAAAAAAATCAACCATGACAATTCTCGAGCTATTCGCGACATCGTTGCCGCTATTCGTCGGTACGGTATTCGTACTAAGCCTGCTTGTAGGCAGCTTCCTGAACGTCGTCATTCACCGGCTCCCCATCATGCTCGACCGCGAGTGGAAAGCGCAGGCCGCAGAGATTGCCGCCTCCTCGTCCGGGGCCTCTCAGCCTACAGCCAACAGCCTGCAGCCTGCAGCCTCGCCTCCTTACAACCTCATCGTCCCGCGCTCTGCCTGCCCGCGCTGTGGAGCGGCCATCAGCGCACTGCAGAACATTCCGGTCCTGAGCTACCTGGCACTGGGAGGCCAATGCAAAGCCTGCAAGGCTCCGATTTCGGCGCGGTATCCGTTGGTCGAGCTGGCTACCGCGATGCTGTCGGCCACGGTGGCCTGGAAGTTCGGCTTCACGCTCTTTACGGCGGGCGCACTGGTACTGACATGGATCCTGGTCGCGCTGTCCGCCATCGACATCGACACCCAGCTGCTGCCAGACGATCTGACACTCGGGCTGCTGTGGCTCGGCCTGCTCTTCAGTCTCGGTACTCCGGTTGCAGGTGCCGAGCTCCCTGTCAGCCCGCAGGAGAGCATTGTGGGCGCAGCAGCCGGTTACCTGAGCCTGTGGCTGGTCTATCAGCTCTTCAAGCTGGTCACCGGCAAGGAAGGCATGGGCTATGGCGATTTCAAGCTGCTTGCCGCACTTGGAGCGTGGCTGGGATGGCAGATGCTGCCGCTCGTGATCCTGTTGTCTGCGGTAACCGGGGCAGTCATTGGCATCCTGATGATTGCCCTCCGCGGGCGCGACAGGAACATCCCGATTCCTTTCGGTCCCTACCTCGCCATCGCGGGCTGGATTGCGTTGATGTGGGGCGACGAGATTGTCGGAGCCTATCTGGGAAGGCTGTAGAAACTTCGTGCTACAGGCTACAGGCTACAGGCTACAGGTAAGAGGCTACAGGTAAGAGGCTGCCGCATGAGTCAGAGTTCGGAGATGCTGATTTCCTTTCTGGCTGTAGCCTGTACCGTGTAGCCATGTCTTCCATTCCCCTCCGCATCGGACTGACCGGCGGCATTGCGAGCGGCAAGTCGGCGGTGGCTGAGGAGTTCGCGGCACTCGGCATTCCCATCCATGATGCAGACGTCATCGCACGGGAACTGGTGGCGCCTGGCCAGCCTGCATTGCAGCGCATAGTCGAGCTGCTGGGCCCGGAAAGCCTCGATGCCCACGGCCTGCTGGACCGGCGCAGGATGCGCGAACGGGTGTTTGGCGATCCTGAGGCGAGACGCTTGCTGGAATCCATACTGCACCCCGCAGTGCGTGCGGAACTGGCTCGCAGGTCGGAAGCGACCGCAGGCCCTTACCAGATTCTCGTCATCCCGCTGCTCTTCGAGAATGACCTGCGTTTTCTGGTCGATCGCGTTCTCGTCGTTGACGTCCCGGAACAGATGCAGATGGATCGCCTCATGGCACGGGATGGCCTGGATGATGCGCAGGCCCGACGCATGCTGGCAGCACAGACCACCCGTGAATCCCGCCTGGGCGCAGCCGACGATGTCATCGTCAATACGGGCTCTCGCGGGCAGCTCAAGGATGAGGTCAACGAACTGCACCGCCGTTATCTCGCGACTTTCCGATCTGGCGAACTCCGTCCGGGTGCCGCAGAATAGCCCGATGTCAGCCAGTGGCCAGAATATGGAGCGCACGGATCCGGGCGCCGCGACCCTCGTCTACGAGCAGCCGTTGAACGAGCGCATGCGTACGTTCCTGCGGCTCGAGTTCCTGTACAACCAGACCCTTTACCATCGCGAGCAAGAGGACACCTGGTCCACCCGCTCCGCCGTGGGATCCCTGCTTGAGATGCTTGCCATTACCGCGAGGGGCGACATCCGCAGCGATGTCCTGAAGGAACTGGAACGGCAGATGGCCGCCATGCATGAGTTCCAGGCACGGCCCGGGGTCGATGCCACCCGTCTGCATGCGGTCCTGGCTAACCTGGCCCGCCTGCGCACGGAACTCAATGCGGCCGGAGCGCTGTTCATGCAGAAGCTCCGGGACTCGGACTTCCTGAATGCGATCAAGCACCGCAATTCGATCCCCGGGGGGACCTGCGAGTTCGACCTGCCCGACTATTTCCACTGGTTGAACCAGCCCTTCGCCGCCCGGGCGGCAGCCTTCGATGAATGGCTCGTCATCCTGCGCCCACTCTGCGATGCCGTTGCCGAGTTGCTGTGGCTGACTCGCCAGAACTCCCGGCCACGACGCGAAGTCGCTACCGCCGGCGTGTTCCAGCTGACTCTTGAGAAGGAAACGCCCTGTCAGTTGCTGCGCGTGACGCTGCCGGCCGGCGCGGAGTTGTTTCCGGAGATCAGCGGCAGCCATCATCGCTGCACGATCCGCTTTCTTGCCGGCGCGAATGTGGCAGCGAGCCGCCCGGCACAGACGGCAGACAACGTTCCGTTCCTGCTGACCACGTGCACCTGAGAGGGGGTTTCGGCTGTTGGCTGCGCGGGCCCGCCTGTAGCCTGTAGCCTGTAGCCTGTAGCCTGTAGCCTGTAGCCCTGCAACAGCATGACTGCTTCCTGCCCAACCTGCAGGCGCCCGGTGAATTGGTCCGAGGCGTCTCCGTGGCGACCCTTCTGCAGCGAGCGTTGCAAGCTCATCGACCTGGGTGCCTGGGCCAGCGGCCAGCGCTCGATACCCGGTGACGCACGTGACGCTGCCAATGACGACAGCAACGCGGAAGACGATCCGGAGTAACGACCTATTCGGCCGGAGTGCCCTGCAGGGCGCTGATCATCGGTCGATCCGCTTCAAGCAGATCCGCGCTGCCCAGATCCGCCACCGCCACCCAGCGCAACCGCTGCCCTTCCCGGGATTCCGGTTTACCCAGGTAGCCCGTGACGCGCCATAGATCCAGCAGTACGCGTTTTCCCGGATACTGATGTTCGTAGCTGACAAGAGGGATTGCCGCCACCACCTCGACCCCCAGTTCTTCCTTGATCTCCCGCTGCAGCCCTTCGAACCGGGGCTCACCCTGTTCCAGCTTGCCGCCCGGAAACTCCCACTGGCCTTCCATGTGCTTGCCGGCGGGCCGCTCTGCGATCAGCACACGGCCTGCGCTGTCGAACAGTGCGCCTGCGACGACGTGGATGGCAGGAAAGGCTAGAGGCTTCAGGCTACAGCCAGAGAAAGCCGTGTCGGCCGAGCCATCGTGGCCGGGATTGTTGGTTCCTGTCTTCACCTGCGGCCTGTGGCCCTTAGCCTTCCTTACTTCTCCAGCACGCCGTGGCAGTGCTTGTACTTCTTCCCTGAGCCGCAGGGGCAAGGTTCATTGCGCCCCACCTTCTTGCCCTCGCGCACGAAGGGCGTTGCGTCCTGGGCAACGAGCGCCGGTTCCGGGGACGCGGGCATTGCCGTGATGGACTCAGGTGCGGCGTGCTGCAACTGCATCGCGCGTTCCAGCCGCCGCTGTCGCTCGGCTTCTTCCGCCTGGATCTCGGCCTCGCTGCGGACCTGGAGCCGTGACAGCATGGAGACCGTATCGTGCTTGATGCGGTCGAGCATGACGCTGAACAGTTCGAATGCTTCGCGCTTGTACTCCTGCTTCGGATTCTTCTGGGCATAACTGCGCAGATGAATCCCCTGGCGCAGGTAATCCATGGCAGCCAGGTGTTCACGCCAGTGCATGTCCACCTGCTGCAGCATGATTGCCTTCTCGAGGTGCCGCATCACGGGAGCGCCGTACTGCTCGATCTTGGCTTCATAGGCCGCATCCACGACAGAATGCACGCGCTTGCGGAGTTCCGGCTCGCCGACGTTCTTTTCTGCTTCCAGCCAGCCCTTCAAGTCAATAGCGGCCCCGAAGTCGCGCTCGATCCCTTGCGCCAGCCCTTCGACGTCCCACATTTCCTCGACGCTGCTGGGCGGCACGAAACGGTCTATCTGTGCCTCGACGACTTCCCGGCGAATGCCGGCAACCGCATCGGCCACGTCATCCGCCGCCATGAGCTCGGAGCGCTGCTGGTAGACGACCCTGCGCTGGTCGTTGGCAACGTCATCGTATTCCAGCAGGTTCTTGCGGGCGTCGAAGTTGTGCGCCTCAACCTTGCGCTGTGCACGCTCGATCTGCTTCGAGAGCATGCGGCTCTCGATGACTTCGCCTTCCTTCATGCCGGCGGTCTGGAGCCAGCGCTTGGTGCGCTCGGGATCGCCGAAGATCCTCATGAGGTTGTCTTCGAGCGACAGGTAGAAGCGGCTGGAACCCGGATCGCCCTGACGGCCCGACCTGCCGCGCAGCTGGTTGTCGATGCGTCGCGACTCGTGGCGCTCGGTGCCGATGATGTGCAGGCCGCCTGAACCCAGCACGGCGTCATGGCGCTTCTGCCATTCCGCGCGCGCCTGCTGCCGGCCTGCTTCGTCCGCTGGATCGTAGGTGGCCAGCTCCACCTCAAGGCTGCCGCCAAGCACGATATCCGTACCGCGACCCGCCATGTTGGTGGCGATGGTCACCGTTCCGGGGCGCCCCGCCTGCGCAACCACGCCGGCTTCCTTGTCATGCTGCTTGGCGTTCAGTACCTGGTGGGCGATATCCTGCTTCGCAAGCAATCCCGCCAGATATTCGGAGGTCTCGATGGAGGTCGTGCCCACCAGCGCCGGCTGGCCGCGCGAAACACAATCGCGGATGTCTTCAATGATCGCTGCGAACTTGTCGTTCTGCGTGAGATACACGAAATCGGAATGGTCCTTGCGCAGCATGGGCCGATGCGTCGGCACCACGACCACCTCGAGCCCGTAGATCTGCTGGAACTCGAATGCTTCGGTATCCGCAGTGCCTGTCATGCCGGACAGCTTGGAATACATGCGGAAGTAGTTCTGGAACGTGATCGAGGCAACGGTCTGGTTTTCCTCGCGGACCCGCACGCCCTCCTTCGCTTCGACAGCCTGGTGCAGACCATCGGACCAGCGACGACCCACCATCGTGCGTCCGGTGAACTCGTCGACGATGATGACTTCACCGTTGCGGACGATGTATTCCACGTCGCGGTGGTAGAGCGCATGGGCGCGCAAAGCGGCATTGAGATGATGCATCAGCCGGATGTTGGCTGCGTCGTACAGGCTCTGCCCGGACTGCAGCAGGCCCGCTTCCAGGAACAGGTCTTCCACCCGTTCGTGGCCCGAATCCGACAGGTGCACCTGGCGCGCCTTCTCGTCAGCCCAGTAATCACCTTCGCCTTCCTCGGCTTCCTGGCGCTTGAGTCGCGGTGCAAGCTGGTTGATCTTGAGATACAGCTCGGTGCTTTCCTCGGCAGGGCCGGAAATGATCAGCGGCGTCCGCGCCTCGTCGATGAGGATGGAGTCCACCTCGTCGACGATGGCGAAGTTCAGGCTGCGCTGCGCACGGTCTTCGATGCGGAAGGCAAGATTGTCCCGCAGGTAGTCGAATCCGAATTCGTTGTTGGTGCCGTACGTGATGTCGGCTGCATAGGCGGCGCGTTTTTCAGCAGTGCTCTGCCCGCTGCGAATCACTGCGACTTCCAGCCCCAGGAAGCGGTAGACCGGCGCCATCCAGTCGGCATCACGCTGCGCGAGGTACTCGTTGACCGTAACGACATGCACGCCCTTTGCAGGCAGCGCATTGAGATAGGCGGGCAGGGTCGCGACGAGGGTCTTGCCTTCGCCAGTGCGCATTTCCGAGATCTTGCCCTGATGCAGCACCATGCCGCCGATGAGCTGGACGTCGAAATGACGCATGCCCAGCGTGCGCCTGGCCGCCTCGCGTACCGTGGCAAAGGCTTCGGGCAACACGTCGTCCAGCGTCTCGCCCTTTGCCAGCCGCTCCCTGAACTCGGAGGTCTTGGCCTTGAGGCCGGCATCGTCCAGGGCAGCGAGCGAGCTCTCGAACGTGCCAATGCGGCTGACCAGCTTTGAATAACCGCCAACGATTCGCTGATTGCGGCTGCCAAACAGCCTGGTAAGCCAATTCGCCACTTCAAGGAACCTCTTGATTGACCTGTACGCGTTCGCTACGGTGCCCCCCCATCCATTCAGGAACGGGTTCAGGGCTGGGCGCGCGACTCCGTGTACTTTGAGGCCGCGTATTGTACACGCCGGGAATGGCCCAAAACGGCGGCCGGGGGAGAGGGGGCGGGCAGAAGGGCTACAGGCTACAGGCTACAGGCTACAGGCTACAGGCTACAGGCTACAGGGCGGAGAACAGCAAAAGCCCCAGGCGTTCCCCTTTTACTCGGCTTCCGTTTCGGGCTACAGCCTGAAGCCTGGCGGACGCCTACCGGTCCACGAAGGTCATCGGGTTGACGGCCCGGCCATTCTTCAGCACCTCGAAATGCAGGTGCGGGCCGGTCGAGCGGCCACTGGACCCCATCAGGGCGATGGGATCTCCCTTCTGAACCGTTGCCCCGACGTTGACCAGGTTGCTGGCGTTGTGGGCATAGCGCGTGACATAGCCGTTGCCGTGATTGATCTCGACCGTGCGGCCGTAACCAAAGCGATCCTTGGACCAGGTCACCACGCCGGAAGCAACCGCGACGACTTCGGACCCTTCCTTGCCGGCAAAGTCGAGGCCCGCATGGAAAGCAGTCCGGCCATTGAAAGGATCAGCCCGGTTGCCGAAATACGAGGAGATCCAGCCCTGGGTCACTGGTCGGCCACCCGGCACGATCTGGCGGCTGAGGTTCCGGGTCGAGATCAGGCTCTCGAGGACGCCCAGCTGACGTTCGCGGTCCTGCAGCTGGCGAGCGAGGCCATCAAGCAGGGTCGAGAGATCGGGGGCCGCGACGGCGACAGTGGCGAGCATCCCCTCTGGTCCACCCTGGGCGGGCAGCGTTTCGAAATTGAACTCCCCCTTGTCGAGATCCGCCATCTCCGTGAGCCGGCGGCCGAGGGCATCGAGCCGGATGACCTGGGCATTCATCTGGCCAACACGGCCAGCCAGTGCATCGAGCTTTTCCTGGAGCTGCGAACGCAGATCCTGCATCTGGGCGCGCTGGGCATCGAGCTGGCGCGTCCATTCCAAGACCTGGGCGGTGGGTGTCAGGAAGAGATTGCCCCCTCCGACCCGCATGCCCACGTAGAAAACGGAGACGATCAGGATGGCCAGAATGCTGATTGCCCCCGTCAAGGCGAGGCGACGGTCAATCTGGAACTGACGCGCCTGTCCGCCGCTTTGCGAGTAGACAATGACATTCATGCGAACACGGCCTCGCAGTGCAATCGTGCGGCAGTGGCTGTCAGGCAGGACCCGGGACCCCGCCTGAGTGGGCTCATCGAAGGCGATCTGGCGACTTGCATCCTGGTAACCCCGCTGTCGTGACCGGCAATCGGCCGGACCTCAAGACCGGTGGCTTTGCGTCCCCACCTTTCGATGGGTTTGCCCTGTACAGTGGCTGCGACTATGCAGAAGAGGCTGACAAAAGATCAAGCGATTGAGACCCGGTGCGCATCCCGGGCCGGAAAGAATCAGCTTATGTCTGACGCCCTGCAGAGCCTGAACGCCGTGCTGCCAGCGAGGATTGCCAGGCTGGAAGCGCGTGCCAAGGCAGCTCTGTCGCTCACCGAACAAGTCCGTGCCTTGCTGCCGGCGCCCGAAAGAACCCATTTACTGTCAGCGAGTTATCGTGAGGGCACGCTGTCCCTGACGATGGATTCGGCCGTCTGGTGCCCCAAAGTCCGCTATACCCAAGCGGAGTTGCTCACGAAGCTCAAGGCGGCAGGCGGACCGGATTTCGTCAAATTGAAGGTGCGGGTG
>JANNNQ010000167.1:0-1719 GCA_031398625.1 Pseudomonadota bacterium
AGGCCGGCAGCACAGTGCGGACGGCGGGAATGAAGATGAAACCTTCGGCCGCGCAACGTCCTTATCGAGGATGGCATCCTCAAGGGCTACATCCAGGACAGCCTGAACGCGCGCCTGATGGGCGTGGCGCCCACCGGCAACGGCCGCCGCGAGAGCTACGCGCACCTGCCGATGCCACGCATGACCAACACCTACATGCTGGGCGGCGCGCTACCCAAGGAAGAAATCATCGCCAGCCTCAAGCGCGGCCTGTACGCCACCAACTTCGGCGGCGGCCAGGTGGACATCACGAGCGGCAAGTTCGTGTTCAGCGCCAGCGAGGCCTACTGGGTGGAGAACGGCAAGATCCTGTACCCCGTGAAGGGCGCCACGCTGGTGGGCAACGGCCCCGACGCGATGAACCGCGTCAGCATGGTCGGCAACGACATGGCGCTGGACACCGGCGTGGGCGTGTGCGGCAAGGAAGGCCAGAGCGTGCCGGTGGGCGTGGGGCAACCCACCTTGCGCATCGACCGCATCACGGTCGGCGGGACCGCGTGAACTTCCAGGCCATCGAAGCCGCGGCCACGCGGCTCGCCGGCCAGGTGCTCGACACGCCTTGCGTCGAGAGCAAGACGCTGGGCCAGATCGTCGGCGCGCAGGTCTTCCTGAAGTTCGAGAACCTGCAGTTCACCGCCTCGTTCAAGGAACGCGGCGCGCTCAACAAGCTGATCACGCTGATCGAATCCGGTGCGCCGATCAAGGGAGTGATCGCGGCGAGCGCCGGCAACCATGCGCAAGGCGTGGCCCACCACGCGCAGCGCCTGGGCCTGCGCGCGGTGATCGTGATGCCGCAGCACACGCCCACGGTCAAGGTCGAGCGCACGCGCGGCTTCGGCGCCGACGTGGTGCTGCACGGCGAGACCTTCGACCAGGCGCGCGACCGTGCCTGGCAGATGGCCGAGGAACAAGGCCTGACCTTCGTGCACCCCTTCGACGACGAAGCGGTGATCGCCGGCCAGGGCACCATCGGCATCGAGATGCTGCGTGCCCAGCCGCAACTGGACACGCTGGTCATCGCCGTGGGCGGCGGTGGCCTCATCAGCGGCATCAGCACGGCGGCGCGGCACCTCAAGCCCGGCATCCGCATCGTCGGCGTGCAGACGGCTCGTTTTCCGGCCATGGTCAACGCCATCAAGGGCACGAACCACCCGCAGGGCGCCAGCACCATCGCCGAAGGCATCGCGGTGGGGCAGCCGGGGCGCATCACGCGCGAGCTGATCCGCGCGCAGGTCGATGACCTGGTGCTGGTCGAAGAAGGCGACATCGAGCAGGCCATCGTGATGCTGCTGGAGATCGAGAAGACGCTGGTCGAAGGCGCCGGCGCGGCGGGCCTTGCGGCGCTGCTGAAGGACCCCGGCGCCTATGCCGGCCGCAAGGTGGGCCTGGTGCTGTGCGGCGGCAACATCGACCCGCTGCTGCTGGCCAGCATCCTCGAACGCGGCATGGTGCGCGCCGGGCGGCTGGCGCGCATCCGCGTGGCGGCGCGCGACACGCCGGGCGTGCTGGCCCGCATCACGGGCGTCGTGGCCGAAGCGGGCGCCAACATCGACGAGGTGCATCACCAGCGCGCCTTCTCGTCGCTCAGCGTGCAGAGCGTCGAGGTCGAGCTGGTGCTGCAGACGCGCAACCATGCGCATGTGCAGGACGTGGTGGAGCGGCTGGCCGGGGCGGGCTTCG
>JANNNQ010000169.1:0-1700 GCA_031398625.1 Pseudomonadota bacterium
CAGGCCGCCGCCCGGGACGATCATGTGCACATGCGGGTGGTGGGTCATCGCCGAGCCCCAGCTGTGCAGCACGGCGGTGAGACCGATCCGAGCCCCCAGATGCCTCGGGTCGGCGGCGATCGTGATCAGGGTCTCGGCCGACGCCTTGAACAGGATGTCGTAGATCGCGGCTTTGTTCTGGTAGGCGATATCGGCGATCGGCGCCGGCAGGGTGAAGACCACGTGGTAGTACGGCACGGGCAGGAGCTCGGCTGCGCGCTCGGCCAGCCACGCCTTCGCCGCCGCGCCCTGGCACTTCGGGCAATGCCGGTTGCGGCAGGAGTTGTAGGCGATCTCGGTGTAGGGGCAACGCTCGCAGCGTGCCACATGCCCGCCCTGCACCGCCGTACGGCAGGTCTCGATCGCCGACATCACCTTCAACTGGCCGAGGCTCACGTGGCCGGCGTTGACGCTGCGCCAGGCGGCCCCGTGGTCGCGGAAGATGTCCACGACCTCCAGTGTCGATCGGGCCAAGGGTCCGCGCCCTAGGCGGGCGGCTTGGCCTCCGTCGCCAGACGCTCAAGGGGGCTCATCACCTCGCGGATGAGCTTGGTGGCGACGCGGGTGTAGAGAGCAGTGGTGTCGAGCTTCTTGTGCCCGAGCAGCACCTGGATCACGCGAATGTCCGCGTTCTGCTCGAGCAGGTGCGTGGCGAAGCTGTGCCGCAGCGTATGCAGCGACACCGGCTTGTCGATCTCGGCCATCCGCGCCGCGGCATGGCAGGCGCGGTTGAGCTGGCGGGTCGAGAGCGGGTTGACCGGGTTCTGCCCGGGAAACAGCCAGCCCCGCGGCCGTGCCGCCTTCCACCAGGCGCGCAGCAGGTCGAGCAGGTGCGGCGACAGCATGACATAGCGGTCCTTGCGGCCCTTGCCCTGCTCGACACGGATCACCATGCGGCTGCTGTCAATATCCTCGAGCTTGAGCGAGACCACCTCGGAGGCGCGCAATCCCGCGCCGTAGGCCACGCTCAGCGCCGCCTTGTACTTGAGACCCGGCGCCGCATCCAGCAGGCGCCCCACCTCCTGCGGGCTCAGGACGACCGGTAGCCGCCGCGGTTCCCGCACAAAGGGCAGTTGGGCCACCACGTCGGGCCTGCGCAGCGTCACCATGAACAGAAACCGCAACGCCGTCAGGCTGTGGTTGATGGTCGGTGCGCCGGTGCTCCTCGACGCCAGATGCACCTGATAGCGCCGAACGTCCTCGTATCCCGCCGTGTCCGGCGAGGCCCCGAGGAAAGCGCTGAAGCTCTTGACGGCCCGGATGTAGCCTGCCTGCGTCCGCGGCGCGAACTTGCGCAGCGTCATGTCTTCAATCATGCGCCGGCGTAGCGGGCTGACGGGTGTGTCGATCATCGCAATGCTCCTGTCCAGAGGTGAGGCTCAACACCCCGATCCTCGGACAGGAAACGTCCAGCGTCCTACCCATGCCCCAGACAATACCTACCGCGAGAGCGGTTTAGTCCCCTGGGGTGGAGCAGACATCGGCGGTGAGATGTCGGCGGTACGTCCAGCAGCGGCCGCTACCGGCTGGTCGGCCTAACGGGCAATCCTAGCCAATAGCAGCCTTGACCGGGGTCCCACAGCGGCCTCTCTCCTGCGCGTCGTCCGCCTAAACTGGCATTGCCCGAGGCAGTTGCCCACTGGTCGCTGACCAGCCTCCGG
>JANNNQ010000180.1:0-4946 GCA_031398625.1 Pseudomonadota bacterium
CATCCGCACCTGTCGCTCGCGGGCGGCGCCATTCGCGGCTGGGACCGTCGCAATGCCTACTACTTCCAGCTGATCCAGTCGCTCGCCCGGCACTACCGGTTCGACATCGAAACGCCCTGGGAGGAACTGCCCGAGCGCATCCGCAAGCTGCTGCTGGAAGGCAGTGCCGAGACCCGCATCGAGTTCAGCTACGTGGATGCAAAGGGCCACACGAACCGCCGTTCCCACAAGTGGGAAGGCATCCTTCCCAACCTCGAACGGCGGTACCGGGAAACGGAATCCCTGACCGTCCGCGAGGAACTGGCCAAGTACCTGGGCAACCAGCCTTGCCCGGAGTGCCAGGGAACCCGCCTCAATCGCGCAGCCCGGCATGTGTTCGTTGCCGATCGGAACCTGTCTTCCCTGACGGGGCAAAGCGTCGGCGATGCACTTGACTGGTTTGCAGCGATGCACCTCGACGGCTGGCGCGGCGAAATCGCGACCAAGATCGTGAAGGAAATCGGCGACCGCCTGCGGTTCCTCAAGGACGTGGGCCTCGACTACCTGACCCTGGACCGCAGCGCCGAGACGCTGTCCGGGGGTGAAGCCCAGCGTATCCGCCTGGCCAGCCAGATCGGTTCGGGGCTGGTCGGCGTCATGTACATCCTCGACGAACCCTCGATCGGGCTGCACCAGCGCGACAACCAGCGTCTCCTCAATACGCTCATTCACCTGCGTGACCTGGGCAACAGCGTCATCGTGGTGGAGCACGACGAAGACGCCATCCGCCAGGCGGACTACGTCGTCGACCTCGGGCCGGGCGCCGGCGTCCATGGCGGCAACGTCGTCGCGCACGGCACACCCGCCGAGGTGGAAGCGAACCCGGACTCCGTGACGGGCCAGTACCTGTCGGGGAGGCGCAGCATCACGGTACCGGCGGTGCGTACGCCCGTGCAGGACAACCGCACCCTGCGGGTGCTGAATGCGACTGGCAACAACCTCAAGGGCGTGACCGTCGACATCCCGCTCGGGCTCATGACCTGCGTGACCGGCGTGTCCGGGTCGGGCAAGTCCACGCTCATCAACGACACGCTGTATTCCTGGGTAGCGGGGAAGCTCAACGATGCGTCCTACCACCCCGCCGAGAGCGACGGCGTGGAAGGCATCGAACACGTCGATCGGGTCATCGACATCGACCAGAGCCCGATCGGCCGCACGCCGCGCTCGAACCCGGCGACTTACACCGGCCTGTTCACGCCCATCCGCGAAATCTTCGCCGAGGTGCCGGAGTCGCGGGCGCGCGGCTACGAACCCGGGCGGTTCAGCTTCAACGTCAAGGGGGGGCGGTGCGAAGCCTGCCAGGGCGACGGCGTCATCAAGGTGGAGATGCACTTCCTCCCTGACGTGTACGTTCCGTGCGATGTCTGCAAGGGACGGCGCTACAACCGCGAGACGCTCGAGATCCGTTACAAGGGGCGGAGCATCCACGAAGTACTGGAAATGACGATCGAGGATGCCCTGGAGTTCTTCCGCCCGGTGCCCACGGTCTACACGCGGCTGCAGACCCTGATGGACGTGGGGTTGTCCTATCTCACGCTCGGGCAGAACGCGACGACGCTGTCCGGCGGCGAGGCCCAGCGGGTCAAGCTGGCGAAGGAACTCTCGAAGCGCGCCACGGGACGCACCCTCTACATCCTCGACGAGCCCACGACCGGACTGCACTTCGCGGATATCGAACAGCTGCTCGTCGTGTTGCACCGGCTGCGCGACGAAGGCAATACCGTGGTGGTCATCGAGCACAACCTGGATGTGATCAAGACGGCAGACTGGATCATCGACCTGGGGCCGGAAGGCGGCAGCGGCGGCGGCGAGATCGTGGCAACGGGCCGCCCGGAAGACATCGTGCAGGTGAAGGGTTCCTACACCGGCCAGTTCCTGAAGCCCGTGCTGGACAGGCAGCGGCCGAAGAAAGAGCGCAAACGCGCCTGACGGGAGCTACTGGTTCCTTGGCGTCTGGAACACGTGGCGGACTTCCCCGTTCGCCACCGATTCACGGTAGCGCCCACTCGTGTACTTGCCGACCACGGTCCGCCAGAAGGCCACCGCTCCGGCATTCCGTACGAACTCGATGATCTCCCAGCGGCCAGCGAAGCGGCTGAAGATCAGCGTCGCCGCACTCGACCCTACACCGAGACGGCGTGAACTGGCGGTCACGAAGAATTCAGCCAGCCGGAAATCGATCTCGCTGCGCCGGTTCACCGGAGGGCGGCTGACCAGCGCAAAGCCCACGGGGCGATCGTTCTGCAGGATGACGAGGGGATGGGAGCTGTCGTCGGCAAACCAGCGGGCCATCAGGTCCGGCTCGCGATCGCCGAATTCCCCTGACTTGCCGAACACCGGGAACATGCCGGTGTTCATGTTCATGCTCGTGAGATCGTTCAGGTACTCGCCATAGGTACGCTGGATCCACTGGCGATCCACGTTCGATTCCTGCGCGTCCCTGATCTTTACGGTCATGAGGAGACGTGGGGAAAGGCGCCCACCTGGCTGCGTCACTTCACGGGTTGACCGGCTTGGTTTTCGGAGCCGGCTTACGAATCCGGATCTGCTCCGGGGGCGGCAGTATACATCGGGCGGACCTTGCGGCCCGCCCGACGTCAGCCCGATGTCGTCAACGACTTCTGGGTCGTCAACGATCACTGGGCAGGAGTGACGGCTTCCTTCGCGGCTTCGGCAGCGTCAGCAGCAGCTTCACCGGCAGCATCTGCGGCATCGCCAGCGGCATCAGCGGCGTCAGAAGCGGCTTCGCTGACCGCTTCGCCAGCGGCGGCGGCGGCATCGCCCGCGGCAGCAGCGGCATCGGCAGCCGCAGCGCCGGCATCAGCGGCAGCTTCCTGCGCAGCTTCAACCGGCGTTTCCTGACCACCGCAGGCGCTCAGAGAGAGTGCGAGCACGAGTGCGCTCAAGGCTACTTTTGCGTTCATGAGAATCTGTACCCCAGGGTTTTGATGAAAATCACTTCGAACAAACGCGGGCAAGGGAGCGCAGCGTCGCTGCGATTTCTTCCACTCCCCTCACGGCGCGAAATTCTAGAAGGTTTCATCGCCCTTTGAAACAGCAGGCACGCATTTCGCGCTTGAATTTCAGGCATTTGCGCGCATTTCCCGTTGACGAAAAATTCACATTTGCCTTAACGCTGCTGCTTCAGCAGATCGCGAATCTCCTCGAGCAACAGTTCCTGGCGCGGCGGAGCCGCCGGTGCAGCCGCTTCCTTGCGCTTCACCCGGTTGATCACCTTCACCACCATGAAGATGGCGAACGCGACGATGACGAAATCGAACACTGTCTGCAGGAAGGCGCCATAGCGCACCGTGACCGCTTCTGCCCCCTCGCGCATGGCAGGCAGGGTGATGGCCAGCTGGGTGAAATCGACGCCGCCGATGACGTAACCGAGTGGCGGGGTAACCAGATCGGCCACCGCCGACGAGACGATCTTGCCGAATGCCGCTCCGATGACGATACCCACAGCCATGTCGACGACATTGCCTTTGACCGCAAATTCCCTGAACTCTTTGCCGATGCTCATGCGGAGCCCTCCAAAGCCAGTTGATGTGGTTGCCCCGCCGGGTGGCTCGCGCCCTGCCCGTTCAGGCCGGATTCGGTCTGCACAATAAGCGAGATCGAGGGATTCGGTAAGGATTGGATGCGAACCGGCGGAGCAAGAAAAAGCCGGGCAATGCCCGGCTTTCGTTCCACCCTGTCGCGCGGCAGCGAGGCCGCGCGACTCCAGTCAGCGTGTCAGTCCTTCCCGGCTGCCTTCTTCACGGCCTTCTTCCTGGCGGCCTTCGGCTTTGCGGCCGGGGCCTCCTCGGTAGAGTCATCCGCCTTCGCGGCACGCTTCTTCGTTGCCTTGGCGGCCTTCGGGGCAGCGGCCTTGGCCGCTTTCCCGGCAGCCGGAGCATCGTCCGCCCTGGCTTCGCCCGCTTCAGCCTTTGGCTGGTCAACGAGCTGCATCAGCGCCATCGGTGCGGAGTCGCCGGGGCGCTCTTCCATCCGGAGAATGCGCGTGTAACCACCCGGACGGGCCAGGTAGCGGGGCCCCAGCACCTCGAACAGCTTCTCCACCAGGCCATCGTCACGCAGCTGCGCGAATGCTCGGCGGCGATTGGCCTGGCTGTCCGCCTTGGCCATCGTGATCAGCGGCTCGACCACGCGGCGCAGCTCCTTGGCCTTCGGCACGGTGGTACGGATGGTCTCGTGCTTCAGCAGCGACGCTGCCATGTTGCGAAGCATCGCCCAGCGATGCGGGGCGTTTCGGCTCAGCTGCCGCCCGGAAAGGTGATGACGCATGATTCTTTTCTATCCTTCAGGTCAGACGGCTTCGCGCTCTTCGTCGCGCTTGAGGCTGACGGGCGGCCAGCTGTCGAGACGCATGCCGAGGGAGAGGCCGTGGCTTTCCAGCACTTCCTTGATCTCGGTGAGCGACTTCTTGCCGAGGTTCGGTGTGCGGAGCAGCTCGACTTCCGTGCGCTGCACGAGGTCGCCGATGTAGTGGATGTTCTCCGCCTTCAGGCAGTTCGCGCTGCGGACCGTCAGCTCCAGCTCGTCCACCGGACGCAGCAGGATCGGATCGAAAGTCTGCTCGGCGGACTTGGCCGAACCCTCGTCCTGCCCCTGCAGGTCGACGAACACGGACAACTGGTCCTTGAGGATCGAACCGGCGCGGCGAATGGCCTCTTCCGGATCGATCGTGCCGTTGGTCTCGATGTCGATGATCAGCTTGTCCAGGTTCGTGCGCTGCTCGACGCGGGCGCTTTCAACCGTGTAGGTCACCCGGCGGATCGGGCTGAACGAGGCATCGACCGGAACTGCTGACTTTGACCCCAGTGCCGCCACACTCAACCTTACTGCACCCGGAATAGAAACTGGTCTGTTCATTTGGAAGTTGAATGGAACCGGAGACTTAG
>JANNNQ010000183.1:0-4890 GCA_031398625.1 Pseudomonadota bacterium
CGCGCCGTTGTCCCGAGAACCGGGGGGCCTGTTTTTTCCCGAAGCAGTCCATCATGTGCTGCACGACATCCGCCACCGATACGCCGGTTCCGGTACCTCCGTTGACGACTTCCGGCCCGGCGGATGCGTGCTGGCAAGCCAGGACCAGCAGGGCCGCGGCATCCGTGACATGCAGCCAATCGCGCTGTTCCTGACCCGTTCCTGCGAACTCGCATTCTCCACGGCTGATCCTGGAGCATCCGTCCCAGAGCAGTTGCTTGCGCAAGCCGTTCCCGTAGACCGAGAACAGCCTGACGATCGCGGCCCGGACGCCGAAATGGGAAGCATAGGACTCGCACAACACTTCGCCCATTCGCTTGTGCTCGCCGTAAGGCGAAACGGGCTGGATGGGATCCGATTCGCGGATCGGCACGCGCGGCGCCTGCCCGTACACCGCAGCGCTGGACGGAAAGACGACGGCCGCACCGGGAGCATGGAGGCGGACAAACTCGAGGACCGAGGCGGTGGTTGTGACCGTCCGGTGATAATCCTGATACGGATTCGCGTTGGCGAAGGGCACCGAACTGCCGCCCGCGCAGTGGATCACGAATTCAGGCTGGCCCGCGTACGTAACAAGGCTGTCAAGCGTGATGTCGGCGGTATGCCATTCGGCAATGCCCCAGTTGCGCCATTCATCACGGGACCAGACGCCGTGGCCGATGCCGACTACGGACCGGCCCTGCGCCGACAGGAAGCGGGCCACATGGCGCCCGATGAAACCATATGCTCCGGTAACCAGGACAGGTTTATCCATTGCTGCGCTTCTCTCCGACGAAACTGTAGAGGCGGCCGGGATGATTGATCAGCTTCCCGAGCATGCCCAGCGCGGACTGGGGAATGAGGTTGTGGATAGGCAGGCCCACGCGCCGCGCAATTCGGCGCTTCATACCCTGCAGGGTTTCGGGGAACATATTGATGTCCGACTGCAGCGGATTGAAAACACCCGTAAGCCGGATCCCGGCCGATTCAATGGCGCTGCGATACTCCCGCAACAGGTACGCATTCTCCCCGCCATAAAGGTAGTGAAGAGGATGGCCTTCGAGGAAGCGCGGCAGATCTTCCTTGCGGGAGATCACATGCTCCCGCGTCGCGACAAAACGTCCGCCGGGCTTCAGCACGCGACCGATCTCCGCACAAAGGCGGCCGAGGTCGCGGGCATGATGCAATGACTGCCGACAGTGCACCAGGTCGAACTCGCCGTCGGCGAACGGCAGTTGTTCTCCCCATTCCTGGACGACCTCGATGTCGACGCCCGCCTCCTTCGACAGCGCGAGAATGGCCCCGGCACCAACGATCGAACTCGGATCCGGTTCCAGTGCCACCACTTTCCAGCCGTCGCGCGCAAGCGCATAGGCCGAGATCCCGCGGCCCGCGCCCAGGTCCAGGGCACGGCCGGGCCGGCCCGGGAGCAAACGCTGGACCGCCTCCCACTCGGTGCTGGCGTAATAGCGTTTCGCGGCGGCCAGCAGAGGATCGTCATAGAAGCAGGCCTCCACCAGTTCCCGCTGGCCAGGCTGGTCTCTCAGCCAGAGCACGGCTTCTTCCCATGTGAGGGGTTTATCGTTCGTCTGCATTGAGTTCACGAATGACTCGTGCGGGATTTCCCCCAACTATCGTCCATGGGGGTACTCTTTCGGTCACAACGCTGCCTGCCCCGATGATAGACCCTTGTCCGAGGGAAACGCCCCGGAGAATAACCGCCGTGCAGCCGATCCACACGTCATCGCCAATCTCGACTTCCTGTTCGCCAAGGTCCAGATTGCGGGGATGGCCGGAAGTGATGATGTCGCGGAAATGCTCATGCCGCGCCCGGGCACCGATAGGATGCGTGAGACTGTCCATGACGGTGACGTTGTGTGCAATCAGCACACGATTCCCCAGGCGAATTCTTCGGGCCGACCAGATTCGGGTGCCCTCGCCGATATAACAGTATTCGCCGATGCGAATCTCCCCTCCATGTGCGAAGGTCAGCAATTCTCCACGGACGTGAGTAAACGGGCCGATATCGACGGAAGACCGGGTCCCTGTCATGTTGACTATCCGCGCCGTGTCGTGAAGCACGGTTCCCTGTGCCAGCACGCATTGGCGGCGCATACGCAGCCTGCGCAACCAGCCGTTCATTTGACCAGTTCCAGGCAAACCACTGCGCGCGAGGCTGCCGCGAAATCCGAATCGAAGCCTCGGTTCTGATGGATATCGAAGTACGTCGCATCACGGGACTGCTCCCTGCTCGACAGGACCCAACCGTCCGGCTGGTAGCGAAAATGGGTTTCCGTCATCCGTGTCGGACGAAATGCCTCGATCAAATGATCCACCATCGGCGCATCAAAGATCTGGAACCAGCCATGGTCCCTGCTCGCGCCGAACGGCACGCTCAGGTAAAGCGTGCCGCCCGGCTTCAGTACCCGCGCGAACTCCGCAACGGCTTGCAGATAGGCGTCCCGGTCACTTTCGCGTTTGCTCGCGTCTGCCGTGTAAAGCATCGTATTGTCCATGCCGATGTGCTCGATTGTCGAAAGGCTGACCACCCAGTTGAAGAAACCGTCGCGATAACATGTCTTCCTGAGGTCTTCGAACACGTACGAAACACTGCGACTCCAGAAACATTCCGCCTCCGGTGCGAGCGTGGAAATGAACACGCGCTTGGAGTCCAATCGCGAATGATTCAGCAAGAATGCGTAGTTCAATATGGATCCGGCGTCGAGAAGCGCGCCCGGCCCGGTGGGAAGCCTCGAAAAGAACCACGGATACTCGACGATCCTCTCATCCAGACGGATGCCATATCCTGCAGGCATCCTCGCGGAATCGAACGGCCCTTGACTGATGCACTCCGCGATTTTTTGTCTTTTGTAGGCTGTGTAGCCGAATGACCAGGGACGTCGACCCGTCAACCTATAGATGACCGGGCCAACAACGTCGTACCCCCACCTCAGAAAGCTCCTCATACCTGCCAACGCTGCCCGCTTCCCAGAAGGCGCCTCGCCCTGGACAACATGCTTCGAATCAAACCTCTCGGGCCCCTCTCCTGCCTGGGCAACGCCATCAACACCCTTCTCCATTCCTCATGGGCCTCAATTTTCTCGGGGAACACCCTGACCCGGAACTCCGCCCGGATCGGAGACTGACTGACATTTGCATCGCTGCAATGCGTTCCACTTCCGTCAAACCCAATATTCTGTACCAGGGTCTGCACCGGATACAGGGTCAACCCTTTCTTCATGAACACGCTTAAGTACCAGCGGATTGCCCACGAGTCGACTTGCCCTGCTTTCTGCTTTTCCAGCAAGTCAAAATAATCGTACGCCCCATCCAGATTGAACGACCTTCGCAATTCCTTGTCTTCCTGGAGCAACTTGAATGCCGACATATCCGGATCAAAATGCTTCCAGGCACGCGCCCAGGTAGCCCATCCCCATGAAGTTGTAAAAGGCATGAATATCGCGTCGGTAGCGTATGCAAAATCCGCGGGAAACATGAAGCCGGAGACTTGCATCGCTGCGTCATTGTCCCGATACCGATCCAGGGCCCCATTCATGTACTCGAGAAAAGACGGCGCCACCAACAAGTCATCCTCTATGACTATCACCCGCCCATGTGAATCGCATAGCCGCGAAACGCCGTCAATGATCGACTTGGCCAGCCCGAAATTCCGGGCGCGCTCGATTATGCTGATCGAGCGCATACCCTTTACTTTCTTCAGATAATTCCGCACTTCCCGGACGGGTCCCTCGGCTGATTTGTCCCGCGCAGCATCCGAAAACACATACAAGTCGGTTTGAATCGCCTCGGGATTGCGCAGCAATGCTTCAATAGCGGCGCGCGTGTGGGAGGGGCGACGATATGCGAAAAGCGCAACAGGCGCATTATTCACTGGGTGCGCCCTCGCCTTTGATGACCGCGCGCTCCCAAAGATATGGGGTCAGGAGAGTCCACGCCCGCTCCCCGTCGATAAACTGCGCATCAGGCGAATCCATGACTTGCCGGATTGCTCCAGATACCGTTTCGGAATCTATAAGCGTGCTCTCGCGGAAATCCCTACGGGATATGGTATCAAGCAGAAACTCCCGTAGTGGCCCTTTAATCCAGTCGACGATCGGAGAGTTAAAGCCGAGCTTGGTCTTTCTATATGCCACCTCGCCAGGCATGTAGGGGCTCACCGCATCACGTACAACAGCTTTCGAGTAGCCATTGCGAATCTTGGATGTCCAAGGAAGCGCGAATGCAAAGCACGCAATACGATGATCGAGAAAGGGCATGCGGATCTCGACCCCGTTCGCCATGCTGTAACGATCGTAGTTCCTCAAGAGAGTGGGCAGGACTGTCTCATGTGTGGAGGCATAGAGCCTCCTTCCAAGATTGTCGAGTCGGCGCCATTGCGGATGCTTGCTGTCATGGGTATTTGCCTTGATACGCCGTTTCAAGAACTTCTTCGCCGTTTCTTTCAACTTCCATTTGAACCAGAATGCGAGCGGGCCGGGAATGGCGGAAAACTGCGACGAACCAACAGGCCACGCGTCTCGAAGAGTTTGCACGACTTGCAGGCCTTTGCGTATGTTGACACCGGCATCATCCAGGGCGTAGAGGTAATCAAAACTGTAACCGCCAAAAAGTTCGTCTGCGGCATGCCCATCCAAAGTCACCGATATTCCTTCTGACTTGACCGCAGCGTAAGTCAACATGAAGGGAATCGGGCTTGTGATATACAAGTCTTCGAAAAGCCAGAAGTACCGATCCAGATTTTGCAGTGCCTTGATTGGATCAATGTCTATGAACGTAGCGTTGATGCCTAGATAGTCAGTCACTTTCCTGGCATAGACCGATTCGTCCAGCGGAGTGCCGGGGAATGTCGCC
>JANNNQ010000248.1:0-4519 GCA_031398625.1 Pseudomonadota bacterium
CATCCTCGCCGTGCTCGAAGCGGGCGACTACGTCGGCGAGATGAGCCTGATCGACAACGATCCGCACTCGGCCACGGTGCGCGCCGAGGTCCAGACCGACATGCTGGTGCTCGGCCGAGCCGAGTTCGCACGCTGCTTGCCCGACACCACGACGCTGGCCTATGGCATCCTGCGCGGCCTGGTGCAGCGCCTGCGCGCGGCCGACCGGCAGATCGAGTCGCTGGCGCTGCTCGACGTGTACGGCCGGGTCGCGCGAGCGCTGCTCGAGATGGCCGAGGACGATGGCGAGAAGAAGATCATCCGCAACAAGGTTTCGCGGCAAGACCTGGCCAAGGTCGTTGGCGCCTCGCGCGAGATGGTCAGCCGGGTCATGAAAGACCTCGAAGAGCGCGGCATGATCGAGACGCTGGACAACGGCTCGGTCGTCATCAAGCAGCGCCTGGCGGGCGATTGAGCGGCGGGCTTGGGCCACAATCCCGGGCATGACGTTTCCGCTCGGTTCATTCGGCGCCGGCAGCCACGCGGCAGCGGCCGACGGCACCTATCTTCGCAAGCAAGGGCGCGCTGCCGCCGCCGACTCCGGGTCCGCTTGGCGCGTGCAGACGATGCTGCTGCTCGGCGCGGTGCTGTGGCTGCTGGCCTTGCTGGCGCTGGCAACGCACGACGCAAGCGACGCCGCGTTTTCCACCTCCGGCAGTTCGGCGCTGACGCACAACCGGGCCGGCGCATTCGGCGCGTGGTTCTCGGATCTGGCGTTGTTCGGCTTCGGCTACTCGGTCTGGTGGGGCCTGGCGGTGGGGCTGCGCGTCTGGCTGAGCGGCCTGGCCCGGCTGCTCCGATCGGACGAGGCCGCGCCGCCCGCCGAAGCGCTGCCGTCGCGCTGGGGCTTCTGGGTCGGCGTCGGGCTGTTGCTGGCCGCCAGTTGCGCGCTCGAATGGACGCGGCTCTACCAGTGGGAGGCGCGCCTGCCCGGCAACGCGGGCGGCGTGCTCGGCTACCTGCTCGGCCCGCTGAGCGTGAAGCTGCTCGGCTTCGCCGGTTCGGGCGTGCTCTGGATTGCCGCGTTGCTGGCTGGCTTGTCGCTCGCGTTCCGATTTTCCTGGCTCGGCCTCGCGCAACAGATCGGCGCTCGCCTGGAGGGCGTTCGCGAGCAACGCGTGGAACGCATCGAACGGGCTGAAGACGCCCGCCTCGGCGAGCAGGCGCTGCTCGAACGCGAACAGGTGGCGGAAGTCGAGAAACTCCTTGTTGAAGATCATTTGCCGATCGTCATCGAGCCGGCCGTGACCCTGGTGCCGAAGTCGGCCCGGGTGCAGAAGGAACGTCAGAAGCCGCTGTTCGTCGAACTCGCGGACACCCGGCTGCCGCAGGTCGACTTGCTCGACGCCGCGCCCGGCCGCAGCGAGAGCGTGACGCCCGACACGCTCGAGATGACCTCGCGCATGATCGAGAAGAAGCTGAAGGACTTCGGCGTCGAGCTGGCGCGCCGGTAGCCCCGCGCCGCGGCCGCCTCGGCGCCGATGCCCTTGAGCACCCGCAGCCCGGTGACGACGTCCGCGGCCACACCGGTGGCCGCCGCGAGCGTCTCCTGCTCGGCCTCGGCCCGGCCCACGAGCGGGCGGGCCAGCAGCCGCGAGGCGACCAGCACCAGGGGCACCCCGCCCAGCACGACCAGCCCGAGCGGCACCGACGCGCCGAGCAGCACCACCGCGCCGCCGGCCAGGGCGGCCAGGGCCGCGAACCCGGAGACGATCGCGGCGCAGACCAGCCCGGCGCGGTCCGCGTCCGACCCGGCCAGGCTGACCAGCTCACCGGCCCGGCCCGGGGCGCCGCCGGCGGGGTGCAGCACCCGCCCGGCGACCTCCATCCGGAGGGCGTGCGCCGCCTGCCTCTCGGCCCGCACGAGGCGCCAGTAGCCCGCGTACGCGCTGGTGGCGAGCACCACGAACACCCCGGCGACGGCCCCCGACCCGCGCAGCAGCGCGCTGCCGTCGCGGGTGGCGACGGCGAGGTCGATGACGAGACCGACCACCACCGGCACCGCGGCCTCGGAGAGCTGGTGCGCGGCCACGAGCAGCGACGCGGCGACGACGTCGCGGCGCTGCCCGCGGGCCGCGCGGCGCAGGACGTCGGAGGGGGCGGTCATCGCCTCGCCACCCTAGGCAGCGCGGCCCGGCACGGACGCGTCCCCCGCCACCCCGCACACTCTGCGGGTGCCCGCCCCCTCCGGTCTCGTCGTCGTCGACAAGCCCGCCGGCCTCACCTCCCACGACGTCGTCGGCCGGCTGCGGCGCATCCTGCGCACGCGCAAGGTCGGCCACGCCGGCACCCTCGACCCCATGGCCACCGGCGTGCTCGTCTGCGGCGTCGAGCGGGCCACCAAGCTCCTGGGCCACCTCGCGCTGGACACCAAGGCCTACACCGCGACGATCCGGCTCGGCGCGGCCACCACCACCGACGACGCGGAGGGCGAGGTGCTCGCCACCGCGGATCCCGGTGGCGTCACGGACGCGGCGGTGGCCGCGGGGATCGCCGCGCTCACCGGCGCGATCCAGCAGGTGCCCAGCTCGGTGAGCGCGATCAAGGTCGACGGGCAGCGGGCCTACGCGCGGGTGCGGGCGGGGGAGGAGGTCGTGCTGCCGGCGCGGCCGGTCACCGTGTCCGCGTTCGACCTGCTGGCCCGGCGCGGCGCCGACCTCGACGTCGCCGTTACGTGCTCGTCGGGCACCTACGTGCGTGCGCTCGCCCGCGACCTGGGCGCCTCGCTCGGCGTCGGCGGGCACCTCACCGCGCTGCGGCGTACCCGGGTCGGGCCCTTCACCCTCGACCACGCCCGCACCCTGGAGCAGCTCGATGCCGACCCGGCCCTGTCGCTGCCGCTGGACGCGGCCGTCGCCGTCGCCTTCCCCCGCCGCGACCTCGACGACGCCGCCGCCGTGGACGTCCGGCACGGCCGCCCCCTGCCCGCCGCCGGGATCGCGGGCGTGCACGGGGCCTTCGCACCGGACGGGCGCGTGCTGGCCCTGATGCGCGACGCGGGCGACCGCGCCCGCCCCGTGGTGGTGCTGGCCCCGGCGAACGAGCCGGGCCCCGCGTCGTAGGCTCGGTCCCGTGGAGCGCTGGCGAGGGCTGGATGCCGTGCCGACCGACTTCGGGCGCAGCGTCGTCACCGTCGGCGTCTTCGACGGGGTGCACCGCGGCCACCAGCAGCTCATCGCGCGGGCCGTCACCGTCGCGGCCGAGCGCGAGCTGCCCGCCGTGCTCGTGACGTTCGACCCGCACCCCGCCGAGCTGGTGCGCCCGGGCAGCCATCCCGCGCAGCTCACGACGCTGCGCCGCCGCGCCGACCTGGCCGCCGACCTGGGCATCGACGCCGTCTGCGTGCTCCCCTTCACCCCCGAGCTGCTGCGCACCGACCCCGCCGCGTTCGCCCACCACGTGCTGGTGGAGCGGCTGCACGCCGCCGCCGTCGTGGTCGGCGAGAACTTCCGCTTCGGTCACCAGGGCGCGGGCGACGTGGCGCTGCTCACCGAGCTGGGGACGAGGTTCGGCTTCGCCGTGGACGGCCTCGCGCTCACCGGCGACGACGGTGTGACGTTCTCCTCCACCTACATCCGCGCCTGCATCGACGCCGGCGACGTCACCGCCGCGGCGGCCGCGCTGGGTCGCCCGCACCGCATCGAGGGCGTGGTGGTGCACGGCGCGCGCCGCGGTCGCGACCTCGGCTTCCCCACCGCGAACATCGCCTCGGCGCCGCACACCGCGCTGCCCGCGGACGGCATCTACGCGGGCCGCTTCGCGATCGACGCGCGGCTGCTCCCGTCGGCCATCTCGGTCGGCACCAACCCCACGTTCGCCGGGCGCGTCCGCACGGTGGAGGCCTACGTCCTCGACGTCGACGAGGATTTCTACGGCCACGCCGTCGCCGTCGACCTGGTCGCCCGGTTGCGCGGGCAGGAGCACTACGACGACGTCGACGCGCTGATCACGCAGATGCACGCGGACGTGGCCCGCACGCGCGGGATCGTCGCGGGCTGACGGGTTCTCCCGAACGCCCCCGCCGGGAGCCGCCGACTGCCAGCATGCCGGGAATGGCCGCCCACGAGGGTCACCCGGACCGCATCGCCGAGAACGTGGCCCGCCAGCGTGTGCTGTACGGGGCCCCGCTCGGCGAGCGGTTCGCGTGGCTCACCACGACGCTGGGCATCACCCAGGCGCGCCTGGCCGCGGCCCTCGGCCTGTCGCAGGCGATGGTGAGCCAGCTCGCCAGCGGGCGCCGCTGCAAGATCGGCGACCCGGACGTGCTGGCCCGGCTGCAGCTGCTCCACCACCGCTGCTCCGGGCTGACGCGCCCGCCCGTGCCGTCGACCGTCGCGGAGCTGCTGGCCGAGGTGGCCCGCACCCACTGGTGCTGGGCCGCCCCCACCGCCGGCGTCCCCACAGCCGGCGTCCCCGTCGCGCCGGTGCCCGCGCCCCGTGCGGCGCACCGTCCGGTCGCGGGGTCCCCGGCGCCCGCCGT
>JANNNQ010000263.1:0-18551 GCA_031398625.1 Pseudomonadota bacterium
CCTCAAGGTGTTCGATGCCACCTGCCCGCTGGTCACGAAGGTGCACATGGAGGTGACGCGCTACGCCCGGGAAGCCCGCGAGGTGATCCTGATCGGGCACGAAGGCCATCCCGAGGTGGAAGGCACGATGGGCCAGTTCGATCTCTCGCACGGTGGCGCCATCCATCTCGTGGAGACGCCGGATGATGTGGCGACGCTGGACGTGCGTCATCCGGAGCGCCTGGCATTCGTGACGCAGACGACGCTGTCGGTCGATGACACCGCCCGGGTGGTCGAGGCGCTCAAGCAGCGCTATCCCGGCCTGTCGAGTCCGCGCAAGGAAGATATCTGTTACGCCACGCAGAACCGGCAGGACGCGGTGAAGCGGCTGGTCGAGAACTGCGATGTCATCCTCGTCGTTGGCTCGCCATCGAGTTCCAACTCGAACCGGTTGCGGGAGATCGCGGACAAGGCCGGCATCCCCGGTTACCTCATCGATGGACCCGAGGACATGGACCGTTCCTGGTTCGAGGCGAAGCGCGCGGTCGGCGTCACCGCCGGAGCGTCTGCACCCGAAGTGCTCGTGCAGCGCGTGGTGGACCGGCTGCGCGAATGGGGCGGAACCATGGCGGTTGAAACGTCGGGGCAGTCCGAAAGCGTCGTGTTCAGCCTCCCGCGCGAACTCAGGATGATGCGTGCGAATCGCAAGGAAGCCGGCGCCTGATCAAGCGGCCGACCCTTCACCCGATCATTCGCCCATTCATTCGACCAGGCCGATTTCGTAGAAGCCCTGCGTGAGTTCCACCCGGGCGCCGCGTCCGGCGCTTGCCGTGGTATCGATGACGTATTCCACCGCAGCAAAGTCGCTGCCGAGGCTCATGCCCTCGGGCAGCAAGCCCGTTCCCGCTGCATTCCGCTCCAGCGTGAAGTCGTACGTTGCCCCGCCGCTGACGGAGACAGGGGGACAGTCGCTGGCGCGAAGGGCCTGTCCCTCTGCCGGACGACCGCAGTTCAGGGCGGTTTCGATCGCGTTGTCTGCGGTCTGGAACGCGCTCAACACCGCCTGCTGTCCGGATGCCATGCGCAGTTCCAGCGTCGAAGTCGTCATCCCTGCAGTCGCAACCAGCGTGAGTACTGCCAGCAGGATGAGGCTGATGACCAGCGCGCTGCCGCTGGCACCCGGACACTGTGGTGATGTCGTTCTCATGAGCGCCGGTTCCTCAGGTAGACCGTGGTGGAGACCAGCAGGCGGCGGTAGGCGTCATTTGGAGGTGGCAGCCAGCGGCCGGTGGGAAACTCGCGGGACCGGTTGTCGACAAAACCGATCTCCGGCGTCTCCGCCCGAACGAGCAGCCAGAGCCGGACCGCCACGATCGACTGGCTGGCGTCGGCAGGGATCGAATCCGGCGCGCTGAATACAACGCCTTCCCCCTCTGCAGTCGCCGTGCCCAGCTGCACCTGCAGGTTCTCGATGCCCGCGATGATCTCTTCGTCCTGGATCGTTGCCCCGCCGGCCCCGCCCTGCAGCCGCTTTCGGCGCAAGGAGGGCAAGCCCGTCCGGCCCGTGGCGTCGCGGCCCACATACCACGCATGCACGATGAGATCGTGCATCTGCGCTCCGGCAAAGCCGGGTGGGGGAGGAAGGGATCGGGTGCATGCCGCGTTGCCTGCATCGGTGCACGGCGCGATGAAAAGTTGCCCCTGCGAATGATTGGCGATGAGGCGCAGTCTCGGCGTCGAAGGGGGGCCCGTCACCGGATTGCTGGCGTGTCGGACGACCAGCACATCCGAATCGGGTTGTGGCCGGCGATTGTAGGCAGCGCAGCTCAGGGTGTAGCGGTCGTTGGAGGCCGTAATGTATCGGGCGAGATCGAGCACCCAGTTGGGACCACACGCATTGATTGCGGTCGCGGCTCCAGCGAATTCGCCGGGAACAGGGTCCAGAGGCGAAGCCTGGTTCCCGATCCGCTCGACCCGGTTGCTTGCGCCCCAGTAGCCGGCCATGCGCAGGTCGAGCTCGAGCAGGGCGACTGCGTGCCGTGCCGTTTCCTGAAGCTGGGCTACCCTCTCGTTGGTGCGGTAGGCGTGCTGGCTACGGACGAACAACTCCAGCGAGCCCGCGATGATCAGGGCCGAGAGGCTCATCCCGATCAGCAGTTCGATCAGGCTGAATCCCCGCGGCGACAGCGCAGTAATCAGGCCTGGACGCGGACCACGTAGGAAGCGGTGCCCGCGCCGGTCTCCGACCAGCTCACCGTCACGGTGTAGGTCGCGGGCAGGGTGGTGGTATCGCGAACGATCGTACCGGTGCCATTCGGCAATTCCCGGGCGACCAGGTCCTGCCAGCAGGCCACCTCGTTGACGGCAACTGCGTCGCTGGGGGCTCCAGGCGCCAACTCCGTGCAGCGCTGGCCCGTGATGCGCGCGAAGGCCGCGCCCCCCTCGCGATTCGCGCGAATGCGATCGGCCATGTCCGCGGCGAGTGAGGCCGCCTGGGTATGCAGCAATCCGGTGCGGCCATTGCGCATATTGTCGACATACAGGGCGGCGATCCCGAGCAGGCCCACTGCCAGGATCAGCAGGGCCACCAGCACTTCCACCAGTGTGGCGCCACGCGAGTGGCTGAGCGAAGTCCTCATGGGCGGCATGATCGCCATCCGGATTGGGGCAGGCAATCGGTTTCTGCACAGGGGTTTCTGCACGGGGGGTGTTCACGGGATCTGCGTCAGGGGCAGGGCAATGGCCGACCGTCCGCATCGCGGCCCGTGGCGCGGGGGCGGCCTGTCTGGCTGATCACGATCGCTCGGGCGGAGGCCGCGCCACCGGCGTCGCAGAAGAGGACCGTGCCGTTGACGCCGCTCTGCTGGACGGGCCGATAGGAAAATGCCGTGCGGTTGGCGGTGATGCTTCCCTGAGGCCAGCCGGACCAGGTGCGCAGCACGGGTTCGTCCGGATCGACCACGGGTGGCTGGTCGCGGTCGCGGTTGGCGAAGACCAGCCAGCCGGTGTCCCAGCCGGGCAGGTCGTTGCCGCAACTCGTGCCATCGACGCTCTTGCAGACACTCACGACTTCCATGCGGTTGATGGCCTCGCTGCGGGCGAGGTACAGCGCGTGCAGAAAGTCGTTGACCGTGGCGGTCCGCACCGCATTGCGACGCAGGTCGGCGAAAGCCGGCATCGCGGCGGTGCTCACGATCGCCAGGATCGAGAGCGCCAGCATCAGCTCGAGAAGAGTCATTCCCTTGACTTTGGTCACAAGCGTCCTTGCCTTGAATGTCCGGACGAAACCCGGCTGCGCGAATGCACCTTATCGCCGGGAGAGGGCTCGCTTCGAGCCGCAAATCGGGTCTCTTCGTGCAGATTCTCGGCTGCCTCTCTATACTCCGGGCATGTCCAAGCGTTCTGCACTGCAAGCCAGGCCGGCCGTTTCACGTCCCGAGGTACGGGCACGGATTGCCCTGGATCTCGAGACACACGGTCTCAAGGCGACCCGGCAACGGATGCTGGTCGCCGGTCTGTTGCTCGACAAGCCCCGACACCTGACCGCAGAGCAGATCCTGTCGCAGCTCAAGGCGGAAGGTCTCCGTGTCTCGAAGGCCACGGTCTACAACACGCTGAAGGCCCTCACCGGGCACGGCCTCGTGCGCCAGATCAACCTCGGGGGCGATCACTCGGTCTACGACTCGACCTGCACGCCCCATCATCATTTCCACGACGAGGAAACCGGAGAACTGTTCGATATCGGTCCCGGCGAGGTCGAGTTCCTGAAGCTGCCAGTGCCGCCTGACGGCACGGAACCGACGGGTGTAGACGTCGTGGTGCGGATCCGCCGCCGGCCGGCCTGACGGTAGCCGCAGTCTTGAGGCTCCCGAAGGCTTTGCGGGCCGGACCCGAATTCGTATACTTCGCGCCCCTTTCCGCGCCGGTTTAGCTCAGTTGGTAGAGCACCTCATTCGTAATGAGGGGGTCGGGGGTTCGAATCCCTCAACCGGCACCATTCCCTGCGCCCGCTGGGCCCTCCCGTGACCCGCGTTCCGGGTACCCGTTCCCAGCGGGATCTCACGCCGTGGCGCCGGGTTGTTTATCGACTGGCTGCCTGGCTTGGCTTTGCCGTCCTCGAGGTGCTCTGGCGCACCTGCCGCATCCGGGTCATCGGCAATGAGCGCCTGGCAGCAGAACTGCTCGCGCACGGCGCCGTGATTCCCGTTTACTGGCATCAGCACCTGCTCATGTGTTCGCGTTACCTGCCGGCACAACGGCAGGCCGGCCTCAAGCTCGGCTTCATGATCAGTCCGTCCGTGGACGGGGAGGCAGCAACGATGCTTGCCCGGATGTATGGCGGCGAGGTGATTCGGGGCTCGGGGTCATACACCGGCGCACGGGCGGTCCGGCATCTGCATCGTGCGGTGAAGAGCCAATTGCTCTCACCGGTCATCACCCCGGACGGTCCTCGCGGACCGCGATTCGTGTTCAAGGCGGGCGCGCTGTTCGTTTCCCAGCTCTGCGCCAAGCCGGTCGTGCCCTTGAGCTATGCTGCCAGTCCCGCATGGGTGCTCAAGACCTGGGACAAGTTCATCATTCCGGTGCCCTTCGGCCGCGTCGTCATCGCGATCGGCGAGCCGTTGCAGGTGGCTCGCGGCACGAAGCCTGAACAGCTCGAACTCCTGCAGGGCGATATGCAGAGGCGACTGCATCTCACTTACAAGGATGCAGCGCTTGAGCTCGAGCGGTGGCAGCGCGGCTCGTGAGCACCAGGGAACCTCTGCACAGGTTTCGCGACCGCGTTGCGTCTCCAATCGACCGCTGCGAGGCATCGGGCCGCAGTTCATACTGGGAGTATGGACAAGGGCCGTAACGACGCAGCAGGTGATTGGAGGCGCAACCCATAGAATGTTGAATTCATTCATTTCGGGACGGGATCCCCATTTCTTTCGGATTTGGGTGCATGGCAGCGTTACTCCTCCCTTGAGTACATCAAGTACACGGCGGTCGTCGCGCCTCGCCCTGCACCCATGTCAAATGGATGTGGGGGCTCGCCGTCGCGGCCGTGAAACCTGAGCAGAGGTTCCCTAGCAGGCATCCGCTATACTCCTGCGCCGTGCAGACCTCCATGCCAAGCCGGGCCCGTCGCGGGCCAATGCGGATTCAAGCGCAGTGAATCAGCCGGATGCTGTTGCCGCCGCGCCACACGTTTCAGTCGTGGTGCCGGTCTGCAACGAAGCCGAGAACGTGGGCCCATTGGCTGCCGAGATCGTTGCGGCGCTGGCAACACGGTATGGATACGAGATCCTGTTTGTCGATGACGGCAGTACCGATGGCACGGCCGCTGCGGTCCTCACAGCCCGCACACAACTCAGCGCTCCCATCCGCCTGCTCCGGCATGCGCAGCGCAGCGGCCAGAGCGCAGCGGTGTGTTCGGGCGTTCGCGTCGCCCTCGCTCCCTGGATCGCTACCCTGGATGGCGACGGCAAGAACGATCCGGCGGATATTCCCGCGTTGCTGGCCGCGATGGAAAATGCCCGCGACGAACGTCTCAGCTTGGTCATGGGCAACCGGACCACCCGGCGCGATACCTGGCTCAGGCGGTTCTCCTCGCGCATAGCCAACGGCGTGCGGGGCCGGATGCTGCGAGATGGCACGCCAGACACCGGCTGTGGCATCAAGGTGTTCAGGCGCGCCCTGTTCCTCGAACTGCCGCGGTTCGATCACATGCATCGCTTCCTGCCGGCCCTTTTCCAGCGGGCCGGATCACGCGTGATCTCGGTACCCGTGGGGCACCGGCCACGGACGGCGGGACGCTCGAAGTACGGTCTGCACAACCGCCTGTGGGTCGGGATCGTCGACCTGTTCGGCGTCATGTGGCTCATCCGCCGCCATCCGCCACCGGTGGCTTCGGCAGAAGAGTAGGCACGCCTCATGGGGCCGGGTTTTGGCGATGGCTTGAATCGCGGGGAAGGCTCTTGAACGACATTCTGGTACAGGCGTTCGGCGTGACGGTCACGCCCTGGAAACTCATCGGCTACCTCGGCGTGGTGCTGTTCGCCGGGCGCTGGTTCGTGCAGCTCGCGGCGTCACGGCGTCACGGGCGGCCGGTGTTGCCGACCCTCTTCTGGTACATGAGCATCTGCGGCAGCATGCTGCTGCTCTGCTACTTCATCTTCGGCAAGAATGACTCGGTCGGTATCCTGTCGAACCTGTTTCCCTTCGCGGTGGCCCTTTACAACCTCCATCTCCACAGGCGTCATGCGCAAAACGCTGACGCAACAGGCAACGCCGGCTGATGGGCTCACTCGCTGCACTCTGGCGTCCGCAGCGGACCGGCCCGGCCGAGATCCGGCTCGACCTGTTCTGGCTTCTCGGTCTCGGCCTCTTGCTCATTGGCGCGGGACTCGGGATGCGCGATCCCTGGCCGGCCGATGAACCCCGTTTTGCCCTGATCGCCCGCGACATGGTCCGCACCGGCGAGTGGCTGGTGCCGATGGTCGGTGGCGACCTCTACCAGGACAAGCCGCCGCTGTACTTCTGGATCATTGCCTTCTTCCTGAAGCTCAACGTTTCGCCGCGCGTGGCCTTCCTGCTGCCGTCGCTGCTCGCGTCACTCGGCACCGTCGTGCTGGTGTATGACCTGGCGCGGCGTTTGTGGAATCGCGAAACGGGCCTCGCTGCCGGGCTGGCACTGCTGTTCACCGTCCAGTTCGTCTGGCAAGGGCGGCAGGCGCAGATCGATGCAACCCTGGTCTTCTGGACCACACTCGGCTTGTACAGCCTGCTCCGGCATCTGTTGCTGGGTCCCGCCTGGCGCTGGTATGCACTCGGGTGGGCCGCCGCCGGATTCGGGGTCATTACCAAGGGAGTCGGCTTCCTGCCGCTGCTGGTACTTCTGCCCTATGGGCTCGCCCGCTCGGTTCGCTGGCAGCCGCGGCCCCGGTTTGCGGGTGGGTGGCGGTGGGCGATGGGACCGGTTGCGTTCCTGGCCGCCGTGAGTGTCTGGCTCGTGCCGATGCTGATTGCCGCGACAGGCGATCCACAGCTTGCCGCCTATCGCGATGAGATCCTGTTCCAGCAGACCGTCGACCGGTATGCGAGCGCATGGCATCACCAGCAACCGTTCTGGTACTTCCTGGTCGAGGTGATTCCGTTCCTGTGGCTGCCACTGACGGCGCTGTTGCCCTGGGCGGTGCCGCGGTGGCGGGATGCCTTGCGCCAGGCGGATCTGCGGGTGCTGCTCCTCCTGTGCTGGGTCGTGCTGGTGGTGATGTTCTTTTCGCTGAGCGCGGGCAAACGCGGTGTGTATGTGCTGCCGGCCGTGCCGGCGCTGGCACTCTTGATCTCCCCCTGGCTGATCGAGCTGACCGGTCGCCGCGGACCGCAACGCGTGATACTCGGATTCGCCTGCCTCATCCCGCTCATTCTGGGCCTGGCGGCTTTCTATCTCGGCGTGATCGCTCCTGACGAGCGGGCAAAGCTGGTCATCGAGCAGGGGATCGACGCCATCGGTCCGCTCGCCGTCATGGCGGTTGGCGGACTCGTCATCTGCGCGATCACGAGGGTTGAGCGGGCATCGGTCGCGTTCGGTGGCGTTCTCGCCCTGTCGCTCTCGGTCACCGGGTTGTGGATCAATCCGGTCATCAATGCCGAGCGTTCCGGGGCGGCCTTTGCGCGTCAGCTCGAAGCCGCGACCCGCACTGTTCCCGAGCTCGGGCTGGTGGCCTACAAGGAACAGTACCTGCTGGCCATCGGGCGTCCGACGGTCAATTTCGGTCACTCAAGGTGGCGGGAATGGGAACAGGAGGCGGACGATGCCGCTGCGTGGTTGATGGCCGCGCCGGGCAGGGGCCTGCTGATCGACCAGAATGTCCGCGAGCGCTGTTTCAAGGACCGCGAAGCCACACCCGTCGATCTTGCGAACCGCAAGGAATGGTTCGTCGTGACCGGTGGAGCGCATCCCGACTGTGCAGCAGCCGGCAATCCCGCCATGGCGCGCACTTATGTGCCGCCATGATGCGACAGGCCAAACCTGATTCCTGCGCGTTACCAGTCAGTTACCTTGCGTTCCTCATGAGCTGTGCCACAATGCCGCGCAACTTGGGGCTCGCCGCGGGCCGGCCTCATCGGGGCATCAAGCGTAAGGATTCTTGATTTGCCAGGCGAGCGTCTGAAACAGTCTTTGCCGACACGATGCCTGAGGGCCGTGTGCGGGAGCAGGGCTTAGGCTTCCGTACCGATGGCCAGCGTCCCCCCCACTCCGCCCACCGAACCGCATACCGATTCGCCTGAACTCGATCTGCTTTCCACCCAGCGGGTCTTCGGTCCGGCCAACCGGGCGCTCGTGGGACTCGATGTCCTGCTGACCAAAGCCTCCGTCGATTTCCAGAACCTGCCTCGCGAGAACACGAACGCCTGCGTCACCCGCAACCTGGAGGCGCTGCGCGATGCCGCCGGCCTCGATGCGATGCTCATCGCGTTGTTCGACAGGCGGCGGGAGATCATCGAGACAGTGGTCGGGGCGGCCAGTCCGTTCACCGCGTTCAACCCCGAAGTGCTGAAAGGCGAGCTGCTCGAAAACCTCCCCTTCCTCAGGGACAAGCTCGGTCACATGCGCATCATCGAGATCCGCAATACCGCGGAGCCATTGCGGCGTGAGCTGGCTGCAGAGGCTGCGCGCTTCGCAGGACTGCGGATGGGGTCGGTGCTGCTCATCGGCTTCTCGATCCAGGATCGTGTCTGCGGGTTCATGGCGATCTGCGCCGCACGGCCCCGCGAATCCTGGGATGCGAACCTCCACCTGATGCTCAAGCTCATCGGGACGAGCTACGCGACCGGCCTCGACCGGCTGCGTTTCCAGGACCAGGTGGCAACGCTGCAGGAGCGCAACGACCTCGCGCTCGACAGCGCCAACGACGGGCTGTGGGACTTCGACGTCGAAACCAATACGGTCTACTTCTCGCCGCGCTGGAAGGCGATGCTCGGCTTTTCGCCCGACGATCTCGATGTGTCGCCTGACTGGCGGCAGCTCGTGCATCCGGATGACATGGCGCGCACCCAGACTTTGCTGCGCGAACACCTGGCCGGCAAGTCCCCGCTGTTCGAAAGCGTGCATCGCATGCGCCACCGCAGCGGCGAATGGCGCTGGGTCATCAGCAGGGCAAAAGCCCGCGTCGACGACAATGGACGGCTGCGCCGCCTTGTGGGTGTGGAGCTCGACATCACCGAGCGCCGCCTGTACGAGGAAGCCCTGTTCAAGGAGAAGGAGAGCGCGCAGATCACGCTGCAGTCCATCGGCGACGGCGTGATCACCACCGATGCCCGTTCCCGGGTCGAGTATCTCAATCCCGTCGCCGAACAACTGACTGGCTGGCGGCTGGATGACGCCCAGGGTCGCGCCATCGACGAGATTTTCCGCGGCTTCCACGAGGAAACCTGCGAGCCCCTCGAGAATCCGCTGTCGGTGTCGATCCGGCGGGCACGGGCGATCAAGTCAGTGCGGCCCACGTTGCTGATCCGCCGCGACGGCAACGAGTTGTATATCGAGAGCTGCGCTTCCCCGATTCGCGATGGCACCGGAGCCATTTCGGGAGGCGTGCTGGTGTTCCACGACGTCAGCGAAAGCCGTGAACTCAACCGCAAGCTGTCGTATCACGCGAGCCACGACATCCTCACCGGCCTGGTCAATCGCCGCGAGTTCGAGGCCCGGCTCGAACGGGCGCTCAAGAGCGCCAAGGCCAGCGAGTCGTCGTACTGCCTGTGCCACCTTGATCTCGACCAGTTCAAGATCATCAACGACAACTGCGGCCACAGCGCCGGTGACGCGTTGCTGGGTCAGGTGGGGCAACTCCTCAAGTCCAAGATCCGCTGGCGCGATACGGTGTCGCGGCTCGGCGGCGACGAATTCGGCATCCTGCTCGAGAGCTGCTCGCTTGATGAGGCGATGCGCAACGCGGAAACCCTGCGCGAGTCCATCCGCGACTACCGCTTCGTGTGGGAGGAACGGACGTTCCGGCTGGGCGCGAGCATCGGCGTCGTTCCCATCTCGCCGGAGAATGAGGACGTGGCTTCGCTGATCTCCGCTGCCGACAGTGCGTGCCAGGCTGCGAAGGAAGCAGGACGCAACCGGGTCTACAGCTTCCAGGAAAACGACATCGATCTCATGCGCCGCCGCCGCGAGATGCAGTGGGCGGCGCGCATCAACAACGCGCTCGAGGAAGGGCGCTTCGAGCTGTTTCGCCAGACCATCCTGCCGCTGCAGAAACCGGAAGCCGGCCTGCACTACGAGCTGCTGCTCCGGATGCGCGACGAGGCCGGCAAGATCGTATCGCCGGACCAGTTCATTGCCGCAGCAGAGCGATATGCCATCACGCCCAGCATCGACCGCTGGGTCATCGAGAATGCCTTCCGCTGGCTGGTGTCCGAAGCCGACGAGCGGGAGAAGCTCGCCATGTGTTCCATCAACCTGTCAGGCCAGAGTCTCGGGGATGACAAGTTCCTGCCCTTCGTCATCGAGCAGTTCCATCGCAGCGGCATCGATGCCTCGAAGATCTGCTTCGAAATCACGGAAACCGCCGCCATTGCCAGCTTCTCGCAGGCGAACCGCTTCATCCAGGCGCTGAAGGAGCTCGGCTGCATGTTCGCCCTCGATGACTTCGGCACCGGGCTGTCGTCATTCGGCTATCTCAAGCACTTCCCCGTGGATTTCCTCAAGATCGACGGCAGCTTCGTGAAGGAGATCCTCCACGATCCGATCGATCGCGAGATGGTCCGCTCGATCAACGAGATTGGTCACCTCACCGGCAAGCGCACCATTGCCGAGTTTGCCGAGAACCAGGAGATCATCGACATGCTGCGGGGGATCGGCGTGGACTACGCGCAGGGGTATGGCATCGCCACGCCCCAGCGGGTGCTGAAGGTCGTCAACGGCTGAGGCGCTGTCCGTCCAGGCGCATCGAGAGATCGATGGCGCGAACGTGCTTGGTCAGGCTCCCGATCGAGATGAAATCGACTCCGGTTGCCGCAACGGGCAGGATCGCCGCCAGCGTCATGTTTCCCGAGGCCTCGAGTTCCACGCGCCTGCCCGAGTGGTCACGCGCCCGCACCACTGCGCGTCGCAGGTCTTCGAGGCTGAAGTTGTCGATCAGGATGCGATCAGGCCTGGCTGCCAGCGCCTGCTCGAGTTCCTCGAACGTCTCCACTTCCACTTCCAGCATCACGTTTGCGTTCAGCGCACGCGCAGCGGCCACGGCGGCTGCAATCGAGCCGGCTGCAGCGATGTGGTTTTCCTTGATCAGGATGCCGTCATAGAGGCCAACGCGATGATTCGTGCCGCCACCACAAAGCACCGCGTACTTCTGCGCCAGCCGGAGGCCGGGCACGGTCTTGCGGGTGTCGAGAATCCGGCAGCCGGTGCCCGCCACGGCATCGACAAAGTCGCGCGTCACCGATGCGGTTCCGGAGAGGGTCTGCAGGAAGTTGAGCGCCGGGCGTTCCGCGGTGAGCAACGAACGTGCTGCTCCGCTGATCCTGCAGAGGGTCTGGTCTGGCTGCACCTGATCGCCGTCGCTGGCCAGCCATTCCACCCGGACGTTCGCGTCGACCTGCCTGAACGTGGCGTCCACCCAGGCGCTGCCGCACAGGATCGCCGGTTCGCGCGTGATGATCGTCGCCGCAGCCTGGGCCGCAACCGGTATCAAGGCAGCGGTCAGGTCCCCGGTCCCGATGTCCTCCGCAAGTGCCCGCGCGACGGACGTCTCGATGTCGGCAACGGGTGGCAGGATTGGCGGCATGTCTAAAGAATGAACCCGGCTTGAGCCGGGTTCATGCTGGATCTCAAGGGCGCTCGTTCCTTCAGAATGGCAACCCGTGGAAGGCGCTGCCCATGCAGAGCAGCATCGGGATGCTGAGCACGAAGTTGACCCGGGAAGCGAGCATGGCAACTCGCCGTGCCTTCGCCTTCTCTTCGTCCGTGGCGGGCTTCAGGCCAAGGATCTTCTTCTGGTTCGGCCAGATCACGCCCCAGACGTTGAGCAGCATGATGGTGCCGAGCCAGGCGCCGGTGCCGATGACGAGCTGGTAGACGTTCACGGTGTCACCACCCAGGCCCAGCGTGAAGGCGCCCACGAAGTTGCCGCCGAGGTACCAGGCACCCGTCAGCCAGGTCGCGAGCGCGGCCCAGCGGAACCAGAACAGGGCCCGCGGCGCGATGTACTTCAGCACGCCGGCACCGCCCGGGCCGCCCTTGTCGGCGCCTGCCTCGGCAAGACCCGGGATCTGGGCGACATTGAAGTAGTACAAGAGGCCGATCCACATCACGCCGGACACGATATGCAGCCATCTCGCGAGCCCGAGCATGTTGAGCTGGCTTGGCGTGATGGCCAGGGCAAGCAGGATGGCCAGCGCAAAGCCGGTAATCAGCGCGCCCTTCACGGAATTGAGTGGATTCATGAAACTGTTAACTCCCCATGGCGGGCCGGCCAGAATGGACCTGATGCGCCCTTGATCGCATGCCGCGGTTTATTTTGCGGCAGGGCTTTGAAGAATAGGGGAGCGACCCCCATAATTCAACGCCAGACGCGCGTGTCCGCACGCGCATTACATTTTCGAGAGGTGTAGCCGTGGACGTTAATGACCGGATCAAGGACATGCTGGCGAAGCATCCCGTACTGCTCTTCATGAAGGGCACGCCTGATTTCCCGCAGTGTGGCTTTTCCGCCGCTGCGGTGCGCGCCCTGCAGGCTGCCGACGCCCGCTTCTCGCACGTCAACATCTTCGAGGAGCCCGAGCTTAGGGAAGCATTGAAGACATATTCGAACTGGCCAACGTACCCGCAGCTCTACATCAACGGCGAGCTGGTGGGCGGCTCGGATATCGTCGTCGAGATGTACAAGAACGGCGAACTGCAACAGCTCGTCAAGAGCTGAACCCGGCCGCGGCAGCCTCGTAGATGCCCTTGAAGCGGTTGCAGATGAGGCAGAACAGTTCTGCCGTGCGTTCTGCGTCGTAAGCCGCAGAGTGGGCCTCGCTTGAATTCCAGGTGAGGCCCGCCGCCATCAGTGCCTTGGCCAGCACGGTCTGGCCGAACGCCACTCCCGCCAGCGTCGCCGTATCGAAGCTCGAGAATGGATGGAACGGGTTGCGCTTGATGTCGGTCCGCGTCGTCGCGGCATTGACGAAATTCAGGTCGAAGAACGCATTGTGGCCCACGAGGACGGCGCGGGTGCACTCGCTGTCCTTCACGGCCTGGCGCACTTCCTTGAACAGGCGCGTCAGCGCTTCCCGCTCTGGCAGGGCGGGACGCAACGGGTGATACGGGTCGATGTTGTTCACTGCCAGCGCGGCGGCTTCGATGTTCGCTCCCGCGAAGGGCTGGACATGGAACCGCCACGTCGGACCCGGGGCCAGCAGGCCGTCTGGGTGCATGATGACGGGCACCGCTGCAATCTCGAGCAGCGCGTCGGTGACGGGGTTGAAGCCGCCCGTCTCGACATCGACCACTACCGGCAGGAAGCCGCGGAATCGCTGGCCGATCGCGGGCGAATAAATCGCTTCGTTCATGGGTGCGCGGCAGCCTGCAAGCGCCAGGAAATGGCTTCGCCCGCGCGGAACGGCACGAGTTCGTGGTCGCCGAAGCGATAGAAGGCGGGGGGCTGCCAGGATTCCTTCTTCAAGGTCACCCTGTCCCGGTTGCGCGGCAGGCCGTAGAAATCGGGGCCTCGCTCGGAGGCGAATGCTTCGAGCCGGTCAAGCTGTCCGGCAGCTTCGAACACCTCTGCATACAACTCGATGGCCGCATGCGCGGAAAAGACGCCTGCGCAGCCGCAGGCATTTTCCTTGTCATGCCGGGCATGCGGTGCACTGTCGGTGCCGAGGAAGAAACGGGGATCGTCGCTGGTGGCGGCGTTGACCAGTGCCTCGCGGTCCTGTTCGCGCTTGAGCACGGGCAGGCAGTAGTGATGCGGGCGAATCCCGCCCGTGAACAGGGCATTGCGGTTGAGCAGGAGATGTTGCGGCGTGATCGTCGCGGCAATGCCGGGGCGGGCGCCTTTCACGAAGTCGACTGCCGTGCGCGTCGTCACGTGCTCGAACACGATGCGCAAGCCAGGGAACTGCCGCGTCACGGGCACGAGCACCCGGTCGATGAACAGCTGCTCGCGGTCGAATACATCGGCCGTGGCCTCCGTGACTTCGCCATGCACTTGCAGGATGAGGCCTGTGGCTTCCATGGCGGCGAGGGCGGACTGGATCTTCCCGATTGCCGTCACGCCGGCATCGGAGTGGGTTGTCGCACCGGCGGGATAGAGCTTGGCACCGACGACAAACCCACTCTGGCTTGCCTTGGTGATTTCCTCCGGCGAAGTGGTGTCCGTGAGGTACAGCGTCATCAGCGGCTCGAAAGCCAGTCCCGCGGGCACTGCGGCGCGGATGCGGTCGCGGTAGGCGGCAGCGGCGGCGACCGTGGTCACCGGTGGCCTGAGATTGGGCATCACGATGGCCCGCGCAAACTGGCGGGCCGTGAATGGCACCACGGCTTGCAAGGCATCGCCGTCGCGCAGGTGCAGGTGCCAGTCGTCGGGACGGCGGAGAGTCAGGTGCAAGGCGGTCACGAGTTGAGCAGGTTTTTCTTGAGCAGCAGGTGAGTGGCGAAGCGCACGCCGAAGCCGGTGAAGTCGGACGGGATATGCGCCAGGCCGCCGCGATGGTTGCTGGCCGACATATCGACGTGGATCCACGGCACCGTGGCGGGCACGAAGCGATTCAGGAAGCGGGCCGCGAGGATGTGGTCGCCCTTGCCGTCCATCGAGCACTGGAGGATGTCGGCGACGGTGCTGTCGAGATCGCTGTCGTAATCGTCGTCCATCGGGAAGTTCCAGACCCGTTCACCGCTGTCCCTGCCAGCCAGTTCGAGCAGCAGCCGCAGCTCCGGGCGATTGGTGAAGACGCCGCTGTAGCGCTCGGTCAGCGCCATGATGCAGGCGCCGGTCAGCGTCGCGAAATCGATCATGGCGTCGGGTTTCTCGCGTGCAGCGAGTGCGAGCGTATCTGCCAGCACCATGCGTCCCTCTGCGTCGCTGTGTACGACCTGGATCGTCGTGCCGTTCACGGCCGTGACGATTTCCTGCGGGCGGTAGGCGTTCGGGCCGATCTCGTTCTCGGTCAGTGCCACCCAGCAATCGATGGCATACGGTGCTTCCAGCTCGCTCAACGCGAGGAGCGTGCCGACGGCGACCGCGCTGCCCTGCATGTCCTCGTGCATCTGGACCATGCTCTTGTGGGTTTTGAGGTTGATTCCGCCGGTATCGAAGCAGATGCCCTTGCCGACCAGGGCGAGCCGGCCACGGATCCGGCCGCCTGGCTTGTACGACAGGCGAACGATGCCGGCACCTTTACGGGCGTTGCTGCGCGAGACGGCGAGGAACGCGCCGGCGCCCAGCCGTTTGAGGCGGGCTTCATCCAGGAACTGGAAGCGCCAGCCGCGTTCGCCTGCCAGCGACTGCAGGGCTTTCCGGTAGCTGACGCAATTCAGCACATCGGGCGGCAAGGTCGTGAGCCAGCGTGCGAGGTGGTTGCCGGCATGGCAGGCGGAGGTCGTAGCGAGATCAATCGGGCTGCCAGCATGCAACACCGCAATGCTCGCTGGCGGCAGGGCGGGGCTGCGCTTTGATTTGAAGACGGGCATCGGGGCGAGGCCGGCCAGGGCGGCAGCCACCAGTGCTTCCAGGGGGGGCGCGGCCTCCATTTCGGTCAGGCCGACCGTCGCGATCACGATCCGCCTGGGCGCTGCGCCCGCGATTTCCTTCCACAGGCGCCCCGCCTGGGTCAGCAGCTCGAAGGACGATGCCTTTTCCTTGTACATGCCGATCGCCACGAGGGCGCGCGACCGGCTCGGAACCCGTGCACTCAACAGGGTGACCGGCCCGCGGCGACGGGCGGCGGTGTAGAGATCAGTCCAGAGGTCCCCGAAAGGCAGGGTGGCAAGCGATGTCCCTGCCGTCCCGGGATTGCAGATCAGGAGTACGGCATCCGCACCCTCGAAGGTCGCGGCAGAAAGCGTGTCGCGACGCCGCTGCGTCAGGCCGATCCGGTGATCTGCGGGTAAAATCCGGGGCGTTGGCATGGGATATGGGTGCGTTGCGAAGTTTGGGCTGGCTTGACCGGAAAATTCCAAACACCGATCATGCGCGGGCTGAATCTGCTCGTGTCCCGGGCGCAACGGCTCGCACGTTAATCAAGACAATCCGCAAGTTGGGCCTTGATGGTGGCGGGCCTTGAGGCCCGCGGCATCCTAGCAGGTGGCCGCGGTCCAGTGCACCCGGCTCCGGTCGGGTTTCGTTACAAGAGGCTACGCATGGATCATGGTTCGCGGCTGGAAGATCTCGATCCGCTCGAGACGCAGGAATGGCTCGAATCCATCGAGTCGGTACTGAAGGCCCACGGCCCGGAACGAGCCCACTTCCTCCTCGAAAGGCTGACTGACCACACCCGCCGTTCGGGCGGTTACCTGCCTTTCAAGCCGAACACGGCATACGTCAACACGATCAGCGTCGGCCAGGAACAGCCCTATCCCGGCAACCGCGCCATCGAGCGGCGTCTCGAGGCCTATCTCCGCTGGAACGCCACCGCCATGGTCGTACAGGCGAATCGGGAGAGTTCGGAACTCGGCGGTCACATTGCCACGTACGCCTCGGCGGCTACCCTGTACGAAGTCGGCTTCAACCATTTCTGGCGCGCGCCATCGGCCGACCATCCGGGCGACATGGTGTTCGTCCAGGGCCACGCCTCGCCGGGCGTGTATTCCCGCGCCTTCATGGAAGGCCGCCTGAGCGAGGATCACCTGCGGCATTTCCGCCGCGAAGTGCAGAGCCCGAACGGGCTGTCCTCGTATCCGCATCCGTGGCTCATGCCCGACTTCTGGCAGTTCCCGACCGTGTCGATGGGCTTGGGTCCGATGATGGCCATCTACCAGGCCCGCTTCCAGCGGTACCTCGAGAACCGCGGCATCGTGCCTGCGTCCGATCGCAAGGTCTGGGCATTCCTTGGCGACGGCGAAATGGACGAGCCCGAATCAATGGGTGCGCTCACCATGCCGTTGCGCGAGAAGCTCGACAACCTCGTCTTCGTCATCAACTGCAACCTGCAGCGGCTCGACGGCCCGGTGCGCGGCAACGGCAAGATCATCCAGGAACTGGAGGCGGCGTTCCTCGGCGCCGGCTGGAATGTCGTCAAGGTGGTGTGGGGATCCCGCTGGGATCCGCTGCTCGCCCGCGACACCAGGGGCCTGCTGCGGCGGGTCATGGAAGAGTGCGTTGACGGGGAATACCAGAACTTCAAGTCGAAGGGCGGCGCGTATACGCGAGAGAACTTCTTCGGCAAGTTCCCCGAGCTCAAGGAAATGGTCGCGAACATGTCCGACGAGGATATCTGGCGCCTGAACCGCGGCGGCCACGACTACCAGAAGGTCTACAACGCCTATCTCAACGCTTCGCACAGCAACGGGCAGCCGACGGTCATTCTCGCGAAGACGGTCAAGGGTTTCATGATGGGCCGCTCCGTGGAGAGCGTGAACCCGACCCACCAGCAGAAAAAGCTGGATGACGAAGCACTGAAGGAGTTCCGCGACCGCATCGGCCTCAAGATCTCTGACGAGGAGATCGTCAAGGCGCCGTTCCTCCGGCTTCCCGAGGACAGCGAGGAGATGCAGTATCTCCATGCGCGGCGCAAGGCGTTGGGCGGCTATCTCCCGCAGCGTCGCGATTCGGCTCCGCCGCTCGTCGTCCCCCGCCTCGATGCGTTCAAGGCCCTCATCGATGGCACGGGCGACCGGCCGATCTCGACCACGATGGCGCTGGTGCGCATCCTGCAGGTGCTGCTCAAGGACAAGAACCTCGGCAGCAACATCGTGCCGATCGTTCCCGACGAAGCCCGCACCTTCGGCATGGAAGGCTTGTTCCGCCAGATCGGCATCTATTCGTCGGTGGGGCAGCTCTACACGCCGCAGGATGCCGACCAGCTGATGTTCTACCGCGAGGACAAGAAGGGCCAGATCCTCGAGGAAGGCATCAACGAAAGCGGCGCGATGTGTTCCTGGATCGCCGCGGGCACGTCCTACGCGAACCACGGCATCAACATGATCCCGTTCTACATCTACTACTCGATGTTCGGGTTCCAGCGCGTCGGCGATTTCATCTGGGCGGCAGCCGACATCCAGTCACGCGGTTTCCTTATCGGCGGCACGGCGGGCCGGACCACGCTCGCAGGCGAAGGCCTGCAGCACCAGGACGGCCACAGCCTGCTGGCTTCCACGACGGTGCCAAATTGCGTGGCGTACGATCCGACTTTTGCGTACGAGCTTGCGGTCATCGTGCAGGATGGCCTGAGGCGCATGTATGCGAACCAGGAAAACATCTTCTATTACATCGCGTGCATGAACGAGAACTACGTGCACCCGGCGATGCCGGAGGGCGCGGAGCAGCGCATCCTGAAAGGCATGTACCTGCTGCAGTCGGGCGGCCGCGGCAAGGTGCGCATCAACATAAGCGCGCCACAGTTGGATGGATGCGAGCCTAACGAACGCGAGGTAGTTG
>JANNNQ010000269.1:0-4870 GCA_031398625.1 Pseudomonadota bacterium
CCAGATGCTGCTCGCTGTACCGGCCGCGGCGGTTGCGAAAGACCAGGTTGCAGTGGCAGCAAGTGCATTCCCGGCAAGGTCCTTGACCCGCGGATCGGTGCCACCGCCCTTCACGATGACCGTGTAGGACGAAGAGGTCGCAAGTGCCGCGCCCGGAGTCAGCGTGGCAACGTTGCCGCTGTATGTCACAGCGGCCGTTACCAGAACATTGGCCGATGTACGCAACTCGACGGTGTTTGTATTGATCGTTGCGGCATCCATCGCTTCACTGAACGTCACGGTGACGGTCGTGGAGAGGGGTACGCCAGTCGAGCCGCCAGCAGGCGTCTGCGCCGTGACTGTCGGGGGCGTCGTGTCGCCTGTTGGCGGCGTGTACGTGACCGTCAGAGCATCCGTCGAAGTGTTCCCAGCGGCATCCTGGGCTGTAACGGTCAGGATATTGTTCCCGAGCTGCAGGGCTATGCCTGTGGCTGTCCATGCGGAGGTGCCTGAAGCCGTGCCACTTCCACCTCGATCATTGGTCCAGGAGACCTGGGTAACCGCCACGTTGTCACCGGCCGAACCACTCAGCACAAGGGATGCAGAAGAAGTCATGTACGTATCGGCCGTGGTCGGCGATGCGATGGCCACACTTGGCGGAGTGGTATCGGCTGAACCGCCGCTTGCACTGAATACCACGTCAACCCAGTAGTTGGCGGCATTCCAAGAATCGGAAGGAAACGCCCCGCTTGAGCCGTAGGCATATACCCCATTACCGCCACTTACCCCATTCTGAAGCGCGTGCAGTACCCCGTTATCGACACCCGCGCTAGCGAATGCATTTGCATCCGCAGCGTAACCACCATTGGGCGCAAAGTAGGAAGCCACATACACGGTGTTCGCCGTGACCGGGACTGGCGAGGCCAGATTGACCTGCTGCCAGCCTGTCGATGTCTCATTGATGAATGTAGCCGACGAGAGCAGCTGGCCCGTGCTGGACCAGAGGTAACCGGTATGTGTACCGGTGTTGGCGGCGCCCTTGTAGAAGCGGATCCCAGTGATGAACCCACTGACATCCGTCCTGAACTTCACGCCCAGATTGACCCCATTTGCATCTGCAGCAGAGGGATTCACAGGCACGGCAGTCGCAGGCCAGATGGTGCACGGGCAGACGTCGGACATGGTCGTGAATGACCAGGTAGAAGTCGTCGCAAGCGCATTGCCGGCAGCGTCCTTGACGCGCGGATCCAGAGCACCACCTCGAACAGTCACGGTGTAAGTGGATTCGTTCGCCAGCACGGCAGAGGGAGTCAGCGTCGCGGTCAGCGTCGCCGAGTTATACGCAACGGTGGCTGCGACGAGGACGTTGCTTGCTGTCCGCAACTCGACCGTACTCGAGTTGAGGGAGCTTGCATCCATTGCTTCATTGAACTGAACCGTTACCTTGGCAGCTGCCGCAACCCCTGTAGCGCCGGGCGCAGGCGCACGCGCAATGATGGTTGGCGGGGAGGTATCCGCCGCGTAGCTGGCAACGTAGCTGCCGGCGGTAGCGGGGATGGACACGTACTCGACGCCCTTGACGTTGACGATCTCGTACGGCACGTCTACGCCGCCACGAGTAACGGTGCTCAGCAAGCGACCACTGCCGGCCGACCGGGGAATCAGGGCGGTAAGGCCATTGGATCCGGCCCCTCGAGCGATGGTGAAGCCAAGTGCATCACTTGCCCATGAGAGCGAACCAATAGACGATGCATTGCGACCGTCCAGCCAGGAGAGCATCTGCTTTGCAGACACGACCGGGACGCCACGCTCAAGTGCGGATTCGATAACGGTGGTGGATTCGGTAATGACCCCAACGTCCGTATGGGCATTGACTGTGTACACGCCAAAGTGGCCTTCGTCGCCCAGGGCACGATCCAGCAGCGTGTTAACGGTGAAGGGATACGACTGGCCCGATTCGTCGGTCATCTGCGTGACGACCTGATACACATCGATCAGGCTGCCATCCAGATCCGCGAAACGCATCGGCATGGCCGACCCGGTAAAGTGCCCGGGAACGTTGTTGACCCAGCCCGGGGGCCAGTAGTAGTAATTCGTATCAAGACGAATACCACGCGAGAGCATCACCTTCGCCGGCGTAACCCAGCCGCCCCAGGCGATACAGTGATGCCGCTCGGTTACGAGCGCAGGAACACTCGGGAAGTTCGCGACCAACTCAGCCGTCTGCTGGTCATAGAATGCAGCCAGGGTGGTTTCCGTGAAGTTCGCGCAGCTCGTATTGACATGCAGGCCGATCTCGAAACCCAGCGCCGAGTAGCTGGCTACCTGCGTATTGGTGATCGGCGTATTCGGGAAAATGTACGAGGTGCCGCGCAAGCACTGCCAGTCGTCGACCGAGCACCCGGCCGGGCTGTTGGCCAGCAGCTGTTCAAAACGTCCAACCGATCCGTTGTTGCCGTGGTCGTCTCCGGTCATGATCACCGCAGCGCGATGGCCATTCGGCAGGTACCAGAAGCGGGGTAGCGGCTTGCGGTCAAGATTCATGCTGCCAATCAGGTTGACCAGGAAGCGCTGCTGCTCATCCGCCTGGGGGATGGCAACCTTGGTGAGATCAATCCAGTTAGGCTGTGGATCGCTCGCGGCAGGTCCATAGAACAGATCATCGGACCGGATAGGCGAGATGCCATCCCGTTCCTGCCCCACCCATGCCGGATTGCCCTGGCGTGTGTACACGATCGAGGTCGCAAGGTCGTACGTGAAAACAGCAATCTGACCGCCGCTGCTGCCCACGGATCTCAGCGTGACTGCCGGGTTGGTGGTGGCAGTGGAGGCATTCGAGTACAGGGTCGCGAGGGACGTGGCTGTGCCCAGCGTTACGCGAGTTGCATTGCCATGAAACTGCATGGTCTCGCCGACGATGCCATTGCCAATCCCGTTGGCGGTATTGATCAGAACGTACCCGTTCGACAGCGTGGTTCCGGTGGCAGAGATCCCCGCCAGCGGATAAAGCTGGGCGTCCGGATCCATCGCAATCAGGTTGCCGCCAGCGGTAACCCAGTTGGTGAAGGTGGTGGCCTGGCCGCTGGTCAACGCTGTCCTGGCAAGCAGGACGACGTCATACGAAGAGAGCAGCGTTGCGTTGACCGCACTGATGTCTGCTACTGCGAATGAGTTCAGTCCTTCTGTCCTGAGGATCTCGGCATAAAAACGGCCGAAGTTGGTGGTTCCATTGGTGACCACCAGGATGGGACCGCCCGGACCCTGGTTGGGGTCGGCCGCCTGGGCAGCCAGAGGAGATCCGAGCAGAACCGCGGCGAGCAGGACGCTCGCGAGGGCAATCTTGGGCTTCAGCCATTCCGAGGCGCGAGAAAGCGTGGACATCATGTTGGACAAAATCCTTGTTGGACTCAGCAGGCAGCCCGCCATATCGAGCAAGTTCTATGCCACGGAACGGCGAAGCAGCTGAAGGGGCCGATACCACCCCCAAACTGTGATCCTGTTCATCAAAGTGTCCCGACAATCAGGCGTCTATCCCCTCAGTTCGGCTGCCAACTCCTCCAAGCCAACTTCCTGTTGCGCTGCAAGGGCAACGAGGTGTAAAGAAGCCCGACAGGTGAAGGACTGCTAGCCGCGTAAGCTATCGATGGTGCCGCGACGGCGACCGACAGGCTGGCCGCCCTTCGTTTCTGTGGCGCCCGAACTGCCGCTCAAGACGCGCTCAGCAGAGCAGGACTGCATGACATCGCCCGACTGCCATCCTCGTCTCACCAACACCTCCAAACGGGCTCAACTGTCGGAATTCGCTACACAACATCCTGTGCAAAATGATGAACGCGACAATAAATCCTTCGCGGCGGCGCACTATCCTGCGGCCCTCACCTGAAGACTCCCTCCATCTGGAACAAGGCTTGAACAAGGACTCCGCATGCCTGTAGCCGACAGCTGCGTACTGGGCGAGAACGTCAGGATTTTCCAGCCCACCCTGGTGAATCTTTACGGATGCACCATTGGCGCCGACACGAAAATCGGTGCGTTCGTCGAAATCCAGAAGAACTCGACTATCGGTGAGCGGTGCAAGATCTCTTCGCACACATTTATCTGCGAGGGTGTCCAGATCGAGGACGAAGTGTTCATTGGCCACGGCGTCATGTTCACCAACGATCTCTTTCCTCGTGCAACCAATCCTGACGGCTCGCTGCAGACCGAAGCGGACTGGAAAGTCGAAACCACGCGGATTCGCAAAGGCGCTTCAGTGGGATCGAACGTCACGCTGATCGCCGGCATCACGATCGGCCAGGGCGCCCTGATTGGCGCTGGCGCGGTGGTCACGAAGGATGTCCCCGATTACGCAATCGTCGCCGGTGTCCCTGCGCGCGTGATCGGCGACACCCGGCACACGAATTAAGTTCTCTGGCAATTCCCAACAGCTACCTTCAGGACGACAGCATGGTCAAGATTGGCGTTATCGGCTACGGCTACTGGGGCCCGAACCTCGTCCGCAACTTCGCAGAGATCAGCGGCGGAACGATTGCGGCAGTGGCCGACCTCGACCCGAAGAAGCTCGAGCTGGTCCAGCGGCGCTTTCCCGCCATCAAGATCACCACGAATTTCCAGGATTTGCTGAAAGACCCTGAAATCGACGCGATTGCGATTGCGACCCCGGTCAGCACGCATTTCGAGCTGGGCATGGCTGCCTTGAAGGCAGGCAAGCACCTATGGCTCGAGAAGCCCATGGCGGAAACCTCCCTGCAGGCCCGCAAGCTGGTCGATGAAGCCAACAAGCGCAAGCTCGTGCTGATTGTCGACCACACGTTCATCTATACGGGTGCCGTCCGCAAGATGGCCGAAGTGATCAAGGGCGGCGACCTGGGGCGCGTCTACTACTACGACT
>JANNNQ010000285.1:0-15831 GCA_031398625.1 Pseudomonadota bacterium
AAAGAAACCATGTTCAGTAGACGACTATATCGCAGGGTCAAGGTCACTCCGCTCGCGTGGCTTACCCTCGGCTTGCTCCTTCTGGGAAATGGCGCGGAGGCGGCGACGCCGTGGAGCGAGCAGGACTACTATCTGTATCCAGGCGATTTCAATGCCGACGGCCGCACCGATCTGCTGTACCTCGCCCGGGACGGCAGCAAGTTGAGCGGGATTGCGGTGTCCAGCACAAGCGGCCAGCCTGATACTCACCTGCAGAGCTGGCAGAGCAATTATCTGGGGATCCCCTGGTCGGACGGGGCCTATACCGCGCTCGTCGCCGATTTCAGCGGCGATGGCCGTGCCGATGTCTTCATGCAACGGAACTCACCGGGCGACAGTTATTTGCTGCATGCGAATGCGGAAGGCAAGCTGGTCGGCATCCAGCAAACCGTCGCCAGCATCCACCTGGGCCTCGGCTGGACGGCCGATCAGCACAAGTTGGTGGCGGGTGACTTCAATGGCGATAGCCGCGCGGACCTGTTCCTGCAAGCCACGCTGCGCGGCGGGCTGCACGCCGTGGTCACCGCCGGTACGGGTGGGCAGTTCACTGCCGGGCCCACGCAGACATGGAACGACGGCTATCTGGGATTGAACTGGTCAGCTCCGACCGCTTTCGTGTTCGCCGGCAAGTTCAACGGCGATAACCGCGCGGATCTTCTGGTCCAGGGACGACCCAATGCCATCCTCATCGACTTCGACATCCCGATCCCGTTGACGACTTATCCGGCAGCCATGAACGGCGTGGCATTCTCGCAATCGAGCGGCTCGTTGTTCCAGCTGGCAGGGGTGCAGACCTGGGGACGCATGGCGAACGGCGTGGACTGGTCGCCCCTCACCCATACGGTGGTAGTAGGTGACTTCAACGGCGACGGTCGGGACGATGCGATTCTGCAACGCCGGGTCAGCATCGGTTCCAGTTCCATACTGCACTCAAACGCCAGTGGCGCGGTCTTCCCCGCTTCGCCCACAACGCTTACTTCCAACGTCGCCTCTGACGGTACGAGTACCCGGCTGATAGCGGGCAACTTCGATGGAACAGGCGGTGCGGGGCTGTACTACCAGGCCTTGGTGCCCTCGGGCACCAATCACATCGCGAATACGCTTTCCTCCGGCAGCTTTACTGCCTCTCCACAAAACACGTATCCCACCGCGCCGGCCGCCTCACTCACGGCCAATACGGTCGGCCACACGGTCGGTTCTTTTGCCGTCTCCGATACCGGCGCGGCTACCTACTCCATCCCGATAGTGGTCCCGCCGGGCATCGCGGGAGTGCAGCCGCAGCTATCGATCGAATACCAGAGCGGTGCAGGCAACGGGTTGCTGGGCATCGGCTGGAATCTCGGCGGCCTGTCGACGATCGAGCGCTGCAAGAAGACGCTGGTCCAGGACAGTTCCAACGACCGCATATCGCTCACGACCAGCGATGTGTTTTGCATCGACGGCAACCGGCTGCGGCGCACGGGCGGTACGGCCTATGGTCTCTCGGGATCTGTATATCAGACTGAGATCGAGACGTTTGGCCGCATCACTGCGTACGACACGGCGGGCAACGGCCCGGCGTACTTCATCCTTGAGGCCAAGAGCGGCTTGATTTACGAATACGGCAACTCCGCCGATTCGCGCATCGAGTCCACCGCCCCGGGCTTTACGACCACGGCCCGCTCTTGGGCGTTGAACAAAGTCCGTGACCGTGCCGGCAACACGATGACGATCAGCTATCTGGAGGACGGCGCGCCGAATGGTAGCTACCGGCCGAATGAGATTGTCTACACGACCAATGTATCAGCCGGTGTTTCATCGGGTCCCTCCAAGGTAAAGTTATTCTGGGACGATCGTCCCCCCAGCGATCTGTTGTCCGGTTACTACGTGGGTGGAGTGGTCAGGGAAACCAAGCGTCTCAATCGTCTCGAAACCCACCACAACAGCGGATCCGGATTCGTTCTCGTCCGGCGATATCAGCTGGCCTACAACAGCAGCGGCACAGGTGGACAGAGTCGACTCGCGTCGGTGCAGGAATGTGATTCCGGGGGCAATTGCCTCGCCGCGACGACCCTCTCGTGGTTGGATAGCCAATCCGGTCTGGGAGCCGAGGTTTCTTCTGAAAACATCATCGGTTCGCTGAGTGGATATACGTATCCGATCGACTTCACTGGTGATGGACTGACCGATCTCGTCTATCCCTCGGGCACGACTTGGTGGTACAAGCGCGCGAACGCCGCTGGCTTCGAGTTGGGAGTCAACACTGGCATATCCCATAACGACGGATATAGCGGTGCCATACCTATCGATTACGACATTGATGGCAGAATCGACCTACTCATCAACGCCTACAATGTAATCCGATGGAACGGCTCATCTTTCGTGATAGTAGCCACGTCGGGTGTCGACACGGGTGCTAACTTTGTATCTGACTTCAACGGCGATGGTCGGCAAGACCTGATCAGGGTGAACGGGGCGAGTCTATACGTGCAACTGAATTCCGGAAGCGGCTTCTCTTCGCCGGTCCTGGTGTACTCGGCGCCGAGCGGAGATGGCTTCGGCCCGCTGAATTTCCAGGGCCCGCGAGACCGCTGGGATCTTTCCGATCTCCAGTTCGCGGACTTCAACGGCGATGGCCGGGGTGACCTCGTGATTCCGCTGCTGATCTGGCACGACATCAACAACGATCCGATGAATCCCATTGAATATCTCATTACCCAGGTCTTGCTTTCCAATGGAACCTACTATGAGGAGGCATTCCCCACCGTTCCCGACTATCGGAACTACTTTGGGGGTCCCCGCGTGCTTGATATCAATGGCGATGGACTTTCCGACTTGACCTACTTGGGTAGCGATCAATCGCCGGGTTTGAACGTGCGGTTCGGCACGGGCACAGGAATCGGTCCACAGATTCAACTGGGCATCAACGCCGGAAATCAGCTGCCGCTGGACTGGAACAATGATGGTAAACAGGACCTGCTCTGGGCGGGCTCCACGTCGACCCATTGGCAACTCCTGGTATCCAACGGAAATGGCTTTGATCCCAATGTCTCTACCACGGTTCCAGTGGTGTCGCGGGAAGCCGCCAGGCTGGGGGACGTCAATGGGGACGGACTTCTCGACCTCATGTATCCCGACGCCTCGAACGTATGGAAGTACCGTCTCCATAACGGCATAGCAGGCGATTTGGTTGCGGCAATCCAGGATGGATTCGGAAACACGATCTCTTTGACCTACGCAGCGTTGACTGATCCAAACACGTACACCAAAGGATCCGGTGCTAGCTATCCGGCTGTCGACGTTCAGGCTGCGATCCAGGTGGTCAAGCAGTACAGCGCCAGCGACGGAGTGGGCGGTACGTACACTGTCAGCCATACCTATTCCAGCGCGCGTGTGAACGTGCAGGGTCGGGGACTTCTGGGTTTCGCTCAGCGCAGCGCCACCGACAGCCGCACCAACATCAGGAATACCTGGAACTACCGGCAGGACTTCCCCTACATCGGCATGGTGTCTGCGTCATCCGCGATCCAGAGCAATGGCGCGGGACAGACAATCACCAGTACGACCAACACGTACTCGGATCTGGTGACAAATGCGACTGCGTACAACGATCGCCACTATCCATATGTCAGCGCGAGCACTCAGGCGAACATGGAAGTGGCCGGGAGCTATAACGGACAAGGTATTTCGCAAGTCGCGACATCCATGACCGTGGATAGCTATGGCAATCCTACGAATTCGACCGTTACAACGTCAGACCTGACCGGGAGCGGTCAGACTTTCACGACGCAGACCGCCAATACCATTACCAATGACACTGCGAATTGGTGTCTGGGCTTCGTAACAACCCAGGCGGTGACCAACTCGACGTCGATACTCTCTGGCCAGACTCGAACCACGAACCTTGTTTCGGATTCCGCCAATCCGACGATGTGCCGTGTAAAGCAGCAGATTATTGAACCGTCTATTGGTGCGTCAACAGTCACCACGACTTTTGATTTCAACGCGTTTGGCCACCCGACCACCCAGACTGTCAGTGCGACCGGTATCGCAAATCGGGTCACGACCACGAGCTACGGATCCAAGGGCGTGTTCCCGGTATCCATCACCAACGCGGAGAACGAAACAGCCACCAAGACCTACGATTACGCGTTGGGAGTGCCGTTGACGGCGACCGATCCGAACGGGATTGCGGTATCCTGGCAGTACGATGGCTTCGGAAGAAAGACGCGGGAGAACCGCCCAGACAGCACCGCAACGACATGGGGTTTGGCGGCCTGCAATGTTGGCAACGGCTACTGCGGCAACAGCCTGCTGCGCTACCAGGTCACCGAGCAGCAGCTGAACTCATCAGGCGCCACGATCCGGACCGCGATTCAGGCGTTCGATGCCCAAGGTCGAATCAAGTATGACCAGTCCCAGACGCTTTCGGGGGCTTACTCGGTCGTGGCGACGAACTATGACAATCAGGGCAGAGTTTCGCAGAAGAGCCAGCCGTACTTTGCCGGCTTCCCGGCGTACTACACCACCTTTACCTACGACCTAGTCGGCCGGCCTACCCAGGAACAGCGACAGATCAGCGAGACCAATACCGGCTCCCAAACGACGCAGTATGCGTACAACCGGTTGGTCCACACGCAGACCGATGCAAACAACAATGTCACGACCAAAACGATGAATGCCATTGGGCAAGTCGTACAGATGATAGATCCGGCAAGCGGGAATACGTACTACACATACGATCAGTTCGGGAATCTGCTGACAACGAAGGATCCGCTGAACAACACCATTACCAATACATTCAATATCCGGGGGTTCAAGCTCACCACCAGCGATCCCAATATGGGCAACTGGTCGTATACGTACTTCAGAACGGGAGAGCTGAATACACAAACTGACGCGAAGGCGCAGACCGTCACCTTTACTTATGACAAGGTCTCGCGGCCCAAGACGCGAGATGAGCCAGAAGGCACTACGACTTGGACTTATGGAACTTCCGCTGCCAGCAAGAACTTCGGCAAGCTGGCGACGGTGACGTCTCCGGGCGGCTACGCTGAGGCGTACTTCTTCGACTCGCTAGGCCGACCCTCGCAGGTCAACACGACAGCGGACACGACAACTTTTAGCGTCAACAATGCCTACAGCTCCGCCACCGGCCAGCTCGAATCGGTGACGTACCCGAACAGCACATCTGCAGTCGCCAACTCGCGGGTAAAGATCCAGTATGACTACGCCTACGGACTGCTGCAGGCGGTCAAGGACGCCTACAACCCCGCCACGGTCTACTGGCAACAGGTGGCGACCAACCCAGCTGGCCAGGCGATCGATGAGCAGTATGGCAACGGCCTGCATACACTCTCTGACTACGACTACCTGACGGGCCAGCTCGATACCCGCACTACCGGCACGACGGCGCAGGTCCAGAACCTGGCCTACCAGTGGGACAGGGTAGGCAACCTCACTCAGCGGCGGGATTTGATACAGAACCTTACCGAAGACTTCGCCTACGACACGTTGTATCGACTCGACACGTCGACCCTGAACGGAGTCCAGAACCTGAATGTGGATTACAACGCTGCCGGCAACATCACGGTGAAATCCGATGTAGGCAGTTATAGCTACCCGACGCAAGGGGCGGGCTCGGTGCGCCCCCATGCGGTGACCGGCGCCGGTAGTAACACGCTGACCTATGACGCCAACGGCAACATGTCGGCGAAGAACGGCAGCGCGCTCACCTGGTTCTCGTACAACCTGCCGAACCGGATCAACAAGGGGGGCAGCTATGCTCAGTTCTCCTACGGCGCCGGGCGGGGGCGCTACAAGCAGGTGGCTGTAACCGCAGCTGGCGGTCCGCTGCCAGCCGGCACAGAAACCACGATCTATATCGGCGGCCTGTTCGAGCGGGTTACCAAACCCTCCGGCGTAATCGAGTACAAGCATTACGTCCTCGCCGGCAATGAGGCCATCGCGGTGCGCACGCTCCGGAGCAACAGCGCCAACGACGTGCGCTACCTGCACAAGGATCACCTGGGCAGCGTAGACACGATCACCAATGAGTCCGGCACCGTGGTCCAGCGCCTCTCCTACGACGCATTCGGCAAGCGACGCAATGCCCAAACCTGGTCAGGCGGCCCGACGTCCACGGACTGGACCAGTATCGCCGCCCTCACCCATCGCGGGTTCACATTTCACGAGCAGCTCGACAACGTGGACATGGTCCACATGAACGGACGGGTCTACGACCCCAACATCGGCCGGTTCATTTCCGCGGACCCGTTCATCCAGGCCCCACTGATGAGCCAGAGTCTTAACCGCTACAGCTACGTAATGAACAACCCCTTGAGCCTCATCGATCCGAGCGGATACTCGTGGTTGAGTGATCTATTCAAAAGGGTATGGAACTTCGTCCGCTCCAGCGTGAACGTGATCATTGCTGCTGTTCTTTACGCAGTTGGCGCCATCATGGGCGGGCCAGCCGGCGTTGCCCTTGCGAATGCTGCCGTGGCCGTGCTGTTCTCGCCCCTCCAGGTGCGCAAGGATAAAGGAGGCTACAGCGTCAGCTGGGGATTCAACTTCAGCGGCGGAGTCGACAGGGGACCCTTCGATCGTGGATCCACCACTTCAGGCTCGCCGACAGGTGCTACCCCTTCGTTCAATCCGGTAGTGGCATTCGGTCCGGGTGCCCCTGAGACGATTCGCTGGATACCACCTTCCCTGCCCCAATGGCTGGTCAATGAGTTTGCGGGTTTAGGGGACGCCCTGACGTTCGGTCTGACGCGGGCCGCAAGAGAATCGACAGGTCTCGGCGCCGCCTCGGTCGACACTACCTCGAGTCAATATCAAGCGGCATACTGGACTACAACCGCGGCGCAGCTCTTTGCCTCGGGTGGCACGGCCGCCCTCATCGCGAGGGCGGGACAAGTTGTGAGGGTTACGACAGGGGTAGGCAGTGCGAGCGCTCAAAACATCGCGAACGGCCCCCGTCTAGTTCAGCAGTTGCGGGGTGAGCAAATTAGTTCTCAGTTTACTGCTGCTGGAACCTTGACCCCGGAGGCGATTGCAAATTCTCAGCTAATCGTGCAAGCAGGCCGCATTGGCAATTCAGCGATCCCTGCTGGGTTTGCAAAGTACACAACGGCCCCGCTACCTGCACCGTTCGGTGGTTCCGTCACTACACGCTTTTACATGAATGCAACAACGAAAGAAGTGTTTTATGGGCTCGACTATAAGACCTTGCTATTGCCCTGAGGTAGACACGATGAAAGTTCGCTGTATTCGTCTTTTGGGTTCAGATGGAACTCCACAGGAGTCGTCGAAGTGGATTACCGTTGGTGCGGTTTACGTAGTTTTAGCAATCGAGTTTGATCGAAATGGCCAGTGGCTATTGAGACTTCTCTCCGATAACAAGATCGAAGTAGCACTATTCTCTATCGACGGCTTCGAAATCGTGTCGCACAAGTTAGCGCCATCGTGGGTTGTAACATGTACAACCGACGGCTTCTTTCAGCTAGCACCAGAAGCGTGGATCGATACGAGTTTTTGGGAACGCTTCTATGACAGAGATCCAGACGCCATCCAGAGCTTCGAGAGCGAAGTAGGAGAAATTACGGCAACGTCATGATTTCTGACTGCAACTTACCCGCGGGGCGGAGCCGCACTGAACACATGGCTCCAACGTTCAGCAACTCAGCGAAGAAATGAGGGATCTGTACCGGGTATAACTTGTTGCCTTGTTCCTGGGTGAGCGGAGCGGGATCTGGCGTACCGGGTTTAGCTTATTAGCTTGTTTACGAGAAGAGAGGTTCAGACCTCAGATATGCATTCTCTGTCAGAGAGCCCAGGGCGAAGCGTACCGGGTATCGGTTATTTGGCTATCTGCCAGGAAACTCTTGGGAGCGCTCCCCAGGTCGAGGACACGAAAGGATCTATGCACGTGAACCTTCGGAGTAGTAAGGCCATATCGACGCGAGTTCGGGGGTTTGATAGAGCGACGAATCAGGGATAGTGGACATGGCCTTTGACGCTTTCTCGGAGACTGCTTTCGGAGCGGGAGAAGTGGCGGGCGACGGCGGCCAGCGAGGCGATGCGTCGGATCACGGCCTGATGAGCGATCCAGGAACGAATGAAAGTCAGATGGCGTTGCCGACTGGGAGATGCGAGGGCTGAAGGATCGACAGATAACGGGCGGCATACCCCATCGATCAGTTCATCGAAAGTCTGCGGTGATCTGCGTTGAGGGCACCTGGTTTGGCATAAGGGTCTTGTGCCTTTGAGCCGCGTAGTTGGCTGAGTGAAGGGCACCGAGGGAGTTTATGGGAGCCGGTATTGGCACATGGACCTTATGCCTTCGCGCCTCGCCAAAGAGCGGAAGCCACGCTACCGGATTTGGCGTCCCTGCAGAGACTTGAGGGTCGATCAGACTCGAATCGGGAATTCGTTAACCAAAGGAGGCGTTTATGCTTGAGTCAACTGGGAGCCGCTCGAGGAAAAGAGGGGCAACTCTCAAGTATGCACTGGCGGCCGGATTGTCGTTGCTGGCTTCGTCTGCGCTTGCCGCCAATCATCAGGGAGTGGTGTCGTCGTTCCATGTCTACGGCGCCTACCACCCGACTCGCGGGCCCTGCATAACGATGGCGCCAGCCGCGCCCATTTATCATCTCTGCATCTACAAGGACAACAACCTCTACAACGAGCTTGTTTCCATGCTATTGGCTGCGCACTCCAGAGGTGCGACATGCGATATCACCTGGTTGAATACCGACAGCGGAGGCAACATCGTGGTCCACATCGCAACGTGCTATTGACAGGCATCGAATGGCCGAATCATTGGCGCAGAATCTTGGCCTTTTGCAGGATCATGCAGAGGCAGACGAACGGTGCCAGCGTTCGGTATTTCGGTTACGAATGAGGAAGACCGAAGGAAAGAAGGAAGAGGCCGGATTGAGTTCGCCGGTAGTGTTCGAGTGTTTCGCTGAGTGTCGAGGGTGACCGCCCGAAGCGATTCGCAAGTTCTGCGAGGGTGGCAATTCGCAGGTGGACGGCATGATGAAGGATGACGGCGCGGACCTTGGCGGGGAGGCGCTGTCGCCCGGGAGCGATAAGTGCCTCCGGAGTCGGGGAGTGGAGCCGGCAGGACTGCCGGATCAGGTCGTCAAGGGAGCAGGCCGGATGGGCATGAACTGGCAGGGGAAGCAGGCTGAGGAAGCGATCGTCGCCCAGAACGCGAGGATCTTCCGGATGTCCACGTCGCAGGCTGTTCGTGTTGACGCCGATGCCGGCGAGCACGAAGCGATGGTACGCTTCCCGAGCCGCGTGAAGGTCAGGGGCCAGCAGGCTCAAAGGGAAGTCAGTGGTCAGCCAAGGGACTGTCGCGGCATTCAAATAGGTTCGATGTCCACTCCAGTCCCAGCACCCTTCTTGTGATCAGTTGGGGCGGAGCGGCGCAGCGACCCGTTTGTGGAGCAAGGCATTGCGCGCGGTCCATTCCCCGTCGGGTTCCATCGGGACGAGGAATGTGGTCCGGCCGCCGGCATACGTCGCGACCGGCACGCCATCGCGCAGCAGGATCCGGTTGCCTGCCAGCGCCGGCACCCGGGCTCCGGGTGTCAGGATGCCGACGAGATTGAGGGGATCGGCGGCTGACAGGGAAACCAGTCTTTCCGTTGCCGGTTCACGACGCAGCGTGCGGAGCCGTGCGATGACATCGGGCAGGGCGTACTGCTCACCCGTGATTCCTGCGATGAACCGGCCGCCCCGCAGGTAGCCCTGGTTCTCGAGTCGCCGGTAGACCTTCAGCAACTCGTACCATGGCGGCAGCCACTCTGCCTCGCGCGCCAGCAAACGCTTGGCCACGACGCCATAGCGCTTCAGCAGGGTCATCGCGATCTGCTCGAGCTGTTCGGGGGTAAGCGTGTGGGCCGGTTTGCGGATGAGGCTCCAGCGCCCGGCATCTTCAAGGCCGAACAGTGCAATGCGACGGCCGCGCGCAGCCAGCTTGCGTTTGCGCTCCTGGGGCAGGAGGAGGGCGCGCAAGCCGCTGAAGCTGTCTGCATTCACGAGTCCTGCGGCCACCAGTTCGGCGAGTCCCGCTTCGGCCTGGGATTGCAGCAACCCGGCACCGCTCGCGAGTTCATCAAAGAACGAAGCGCCGTTGCGTTCGAGGAATTCCTTCAGTGACAGCGCCTGCGCAGAGAGCCGTGCGACATCGGGCGTGCCGGTGACCGCGGCCTGCCACAACGGCCAGTTCCTGCGCGTGAGCAATCCCATCGGTGTCGTGCGTACGGGTCCCGCCGTCGCGGCCTTCGGTTGCGTCAGCCTGACCCAGAGTGCGCGACCCGACAGGCACAGGCTGTCGAGCCAGTGCGGGTCGTACTCTTCCATGCGCGCCGGGAGGATGTCCGTTTCCCAGGCGGCGGCGGGCACCTCGAAGCCTTCGAGTTGCTCGATAAGCGCCCCCAGCGACTGCGGACCCTGGACCTTCGGCTCGCGCGTGATGCCATGGGTGTCCAGCAGGAAGCGCATGAAGTCCGCGGCCGAGACCGGCTCGATTTCCGCACGCAGCGTCTTGATGGTGTAGCGATGGATGCGGGCGAGCAGCCGGCGTTCGCACCATTCGAGAGAGGGGGATCCCGTGAACTGGCCGCGCAGCACGAAGCCTTCGCTTTCGAGCTTGAGCAGTGCCGCATCGATGGCTGCCGGCGTCAGCGAGAAGAGCGCGGAAAGATCGTGGTGGGTAACCGGACCCATCGCCTGCAACCGTCCCCGGACGAGTTCGACCAGGGCTTCATCCGCAGTCCAGTGGCGTGCTGCGTAGTCGGCCGGAATACGGATCGCCCGATCCGGTTCGCTGCCTGGCCACAGGGCCTGTGCCAGCGGCAGTTGTTCGGCAGCGACCCAGTAAGCGCGATCGGCAACCCGCAACTCCGTGGCACGACGGTCTGCGGCCAGGGTCTGGAACAAGGGTTGCCAGCCATGACGCTTGCCTTCCTCGAGCGCAATCGCGCCGAGCAGGATCAGGGCATCGTGGAGTTCATCCGGTGTTTCGGCCGTGGGCCACGCTTCCTCGCGCACGGCCTGGATGGCAGCCGGGTCGAGGCGGCCGAACTCTGCCGCGGTGGTGGGATCCAGCCAGCGCCTCGAAGCGACTGCCTGCGTGCGACGTTCCTCGAGCGGCGCGTCGTCGAGAAAGGCGTACGGTTTCGCGTTGAGGACTTCCTGTGCAAGTGGCGAAGGATGGGGCAGGTCCCTGGCGACCACTTTGATGGCGCCGGATTCCAGCTTCTGCAGCAGTGCAACCAGGCCATCCAGGTCCATGGCTTCGTGCAGGCAATCGTGCAGCGTCTGCTGCACCAGCGGGTGATCGGGAATCTCGCGCTCGCCCTGGATATTCTCGGCACACGCCAGCTGGTCGGGGAACACCGTTGCCACGAGGTCTTCCGCCGCCATCCGCTGCAGCGGCGCCGGCGTGCGCTTGCCGGCGCGCGACCTGCGGATCGCGAGCGAGATGCTGGCATTCCAGCGCCAGCGGGTGGTGAACAGGGGCGCGTCCAGCACCGCCTGCGTCAGTACCGGCTCTACCGTATTGCTGTGCAGGTACTTCGCGACGTCGTCGAGCGCGAAGCTGTGCGTTTCCCTGAGCGACAGCACGATGGCGTCCTCGGTCGCCGCGGCCTGCAGTTCGAAATTGAACGTCCGGCAGAAGCGTTTGCGCAAGGAGAGCCCGTAGGCGCGGTTGATCCGCCCGCCGAAGGGCGAGTGGATGATCAGCTGCATGCCACCGGCTTCATCGAAGAACCGCTCGAACACGAGCGTGTCCTGTGTCGGCAATACGCCGAGCATCGCCTTGGATGCCGCGAGGTACTCGACAACCTGTTCGGCAGGGGCCCGTTCCAGATCCTCCTCGCTCGCGAGTCGCTCAATGGCTTTCTGCAAGGTGTCCGGCTTGAGATCAGGAAGCGAAGCGTCGACCTGCATCCGCAAGCGTGCCACGGCTGCCGACAGCTCATTCGTGCGGGCCGGTGCTTCGCCCAGCCAGAAAGGAATGGTCGGCGGAAGACCGTGCGCGTCTTCGACCCGGACGCGGCCGCCTTCGACACGCAGGATCCGGTAGGAACTGTTGCCGAGCTGGAAGACATCGCCCGCACTGCTCTCGATGGCGAAGTCTTCATTCAGCGTGCCGACGAAGAGGCCAGCCGGTTCCAGGATGACCTGGTAGTCGGCGTTGTCGGGGATGGCTCCGCCGCAGGTGATGGCCGTCAGCCGCGCGCCCCGTCGCGGCCGCAAACGGCGATTCACGGCATCGCGATGCAGGTAGCTGCTCTGCCGGCCGCGGTGGGTACTGAAGCCATCGGACAGCATGCGCACGATGAGATCGAACTCCGTGCGCTTCAGGTGGCGATAGGGCCAGGCGCCGGTGACCAGCGTGAACAGCTCGTCCTCGTCGTACTCGCGCGAAGCGACTTCCGCGACGATCTGCTGGGCCAGCACATCGAGCGGTTGCGGCGGGATGATCAGCCGATCCAGTTCGCCCAGGCGGATCGACGCGAGCAGGGCCGTGCACTCGACGAGTTCGTCCCGGGTAAGGGGAAACAGGCGGCCCTTGGGGAGGCCGTTGACCGAATGGTTTGCCCGGCCCACCCGTTGCAGGAAGGTGGAGATCGAACGGGGGCTGCCCAGCTGGCAGGCGAGATCGACATCGCCGATGTCGATGCCGAGTTCGAGCGATGCCGTGGCGACCAGCGCTTTCAGCTCACCCCGTTTCAGTCGCTGCTCGGCATCGAGTCGCTGTTCCTTGGCGAGGCTGCCGTGGTGTGCCGCCACGTTGGATTCGCCGAGGCGTTCGCTCAGGTGCCGCGTCACGCGCTCGACCATCCGGCGGGTATTGGCGAACACGAGCGTGGTCCGGTGCTCCGAGATGAGTTGCGCCAGCCTGTCGTACACGTTCTGCCAGATGTCATTCGACATCACGGGTTCAAGCGGTGCATCGGGCAGCACGAGCCTGAGATCGCGCGCGCGGACGTGGCCGCTGTTCACGATCACGCAGGCATCGCCGAAATCCTGCTGGCGGCGTAAACCGGTGAGGAAGTTCGCGACCTCCTCGATGGGTTTCTGCGTGGCCGAGAGCCCAATGCGCTGCAGCGGACGGCTGGTCAGCATGGCCAGGCGCTCCAGCGACAATGCCAGGTGCGAGCCCCGCTTGGTGCCGGCGACCGCGTGGATCTCGTCGACGATGATCGAGCGGACGCCTGCCAGCATCTGCCTGCCCGACTCGCTCGTGAGCAGCAGGTACAGCGACTCCGGTGTGGTGACCAGGATGTGCGGTGCGTGTTTGCGCATGGCGACGCGATCGGCTTGGGCGGTATCACCAGTGCGGACCATCGCGCGGATCTCGAAATCGGGCAGTCCCAGGGATGCCAGCTCGCGGCGGACACCGGCCAGCGGTTCCTCGAGATTCCGATGAATGTCGTTGGAGAGCGCCTTGAGCGGCGAGACGTAGACCACCTGGGTGCCATCAGTGAGCGTGCCGTTCACGCCCCGGTGCACCAGATCATCGATGGCCGCCAGGAACGCGGACAGCGTCTTGCCCGAGCCGGTCGGCGCGGCGATCAGCACATTGCGGCCCGCCTTGATTTCCGGCCACGCGGCACGCTGCGGCTCGGTGGGGCCCGGGAAGGTCGCAGTGAACCAGGCCGCAACGGCGGGATGGAAGGAGGGAGGCAGCATCGGAACAGGTGTACCTGCTTTGGAAGCGGGCGACAAGGCCGTCACGGCCGGATAAGCTTGCGGCGCAAGGCCATGGTTACCAGGCCGGGAGGACGGACAGATGACGGCAGCGAGTGGGTGGGCGCGAAAGGGAAGTCTCATCGGGGCCGCGGCGCTGGTAGCCGCCTGCAGTCAGGGTGAAGCGCCGCCTGAAGGCGGGGAGGCAGCCGCTGCACCTCCCGTTCCGGTCCGCGATACCGCCACGGTGCTCGCCGAATCGCTCCCAGCGGACTGGCGACCGCTGGACGACGAAAACACACTGTATATGGAGTTGCCGTCGGGCAGAGTCGTCATTGAAATGGCGCCGGCCTATGCGCCGAACCATGTCGCGAACATCAAGGCCCTGGTCCGCGAGGGATTTTTTGACGGACTGGGCATCGTCCGGACGCAGGACAACTACGTCGTCCAGTGGGGGGATCCCGAGGGAGCCCACGAGGTCAAGGCGGCAGCCAGATCACTGCCAGCCGAGTTCGCCGTGCCGCTCACGCCGGAGCTCCCCTTTGCGCCGCTCAATAGCGTTGACGGCTACGCGAAAGAGGTGGGATTCGCCAACGGCTTCTACGCAGGGCGCGACCGTGAGGCGGGGCTCGCATGGCTGGCACATTGCTACGGCATGGTGGGCGTGGGCCGGGATACCGCGCCGGACAGCGGGGGCGGTACGGAACTGTATGCGGTCATCGGGCATGCGCCGCGGCATCTCGATCGCAACGTCACGCTCTTCGGGCGCGTCGTGCAGGGGATGGAGCAGTTCTCGACGCTCAAGCGCGGTACGGGTGTCCTCGGTTTCTACGAGACGATTCCCGAGCGCACATCGATTACCTCGATCCGGGTGGCGGCGGATGTTCCTGAAGCCGGGCGGGTGAAGCTCGAAGTGCTGCGAACCGACACCCCGACCTTCGCCGCGCTCGTGGATTCCCGCCGCCACCGCCAGGACGAATGGTTCCAGTACGACGTGGGGCACGTCGAGCTGTGCAATGTCCCGATCCCGGTGCGGAAGGTAACTGCCACCCCGTGAGAGCCGTCGCGCGCTCGACTTGTTTGCAGGCATCGTTGTATCTTGAAGAATATGACGACATACGGTTCCATGTGTAGCAGGATCGTGGCAGCACTGCTGGTCTGCCTGGTGGCCCCGGTCGCCCGGGGACAGGAAGCCTTCGTTGATGATGCTGGCCGATCGGTCGCGGTTCCGCCGGTAGTCGGGAAGGTCTTTGCAGCAGGAGCTCCCCCGGAGGTGCTGCTCTATACGCTCGTGCCCGATCGGCTGGTGGGGCGCAATCACGCGCCATCACCCGCCGCACTCGAGTTCATGGCGCCGCAGTTCAGGGATCCGGTGCTGATCTCGCAGCTGCCTGATCCGGACGGCCCCGCTGCGGATCGCGAATTGCTGGCGCTCAGGCCGGATCTGTATGTCGACTACGGCGATGTCACTGCCGACTACATCGAGTCGCTCGACAACGTGCAGCGGCGCACCGGAATCCCGGGGATCATCCTTGACGGCAGTCTCGCGCGCATTCCTGCCACGTATCGACGCCTGGGGCAATTGCTCGGTGCGGCGGACCGAGGCGAACAGCTGGCTGCCCACGTCGAACCGTTGCTCGCGCAGTATCGCGGCATCCTGCGCCAGGACGGGCAGGCGATCCGAGTCTATCTCGCTTGTTCCCCGGACGGTCTCGCCCCGTGCCTGGATGGGGAACGCAACGCCGAATTCGCGCAGTGGCTGGGAGCCGTCAATGTAGCGGGAGCGGTCGGTGCTTCGCGGCGGGTCACCCTGGAGCAGATACGGGACTGGAATCCCGATGTCATCGTGGCGCCGACTGCCGAGGCAGCAGCGCGTCTCGGGAGCAGCGCTGACTGGCAGGGTTCCTGCATCGGCGAGCCACGCTGTCATCTGCGCGAAGAGGTTTTGCAGGAAGCCCTCCATGAATGAACCAGTTGTGGGAGTAGTAGTACTTGCACCGGAGGCGAACCCAAGGAGTTCATCGAGAGCATCCACGCTTACGTCGGCAAGCGTGAGTTCGTTCTCGAGATAGGCAGGAATGCTCGATGAGGCAT
>JANNNQ010000217.1:0-3368 GCA_031398625.1 Pseudomonadota bacterium
ATGGAACTTGCAGCGCAACTGCGCTTCTCTTCGCCTGTAGCCTGTAGCCTGTAGCCTGTAGCCTGTAGCCTGTAGCCTGTAGCCTGTAGCCTGTAGCCTGTAGCCTGTAGCCTGTAGCCTGTAGCCCCTTTCCTTGCTTCATCGCAGCATTCCTGTATAGTCCGCGCGCACTCAACGGCTTTCGTCCGGAAAGCCTGTTCGCCTCTCGGGGTTTCTCAACAGCCGCTTGTCAAAGCGGAATACCCCGAAACTTGACTTCCCGCCTCACCGGACTTGGGGTTACCCCCAGCAGGCTGGTCGAGGATTGTTCCCACATGTCATTTGAACCCTTAGGGCTTCTGCCCGAACTGCTGCGTGCCGTTCATGAAAACGGCTACGACACTCCCACGCCCGTCCAGGCGCAGGCCATTCCTGAGATTCTCGCCGGTCGCGACATCCTTGCAGGTGCCCAGACCGGCACGGGCAAGACCGCCGGTTTCACGCTCCCGCTGCTGCAGCGCCTGCAGTTGAAGGCCAGCAGTGCACCGGGCCGGGCTCCGCGCGCCCTCATCCTCGTGCCCACGCGCGAGCTCGCGACGCAGGTGGGCGAAAGCGTCCGCACCTATGGCAAGTACCTGCGCCTGTTTTCGCAGACCATTTTCGGCGGCGTGAGCATCAACCCGCAGATCGATGCCTTGCGTCGTGGCACGGACATCCTGATAGCGACGCCTGGCCGCTTGCTGGACCATGTCCAGCAGCGCACGGCAGACCTGCGGCAGATCGAAATCCTCGTGCTGGATGAGGCCGACCGCATGCTCGACATGGGCTTCATCAACGATATCCGGCGCATCATCAAGCTGCTGCCGCAGACGCGGCAGAACCTCATGTTCTCGGCTACTTACTCGGACGATATCCGCACGCTGGCGGAGCGCCTGCTCACCCGGCCGGTGTCGATCGAAGTGGCGCGGCGCAATGCGCCGATCGAGGCAGTGACGCAGCAGGTACACATGGTGCCGAAGGACCAGAAGCGGGTGCTGCTCTCGCATCTCATCCGCGCCAACAACTGGCCGCAGGTGCTGGTCTTCGGGCGCACGAAGCACGGTGCCAACCGGCTTGCCAAACAGCTCGAGGAAGACGGCATCGCCACGGGTGCGATCCATGGCAACAAGAGCCAGGCGGCCCGCACCAAGGCGTTGAACGATTTCAAGGAAGGGCGCATCACAGCGCTCGTCGCAACGGAAGTTGCTGCGCGCGGACTCGACATCGACCAGCTGCCCTACGTGGTGAACTTCGAGTTGCCCAACGTGCCGGAAGACTATGTGCACCGTATCGGCCGCACGGGACGGGCAGGGGCCAGCGGCATTGCCGTCTCGCTCGTTTCACCGGATGAGAACGGCTTGCTGCGTGACATCGAGCGGCTGCTGCGCCGGTCCATCGAGCGCCTGCCGCTCCCTGCGATTTCGCCGCCTTCCCCTTCCGCCCGCATCGTGCGCGCAGATCCTCCGGCCCAGCAGCAGGCCAAACCTGCGCAGGGTGGGCGGCGCTGGAGCAGCGGCCGGCCTTCGCGTTCGTCGAATTCGGGCCAGCGTCGCCGCGCCTGATCGTTTGACGTGATCGATTGAGGAGATTGATGGCAGGTTTTCAGCCGCTGCTGGCAGCGGCGGGTGCCTGCAATCGAGGGGCTTGTCCCTCTGCCAGCTGGCGGAACTCGGCAGGCGGCATGGGTTTCGCGAAGTAGTAACCCTGCGCGATGTCACAGTGCAGGTCTGCAAGGATCTGCGCTGTTTCGGCGTCTTCGATACCCTCCGCAACCACTTCGTGCCCCAGGCGGTGCGCCAGCTCGATGATGGTCTGGACGATGTGCCGGTCGGCAGGATCGTCCTTGATGTTCATGACGAAGCTGCGATCGATCTTCAATTCGTCTGCCGGCAGCGATTTGAAGTAGGACAGCGACGACTGGCCGGTCCCGAAGTCGTCGATGGAGATGCGTACTCCCAACGAGCGGATTTCCTGCAGCATGCGGAAGCTCGCGGCGGGATCCTGCATCACGGCGCTTTCGGTCACCTCGACGGTGAGCTTCTCCGGATTGGCGCCCCACAGCCCCAGGGCATTGCGGATGCGGGTGACGATGTCGTCGCCTTTCAGGCAGACCGCAGAAACGTTCACGGCTACCGAAAGGGTGGAGTCGTTCCACTCCTGCTGCTGCTGCAACGCCGTGTTGATCGAGGACCACGTGAGACGCTCGATCTGGCCACAGCGTTCGGCAATCGGAATGAACCGGCCCGGCGATATGAGGCCGAGCACGCTGCTCTTCCAGCGCGTGAGCCCTTCTGCGCCAGTCAGCTTGCGATCGGCGAGCCGCAACTTGGGCTGGTACCACAACTCGAATTCACCGCGCTCGAAGGCGCTGTCGAACAGCTCCTCGATGCGCCAGTCGGACTGGTCGCCGGTGGCGGGAGCGTTGACGAAGATAGCAACCTGTTCGTTGCGCTGCTCCCCTTGCAGCAACGCGTTCTCCGCGGCCAGCAGCAATGTGCTGGACTCCAGCCCGTGCTCGGGTGCGCAGGCGATGCCGATGCGTGCCTGGAGGGGGATGCGGTCGCCTTCGATCTCCAGCGAATCGGTGAGGGTCCGCAGGAGTTTGGCTGCTGCCAGCTGCATCTGGGCTGCATTCATGAGGCCGGCGATGACCAGTACGAATTCCTGGTCGCCGATCCGCGCGCTCCAGTCATGCTTGCGCGCGACAGTGGCAACGGCAGTCCGTGCGTGGGCGATGAGAGCGTCGCCGATGGCGTAGCCGCGACTGAGCCTGACGGTGCGGAGGTTCTCGATCCTCAGGACCAGTACACCAAGGACACGGCCCTCGCTGGCCGCCACGTGCAGCAGGGGCGTCAGCCGGATGCAGACTTCATCGCGATGGGTGATGGAGTTCATGGCGGATGCTGTGGCGGCGGTGCATGGCGGGAAGGCGGCTGATGGAACCTCTGGAATACTGCCATTTGATGTTGGCGACACTATTGCGACCGTAGTCTTTCAATCAGTGGGATCGCTGGTCGCCTGGCACATGTAGGTAAACAGCGCTCCCCTATAGGAAGAACTCGTCTGGATCGAGGCCATGGGCGCCGGGCTCCAGGCAGTTGACGACATGGACGTCGGCGTCGCTGGCGCTCTCGATCATGAGGTCGATGGTCTGCGTGCCGGGCAACGGCGCTTTCGCAGCATCCAGCAGCACCATGACCTTGGGCTGCAGGCGGCGGCGCCGGTTCTGCTCCACGACGACGCCGATACGACCGTCGCTCAGTTCAACGAGCGTGCCGGTCGGATAGATGCCGATCGCCTGGATGAATTCCTCCACCAGGGCTGATTCGAACTCCATGTCGCGGCGGCGG
>JANNNQ010000340.1:0-2452 GCA_031398625.1 Pseudomonadota bacterium
CCCGGATCCCCGCCGCCTTGACGCAGTCCCCTACCGACTTCGTCGTGTAGTCCGTTGGGACAAACTGCTCCCCCCTGCCCAGATCGCGCCATTCCCAGGGTGCCACTTGCTCCGCAGGCGGCAGAGCCCAGATCCCCTTGCGTTGTGCCCTGGCGGTTCCCTCCCACCGGCAGTAATCGAGATCCGTCAGGTATTCGCGATACGCCCATGCGTGCCCTTGTTGCACCATCTCTGCATTCACATTCGCGCCGTCAACAAACACCACGGCCACCTGGCGATCGTAGCGATCCTGCTCGATGATCGAAAGCTCGATGGTTCGGGTTGCAACTCGGGCATACAACGTCGCGAACGCGTCCCGCCCGTAAGGCTGGTCCCGCTCCGGTGCATCGATGGAATGCAACCGGACCGTGATCGGACCCGACGCCAGTTGCACCCGGATCGTGTCCCCGTCAGTCACTTCCGTCACCCGGCCCACGAGGACGGGATTCGCCGCCTCCGCAGTACGCAGTCCATCCGCCTGGCGCGCCGAGATCGCTGCCACGCCAGCCACCATGAGGACTGCGGCGAACCTCCCGATCACTGTTCCCTGCCTGGGCACCCGCTTTCCCCCGGAAACCGAACCTGCGTGGAGCCACTCTAGACTCAACGCGGGCGATCCGGCTCAACAATTCACAGAATGGCGGTGCGCGGGCCACCTGGCCCATGTGCGCTGGCGCATAGATGCCCGGCATCCGGACCGCAATGATCGCAGGAATGATCGCCCAGGAAGAATTGCAGAGGCCCGTTCGGTCGCTGCGGCGGTCCGCAGGCGGCGAGCGTTTGTTCCACCCAAGAGGTTTCCATGGATTTCATCACCACGACCGACAAGACCCGGCTCTACCTCAAGGATTGGGGTACGGGCCGGCCCGTGATCCTGATCCACGGCTGGCCCCTGTCTGCGGACAGCTGGGACGACCAGGCGCTGGCCATCGCCAATGCCCGCCACCGGGCGATCGCGTACGACCGTCGCGGTTTCGGCCGCTCGTCGCAGCCATGGAGCGGCTACGACTACGACACGCTCGCGGACGACCTGGCTGCGGTACTGGAGCAAACCGGCGCTCGCGATGCCGTGCTGGTGGGCTTTTCGATGGGTGGGGGCGAAGTCGCTAGATACCTGTCGCGCCACGGCAGCAAGGGCATCTCGCAGGCGGTGCTGGTGTCGTCGGTGCTGCCTTTCCGCTTGAAGACGCCCGATAACCCCCGCGGCGCCGACCAGGCAGCGTTCGACGAAACGGCCCGTCTCCTCAACGAGGACCGCCCGAAGTTCCTGTCCGGCTTCTTCAAGAAGTTCTTCGATGGCGCACCGGGGTCGGGTCCGGTCAGCGAGCCTTTGCTCGAGTGGGCGCGCAGCGTCGCGATGCAGTCCAGCCTGAAAGCCTCGCTGGCCTGCCTGAAATCGTTCTCGGGCACCGACTTCCGGCCCGATCTGCCGGCGTTCACGGTGCCCACGCTGATCATCCACGGCACCGAGGACAAGACGGTGCCGATCGATGCGTCCAGCCGCCTCGCAGCCAAGGGCATCAAGGACAGCAGGCTGGTCGAGTACGACGGTGCGCCGCACGGCCTGTTCGCCACCCACAGGCAGCGGTTGACCAAGGATCTGCTCGACTTCCTCGGGCACTGAGTCCTCAGCAATCTTTCGTCAGCAGCACCCAGTTCTGGCCGTCATTGACCCAGTCCTCCTTGACCATCGGCCGCATTGCCGCTACCCCATATCCGCACCGCTCATACAACCGTCGCGCGCCCGCGTTGGCATCGGAAACAATGACACTCATGCCGCGCTTCCCAAGTGCTTGCGCAGTCTCATCTGCAAGCTTGAGCAACTCGCTGCCAAAACCCCTTCCACGAAACGCTGGTAGAACGGCCAGCACGTTGACGTACCAGGTACCGGGAGCCAGATTCTCCAGCTCCTGTAGAGGCTTGAACATCGCCGGCATCTCAGGACCCACGGGGGCCGGGTGATCGGGAATTTCGTAGCCGATGAGGCATCCTTCTGCCTGGCCCTGATGATCAATCAGCGTCGCGTTGCGATACGAGAAACTTCCTTGTTCACGCCCGGCCCGTTCCCGCCCCACCTCCCACGGAGCCTGACCCTGCTTGGCCAGTCGTTCCCACAAATAGAGTGGCAAGCCCTCGCCCGCGTAATTGACGAGTCTCGCGAGCACATCTGCATCCTGCAGCGTCGCTGGCCGGAATGGGGATTGCCTTGCAGTCACCGGGTACTCCTCGCCCTGCTCTCCAGAAGTTTCCGTGGAAGCATGTGGTTTTTTTGAACGTTCCGGCCGAGGCCGTGTGAAAACGTTTGCTGAGATGAGAGGATAGCCCCGGGGAGAAGAGGCAGGGAGACGGACGATGCGACACCTTGAGGGCGAGCACCGACAGCAGGCGACGTTGCTGCCAGAGACGCTTGAGG
>JANNNQ010000435.1:0-21945 GCA_031398625.1 Pseudomonadota bacterium
CCTCAACGCGAACGACGCCACGGGCGTCCTGTACGAAGACGAGCGGGAAGGCTTCCAGTTCTCGGTCGGCCAGGCGTTCTGATTTGGTTTGCGCAAAGGGCCGTCCTGGCCTTTTGTGCGAAGTGCCGGCGAAGAATGTGATTTTCACCGGCTCTTGGTAATCGTGGGGGTTGGGTTTTCATTCAAGGTTGAGGCTTTGAGAATCATGCATAAATCGAGTCTGGCCACGATCGCGGGGGGGTTGATCGTCATGGGTGCGGTCATGGCACCGCTTGGCGCTGCCGAGGCGCAGATGAAGGTCGGCGTCGTGAACGTCCAGCGCCTGCTCCAGGACTCACCCCAGGCGAAGGCCTCCATGCAGGCGTTGCAGGATGAGTTCGCACCGCGCCAGCGCGATATCGTGCAGCAGCAGAACACGCTGAAGACCCGTCAGGAAAGACTGCAGCGTGACAGCGCCGTGATGGCCGAAGCCGAGCGTCGCAATGTCGAACGGGAAGTGCGGGACGGCGAGCGCGAGCTGGCCCGCAAGCAGAGCGAGTACGTCGAAGACCTCAACGTGCGGCGTAACGAGGAGCTCGGCAAGCTGCAGAGTTCACTGCTGCAGGAAGTGCAGAATTTCGCCAAGGCGCAGAACTTCGATCTCATCGTGGGCGATGGCGTGCTGTATGCAAAGGACACCATGGATGTCACGGCGCAGGTGCTGACAGCCCTGCAGTCACGCGGTCCGCGGCCTGCCGCCCCCCCTGCCGCTCCGCCGCGAGGGAATTGAGCGGCCGGCCCACAAGGCATGGCCACGCTCGCCGAACTCGCCGTTCGCTTCGGCTGCGTCCTGCAAGGTGATCCGGCCGTTCGCGTTGTCCGCGTGGCCACGCTTGAACGCGCCACGCCGGATGCCCTGGCCTTCCTTGCCAATCGCAAACACCTGCGGCATCTCGCGGGTACCCGTGCCGGAGCCGTGGTGATTGATCCGCACCTGGCCGAGGCCTGTCCAGTCCCGGCGCTGCTCAGTGCCAACCCCTACGCCACCTACGCGCGCATCGCCGCGGTCCTGCACCCGCCTCCCGTCGTTGCGCCCGGCGTCCATGCCACGGCAGCAGTGCACGCCACCGCGCAGATCGATCCGACGGCCAGCGTCGGAGCGCATGCCGTCGTCGAAGCCGGAGTCGTCGTCGGTCCGGGAGCGGTGATCGGGCCGGGCTGCGTGCTGCTCGAAGGGGTCGTGATCGGGGCGGGCACGCGCTGTACCGCGAACGTCACGCTTTGCAGGGGAGTGGTGGTGGGCGACCGCTGCCTGCTGCATCCCGGGGTGGTGCTGGGAGCAGATGGCTTCGGCCTCGCGCCGGAAGACGGGCACTGGGTCAAGGTGCCGCAGACCGGCGCCGTCCGCATCGGCAACGACGTCGAGATCGGCGCCAACACGACCGTGGATCGCGGCGCGATCGAGGACACCGTGCTCGAGGATGGTGTCAAGCTCGACAACCAGATCCAGATTGGCCACAACGTCAGGATCGGCGCCCATACGGCCATTGCAGGCTGCACCGGGATTTCGGGCAGCACGACCATCGGCAAGCGCTGCCTGATCGCGGGCCAGGTCGGGATCGCGGGCCACCTGACGATCTGCGACGACGTGGTGATCACCGGCAAATCCCTTGTGGCGGGTTCCATCTCGAAGCCCGGCATGTACTCCGGCAGCCTGTCGGTGGAGGAGGCCGCTGCTTTCAGGCGCAATGCCGCACGGTTCCGCCAGCTCGACGCGCTGGTGCGCCGCGTGCAGCGCCTCGAAGGGGCAACGGAGGCACCGGCAGCGGCTCCCGGTACTGACCAAGACGCTTAAGACCCCCGAGTAAGCGGCGCGATTTTCTGCGAAGATGCCGGCCTCGCGATCCCTGCCATGGATAACAGCGCATGACTGAAACCGAAGCTGCACCCACCCGCAGCGCCGCGCCGGCGGCACCCCTCGACATCAACGAAGTCCTGCGCCGGCTCCCCCATCGCTATCCGTTCCTGCTCATCGACCGGGTGCTCGAGTTCGAGGCGAACAAATCGATCAAGGCGCTCAAGAACGTCACGTTCAACGAGCCCTTTTTTTCCGGCCACTTCCCCCACCGCCCCGTGATGCCCGGTGTCCTCATGCTGGAGGCGCTGGCCCAGGCCTGCGGGCTGCTCGCGTTCCTCACGGCCAATGTCTATCCGAGCGAGCGGGCGCAGCTGTACTTCGCCGGCATCGACGGAGTGCGCTTTCGCCGGCCAGTGGAGCCGGGCGACCAGCTGATCCTCAAGGCCGGGCTGACCCGCGTGATGCGGGGCATCTGGAAGTTCAACACGGTCGCGGAAGTCGAGGGCAAGGAAGCGGCGTGTGCGGAGATCATGATCGCGCCCGGCGACCTCAGTGCCTATACGCCGGCGGGCGGTACGGTGTAGCGGAACCGGTCATGGCCATTCATCCCACAGCGCTGGTTGCTGCAGAGGCAGAGGTGGCGCCCGATGTCGAGATCGGCGCGTACTCGGTGGTAGGCCCCGGTGTGGTCATCGGCGCCGGTTGCCGTATCGGCCCGCACGCAGTGATCGAGGGACCTACCACGCTCGGCCGCGACAACCACATCTTCCAGTTTGCTTCCATCGGCGCAGCGCCGCAGGACCTCAAGTACAGGGGCGAGCCAACGCGTCTCGAAGTCGGCGACCGCAACACGTTCCGCGAGAACTGCACGATCAACCGCGGCACGACGAAGGACCAGCTCGTCACGAGGATCGGCAGCGACAACCTGTTCATGGCGGGCTCGCATGTCGGCCATGACAGCGTCATCGGTTCGCATTGCGTGTTCGCGAACTACGCGACGCTGGGTGGGCACGTGGTAGTCGGCGACTGGGTGCACATGGGCGGCTTTGCCGGTATCCACCAGTTCTGCAAGGTCGGCTCGCATGCCTTCATCGCCAACAACACCGCGGTTACGCGCGATGTCCCGCCGTACGTGATGGCCGTCGGCAGGCCAGCGGAACCGCATAGCGTGAATACCGAGGGGCTCAAGCGCCGCGGTTTCACGCCCGAGCACATCGTCAACATCAAGACGGCCTTCCGGATCCTGTATCGCTCGGGCCTCAGGCTCAACGAAGCGACGGAAAAACTGGACGCGCTCGCGCTCGAGCAGCCGGAAGTCCGGCCGTTCGCCGACTTCCTGCGCGTCAGCGAGAGAAGCATTGTCAGGTGAGGAAAAGGCTTCGGCCTACAGGCTACAGGTTTCAGCCGGACAGGGCTCCAGGCAAGGCATATGCTGCGCGCAGCGTCTTCAGGCCTGTAGCCTGTAGCTTTCGTGTCTCTTCTTCCTCAAAGCCCTTCCTCCCCTCTGATCGCCCTCGTGGCTGGCGAGGCATCGGGCGATATGCTCGGGCAGCATCTCATCGAGGCGCTCAAGGTCCGCTTCCCCCGGGCGCGCTTCGTCGGGATTGCAGGCCCCAGGATGGTCGCTGCCGGGTGCGAAGCATGGGAGCCAGCGGAGAGCCTGGCGGTGATGGGGCTGGTCGAGATCCTGAGGCACCTGCCGCGTCTCATCGGCATCCGCCGCCGGCTGGTTGCGCGCCTGCTGGCCGACCCTCCCGCCGTGTTCGTCGGCATCGATGCGCCCGAGTTCAACCTCGGATTGGCCGCGCTGCTGCACCAGGCCGGCATTCCCACGGTCCAGTACGTGAGTCCGCAGGTGTGGGCGTGGCGGCAAGGGAGGGTGAAGAAGATCGCCGCTGCCGTCGACCGCGTGCTGTGCCTGCTGCCGTTCGAGAAACAGTTCTACGACGATCACGCGGTCAAGGCCGTGTTCGTCGGGCATCCGCTGGCCGATGAAATTCCGCTGGAAGTGGACCGCTTCGCGGCACGCACTGCGCTCGGCCTGTCGGCGGATCCCTGCATTGCCATTCTGCCCGGGAGCCGCCACGGCGAGGTGTCACGGCTCGGCGCTGATTTTGCGCGCACCATTGCCTGGGTCGCCGCGCACCGGCCGGCGATGCAGTTCGTGGCGCCCATGGTGAACCGGCGCCTGCGCGACGAGTTCGCTGCGTTCCTGGAGACGGCAGGGATCGCTGCGCGGGTGAACCTGCTCGACGGCCAGGCCCACACCGCGATGGCGGCCTGCGATGCGGTGCTGCTGGCATCCGGTACCGCGACCCTCGAGGCCACGCTGGTCAAACGGCCGATGGTGGTGGCCTATCGCCTGAACTGGCTGACGACATTCATCCTGAGGCTTCCCGGCCTGGTGAAGTCCCGCTTCATCGCGCAACCCAACCTGCTCGCAAACCGGCGGTTGGTCCCCGAGTTCGTCAATGAGCAGGTCAGGCCGGATGTCCTGGGCCCTGCCTTGCTGGAACAGATCGAGCGACCCGACCGACCGGAACTGGAAGCGGTCTTTGCCGACATTCATCGCAGCCTGCGCCGGGGCGCCAGCGACCGGGCCGCGGCGGCGATTGTCGAGCTGCTGGGGGAGGGACATGCAGCAGCCTGACGGCATGCTCCTGGTTGCCGGCGTCGACGAGGCGGGCCGGGGACCCTTGGCCGGGCCGGTCTACGCAGCAGCCGTGATTCTCGATCCCGCGCGGCCGATTGCCCGCATCCGCGACTCGAAAAAACTCATCCCTGCCTTGCGCGTCGAACTGGCTGCCGAGATCCGCGCCTACGCGCTCTCCTGGGCGGTGGCGAGTGCCGCTGTCGCCGAAATCGACCAGCTCAATATCCTCAAGGCCACGCATCTCGCCATGCGCCGCGCTCTGGCGGCACTGCATCGCCCCCCGCAGCACATCCAGGTCGACGGCAACCTGTGTCCGTCGCTCGACGGGCTGGGCCTGGCCTGCACCATGGAGGCGATCATTCGCGGCGATGATTCGGTGGTCGCCATCGGCGCAGCCTCCATACTCGCCAAGGTCGAGCGCGACGCCGTGATGTGTGCCCTGCACGAGCGGTATCCCCAGTACGGGTTCGCGATCCACAAAGGCTATCCGACTCCTGGCCATCTTGCGGCCCTGGCGGAGTATGGGGCGAGTGCGGTTCATCGGCAGACCTTTGCGCCGGTGCGGAGGGCAATGGAACGGCGTGTTGCCTGCGGCGGCAACTGAATCTCCAAATTCCGGGAGCTTCCGCTTATCCTTTGATCCCGGTTCCCCACCCCTTCGCGAGCTCCCGCCACTTTCCATGGTTCCCTTCGTCCACCTCCGCCTGCACACCGAGTACTCGCTGGTCGACAGCGTGATTCGCATCGGCAGCGAGTACGGCGAGGACGGCAAGCGCACGGTGACGGGCGCCATCGATGCGGCGGCCGAGGCGGGCATGCCCGCAATTGCCCTGACCGACCAGTCGAACCTCTTCGGCATGGTGAAGTTCTACCGGGCAGCACAGTTGCGCGGGCTGAAGCCGATCATCGGTGTCGACCTCTGGCTGCGGGACGCGCCGGATCGTGACCCCACGCGTCTCGTCCTGCTCTGCCAGAACAGCCTGGGGTATCGCAACCTGACCCAGCTCGTCAGCCGCTCCTACCTGGAAGGGCAGCACAAGGGCCGCGCCACCGTCGATCGCAGCTGGCTCGACCCGCAGAGCGTTGCGGGACTCATCGCGCTCTCCGGCGGTTGCGAAGGCGACGTGGGCAAGGCAATCGTGGGAGGGCGCCTGGCCGATGCCCGGCAGCTGCTCGCGGCGTGGACCGCACTGTTCGGCAACCGCTACTACCTTGAACTGCATCGCACGGGACGCGAGCACGAAGAAGAGCATATTGCCGGTGCGCTCGGCTTCGCGGCAGAGCTGCAGGTACCGGTAGTGGCTACCAACGATGTCCGCTTCCTGGTGTCCGATGACTTCACGGCCCACGAGGCGCGCGTCTGCATCCACGACGGCACGCTGCTCGACGATCCGGGCCGGCCGCGCCGCTACACCGATCGTCAGTACCTCCGGACGGCGCAGGAAATGGCCGCGCTGTTTGCCGATATCCCTGAAGCGCTCGAGAACACGCTGGAAATCGCACGGCGCTGCAGCCTCGATCTGAAGCTCGGCAAGTCCGTGCTGCCGGCCTACCCGGTGCCGCAGGGCATGACGACCGAGGAGTTCCTCCGGGCAGAGTCGGCGCGCGGTCTTGGGGCTAGGCTCAAGCGGTTCATCGATCAGCCGGTCCCCGGCCTGCGGGTGATTCCCGAGCCCGACTACCACCAGCGCCTGGGGCTCGAACTCGATGTGATCTGCCAGATGGGTTTTGCCGGGTACTTCCTGATCGTGGCGGACTTCATCCGCTGGTCGCGGGAGAACGACGTGCCCGTGGGCCCGGGGCGCGGTTCCGGTGCGGGCTCCCTGGTCGCCTACTCACTCGGCATCACCGATCTCGATCCCCTGCAGTACGACCTCCTGTTCGAGCGCTTCCTCAATCCGGAACGCGTCTCGATGCCCGACTTCGACATCGACTTCTGCATGGATGGCCGTGATCGCGTCATCGACTATGTGTCCCATCGCTACGGCCGCGAGCGCGTGTCGCAGATCATCACCTACGGCAGCATGGCGGCGAAGGCGGTCGTGCGCGACGTGGCGCGCGTGATGGGCATGAGCTACGGCTTCGCGGATTCCATCGCGAAGCTGATTCCCTTCGAACTGGGCATTACCCTTACGGGAGCGCTCGGGAAGGAACCCGAACTCAAGCGCCGCTACGACAACGAGGATGACACGCACGAAGTCATCGACCTCGCGCTCTCGCTCGAAGGGCTGGTGCGCAACGCGGGCATGCATGCGGGGGGCGTGGTCATCGCGCCGTCGCTGATCACGGATTTCGCGCCACTCTACTGCGACGAGAACGGCGGCAGCCTGGTGACGCAGTTCGACAAGGACGACGTCGAGGCGGCGGGCCTCGTGAAGTTCGACTTCCTGGGACTGCGCACGCTCACGATCATCGACTGGGCCCTCAAGACCATCAACCGCGAGCGGGCCCTGCTCGGCGATCCGCCCCTCGACATGGCCGCGTTGCCGATGAATGACGTGGCCACCTACCAGTTGCTCCAGCGGGGCGATACGACGGCGGTGTTCCAGCTGGAATCGCGCGGCATGAAGGACCTCATCCGTCGCCTGCAGCCCGACTGCTTCGAGGACATCGTGGCACTCGTCGCGCTGTTCCGTCCGGGTCCGCTGCAATCCGGCATGGTCGATGACTTCATTGCCCGCAAGAAGGCGGATCGTGGCGCGCCCGGCGCCGGCATCATCGATTACCTGCACCCTGACCTGCAGCCGGTACTCGCACCGACCTACGGTGTCATCCTGTACCAGGAGCAGGTGATGCAGATCGCCCAGGTGCTGGCCGGCTATACCCTGGGAGGCGCCGACCTGTTGCGTCGCGCGATGGGCAAGAAGAAGCCCGAGGAGATGGCGCAGCAGCGTTCGGTCTTCGTCGAAGGCGCCACGACCCGGGGCGTCGAAGGCAATGTCGCCGCCTACATTTTCGACCTGATGGAAAAGTTCGCGGGATACGGCTTCAACAAGTCGCACTCCGCCGCCTACGCAGTGCTGTCGTACCAGACCGCGTGGCTCAAGACGCACTATCCCGCCGCGTTCATGGCCGCCGTGCTGTCCTCGGACATGGACAAGACCGACAAGGTCGTCACGCTCAAGCACGAATGCGAAAGGATGGGGCTCCATGTCGAGCCACCCGACGTCAATGCGTCGCAATTCAAGTTTGCTGTCTCAGGCCCGCGCAGCATTCGCTATGGCCTGGGGGCGATCAAGGGCGTCGGTGAAGCTGTCGTCGAAGCATTGATTGCGGAGCGCGAGGGCCAGGGCGCCTACACCAGCCTGCATGATTTCTGCCGGCGCAGCGATCTCGGCAAGCTCAATCGCCGCGTGTTCGAGGCGCTCATCCGCTCGGGGGCGCTCGACTCCCTCGGTCCGAATCGCGCGACCCTGATGCACGAGCTGCCGACGGCGTTGCAGACAGCCGACCAGAACCTGCGTGCGCATGCCGTGGGCCAGAACGACCTGTTCGGGCTGGCGGCGCCCGCAGCGGTCGCGAATGTCGATGCACGGCTTGAAGCCCGGCCGGAGTGGAGCCAGCGGGTCCGGCTGGAAGGAGAGCGCGATACGCTGGGACTCTACCTCACGGGTCATCCCATCGAGGAGTACGCGGCGGAGCTCAGGATGCTGACCAGCGGGCGCATCGCTGACGTGGCAGGCGAGCGGCCGACCGTGATGCCGACCGAAGGCTTCCGTTTCCAGGGCAAACCCGTCACCGTGGCCGGCCTCGTCGTGGAAGTACGCAAGCGGGGCAACCGGACCACATGCGTCCTCGACGACCGCACGGCGCGGCTCGAGGTTTCATTGTTCGAGGAAACCTTCCAGCAGTACCGTGCGATCATCGCCAAGGACGCGGTGCTGATCGTCGAGGGCAACCTGCGCTTCGACGAGTTCATCGAAGACTGGCGCCTCAATCCCAAGCGCATCATCGATATCGACCAGGCCCGCGAGCAGCTGGCCAGGCGGCTCATCGTGCGCTGGCCGGAAGCGGTGCAGGATCCGGCAGCCGGCCGTCAGTTTGTCACCGCGCTTGAGCAGCTCCTCAAGCCCTGCCGTCCGGGAGCCTGCGGCGTCACCGTGCATTACCGGACCGGCGATGCGCGGGCGGCACTGGCCTTTCCGGATACGTGGAAGGTCCGCCCCACTCGCGACCTGCTCGAAAAGCTGAAAGGCCTTGCCGGCGAAGACAGTGTCCGTCTCATCTACCCGCCGCGCGACATGGGCTGAAAATTGAGCGAAGCAATCGAAATCCTGGAACTCAAGATCGCCTACCTCGAGCGCACCAGCGCCGAACTCAGCGATGTGATCTATCGCCAGCAGCAGGAGATCGACGCCTTGCGGCTGCAGGTACAGGCAGTGCTGGCGCGCGTGGACTCGATGAAGGTCGAACCTGCGCCGTGGACAGAGGAAGAGGAACGGCCACCGCATTATTGAGGTCCGTCAGGAAAAACCGCGGGTGCCTGGCGCGCAGGCACCTGCAGTTGCTGTCAACCAGCGGTAGTTCACGCGGCCGTAGAGGTACCGGCCGTTGAAGCCGAAGGGCGAAAACGAAGAATAGTTCTGGAAGTAGTTGGTGGTCGGATAGTTGCCGGTGAAAGGAGCGGCGCGGGCGCCAGCGGGATTCCGCTCCGGATACTCTTCGGGAACAATGCCCTGCGCAAGGGCAGGGGGTGCGGCGGCAGCTGCCAGCAGCGTCACGGTGACAGCGCGACCCACGCGAGACCCGACGCGATTCAATGGCCCGATATCCATGCTTCTTCTCCTTGGGGATCCTTGGGAAAACAGCAAAGGGCGGAGCGGTTCACCCTGGAGAGTCCGGTCCGCGCAGTGGCAGCAATGCTTCGACTTCAAACAATCCCTGGCCGCGGAATCGGCGGCCGGGCAGGCAGGAAAGCTGATTCTCGACAACGCGGATGCTGAGCTTCTGGAACAGCTGCCGCTCGATCTGCTGGATGAGCTCGCAGTCGCCTGGCTCGAGATGATCCAGGTCCGACACCTTCACGCGGGACCACAGAGCGGGGAACTGTTCCGCGAGGTCCGGCGGGGCGGTGTCCTGGCCCGCCGTCTTCATCAGGAGTTCGCGGCGCCCGCGTTCCCCCGTCACGCCCTCGCGATCGATCGGCTCCGGCTCGTACGGAGTAGCGATGTCAATCCGCAGCGTGATCGGTGTCGAGCTGCGAAATCCGAACGGCGACGCGCCACGGAGCGGATCCGAGTTCTCGCAGCCGCGGACGCTGATGTGCATGTCCGGCCTTGCACCCAGGTGCAGGAGCGTTCGCCAGACCTTGGCGCCGACGGCCTCGCAGGAATAGACGCTCTGCTTGCTCTGGAAGGTGAAGACCAGTTTCTGGGTCTGCCAGGCGGCGAGGACCGGGCCGGGAACCGGGAGTGAATCGGGGGCCGGGGGGGATTGACCGGCAGCCGTCGCCGCGGCGAGCGCGATGCCTACCGTCATCAGCCTCAAGGTCCGGCGGATTGCCGTAAACGCGCGGCGCGAGCCCGTGTGCATCTGACCTCCCGTTTCGTCTCGATTCGGGAATCGCTGGCTGGCGGATTCTGCTCTGTCTGACCCCGAAGGCAAAGCCCCTCGCGCTGCAGCCTCGAGGAACGCCCCGTCGCGGGGGGGGCTTTGCCCCTTCTCGGGTGCCGTTTTTGACGGGGGGTTGCGGGCTTGTGGCGGGCGGCCGATGCCGCTATTGTCGCCGCTGCCTTCAAGGAGCCATCCCAGCGCTATGCCCATGAGTTTTCTGGATTTCGAGCAGCCGATTGCGGAGCTTGAAGCCAAGATCGACGAGCTCAGATTCGTGTCGAACGACGCCGAGGTCAACATCGGCGAGGAAATCGCGCGCCTGCGTGCCAAGAGCCGCGTACTGACCACCAGCATCTTCGCGAACCTCACCCCGTGGCAGATCACCCAGCTGGCCCGCCATCCGCAGCGCCCGTACAGCCTCGACTACCTGGCGACGATCTTCACGGACTTCCAGGAGCTGCATGGCGACCGCATGTACGCGGATGACTGGGCGATCATCGGCGGTCCGGCGCGTCTCGACGGCCGGCCGGTGATGGTGATCGGCCAGCAGAAGGGCCGGGACACCAAGGAGCGGGTCCGGCGCAACTACGGCATGCCGAAGCCGGAAGGCTATCGCAAGGCCCGGCGGCTGATGGAGCTGGCCGAGCGGTTCAGCATGCCCATCGTGACGCTGATCGATACGCCCGGCGCCTACCCCGGTGTGGGTTCCGAGGAGCGGGGGGCAGAGCGAGGCCATTGCACGGAACCTGTTCGTGATGTCACAGCTCAGGACGCCTGTCGTCAGTATCGTGATCGGCGAGGGAGGGTCCGGCGGGGCGCTGGCCATCGGCGTATGCGACCGGCTGATCATGCTTCAGTACAGCGTTTACTCCGTGATCACCCCCGAAGGCTGTGCTTCGATCCTGTGGAAGAGCGCGGACAAGAAGGAGCTGGCGGCCGAGGCGATGGGCATGACTGCGGATCGCCTGGCGAAACTCGGGCTGGTCGACGAAGTGGTGCGGGAGCCATTGGGCGGCGCGCATCGCGACCCGCAAGCGACGGCCGATGACCTCAAGACCGCGATTCTCAGGACGCTCGATACGCTCACTGCGTTGAGCACCGGGCAACTGCTTGAGGCACGGCACAAGCGCATCCGGGGCTTCGGCGTTTACGGCATCGGTTGACGCGTTTTCGCCCCCGGCGCCGGTAAGCTCGTCGCATGGCGGTTTTCTCACCCCAGGTGTTGCAGGCAGTACTGGCGGACCTCCGTCCGGAGGGCGCCTCGGGCGATCTGTGCGTTGCCCTGAGCGGCGGCGTCGACTCGACGGTGCTGCTTGCTGCGTTGGCCGGGATCAAGGCGGTGGGCTATCCCGGCCGGTTGCGGGCCGTCCACATCAATCACCAGCTGCACGCGGACGCCGGCCTGTGGGAGCGCCGGAGTCTTGAGCTTGCGGCCGCGCTGGGTGTGCCCGCCCTGGCAGAGCCGGTCGACGTGGTGGGAGTCGCCGCTGCGGGAGTGGAAGCGGCAGCGCGCACGGCCCGGTATGCGGCCCTGCATCGAATCCTGTTGCCCGGCGAAATCCTGCTGACCGCGCACCACGCGGACGACCAGCTGGAAACCGTGCTGCTCGCGTTGCTGCGCGGGAGCGGGGTTCGCGGCCTGGCCGGAATGCCGCGCTGCGTTGCCTGCGCCGCAGGCTGGCACCAGCGGCCGCTGCTTGATTTCACCCGGTCTGAACTTTCGGCCTGGGGACACGCACGCGGGCTCTCATGGAGCGAAGATCCGTCGAACTCGCAAGATCGCTACAGCCGCAGTTTCCTGCGCCAGACTGTCACGCCGTTGCTCCAGGGGCGGTGGCCTGCCGCCGCCGTCGTGGCTTCCCGTTCGGCCGCTCATCTGGCGGAGGCCTCCGGCCTGCTCGACGAACTGGCGCTGCTGGACCACGGGGCCACGCAACTGGAGGGCTGCCTCAAAGTGCAGGCCCTGGCCGGGCTCACCTCTGCCCGCCGCCGCAACCTGCTGCGGTACTGGCTGCGAACCCGGGGGCTGCCCCTGCCATCCACCGCTAAAATCAGTGCGCTCGAACATGACGTGCTGGCGGCGCGACCGGACGCGCAGGTCTGCGTGACCTGGGAAGGGGCTGAAGTCCGGCGCCATCGAAGCCTGCTGTACGCGTTCGAGCCCTTGCCGGTGGCAGCCATGCAAGCGGAGTGTTCGTGGGACTGGCGCCAGCCGCTGGTGCTTCCCGGCGCAACCGGAGCATTGCACATGGTGGCAACGCCGGGTGGTGGTCTTGCTGCTGCCCGGCTGCCCGCGGCCCTGCACATCAGTGCGCGAACCGGAGGCGAGCGGCTGGCCCTGGGGCGGGGCAGGGATCCGATGACGCGCCCGCTGAAGAAGCTGCTGCAGGAGGCGCGTGTACTGCCTTGGTGGCGCGAACGATTGCCACTGCTCAGGCACGGCAACCAGCTTGTTGCGGTAGCCGATCTCTGGATCGCGCAGGAATTCGCGGCGACGGCTGACGAAGCGGGGCTGCGCATCGAATGGCAGGGGCGTCCAGCGATCATCGCGCCGGCGTGACGAGGCCGCGCAGAAAAGAATCGCCGGCCTGAAAATTCAACTGGCCGGCACCGTCTTGCGTCTTTCTTCAGCGCAGCCGTTCGAGTAAGCTGGCGTCCCGTCGCGAGGATGCTTCCCTATCCGCGCAATCCTCTTGTCTCCCACTCGACGGTGCCCCCCATGACTCGTTATATCTGTGTGACCGGCGGCGTCGTTTCCTCGCTCGGCAAGGGCATCGCGGCAGCGTCCCTCGGTGCCATCCTCGAGGCCCGCGGCCTCAAGGTCAGCATGGTGAAGCTGGATCCGTACATCAATGTCGATCCGGGCACCATGAGCCAGTTCCAGCACGGCGAGGTGTTCGTCACCAGCGATGGCACCGAGACCGATCTCGATCTCGGACATTACGAGCGGTTCGTCCGCACGACCACGTCGCGCAACAGCAATTTCACCACCGGCCGCATCTACGAGCGCGTGATCGCCAAGGAGCGGCGTGGCGACTATCTCGGTGCCACCGTGCAGGTCATTCCCCACATCACCGACGAGATCAAGCACTGCATCCGCATGGGCGCGGGCGATGCGGATGTCTGCATGGTGGAAATCGGCGGCACGGTCGGTGACATCGAGTCGCTGCCGTTCCTCGAAGCCATCCGCCAGCTGGGCGTCGAACTCGGCCGCGACAACGTGCTGTACATGCATCTGACGCTGGTGCCGTACATCCCGAGTTCCGGCGAGATCAAGACCAAGCCTACGCAGCACTCGGTGAAGGAGCTGCGTTCCATCGGCATCCAGCCGGACGTGCTGCTGTGCCGCTGCATGGACCCGCTCCCGGCCGAACAGCGCCGCAAGATCGCGCTCTTCACGAACGTCGAGGAACGGGCGGTCATTTCCGGCGTCGACGCGGATGACATCTACAAGATCCCGCTGCTGTTGCACGAGCAGGGTCTCGACGAGATCGTCGTGCACAAGCTCAGGCTCGACGTGCCACCCGCCAACCTGAGCGAATGGCGTCATGTGGTCAACGCGAAGAGCAACCCCGATGCCACCGTCAACATCGCGATGGTCGGCAAGTACGTGAACCTGCGCGACGCGTACATCTCGCTTTCGGAAGCGCTGACCCACGCGGGTGTGCGGACCCGGACCCGCGTCAACGTCCAGTTCGTGGAAGCGACCGAGGTCGAGAAGCACGGCACCGAACGCCTGCTCGGGATGGATGCGATTCTCGTCCCGGGCGGGTTTGGCGAACGCGGCATCGAGGGCAAGATCCAGGCGGTGCGCTATGCCCGCGAGAACCAGATCCCCTATCTCGGTATCTGCCTGGGCATGCAGCTCGCGATCGTCGAGTACGCGCGGAATGTCGCCTCGCTCGCCGATGCCCACTCCACGGAATTCAACCGCGGCACGCCTCATCCGGTCATCGCCCTGATCGCCGAATGGCAGGACCAGAAGGGCACGGTGGAGCAGCGCGACTCCCAATCGAACCTCGGCGGCACCATGCGTCTCGGCGCCCAGGAATGCCGGATTTCCCATGGCTCGCGGGCCCATCACATCTACGGCACGGACGTCGTGATGGAGCGGCATCGCCACCGTTACGAGTTCAACAACCACTACCTGCAGAAGCTGATGAATGCCGGCCTCAGGTTCTCCGGTTTCTCGCGTGACGGGCTCGTGGAGCTGATCGAACTGCCGAACCATCCGTTCTTCATGGCGTGCCAGTTCCACCCCGAGTTCCGCTCGACGCCGCGTGACGGCCATCCGCTGTTCACCGGCTTCATCAAGGCGGCGCGCGCCTATCACCAGGCGCAGTTGCCTGCGGCTGCCAGCGCGTGAAGCTGCTCGACTTTGTCGTCGGTCCCGAGCGGCCTTTCTTTCTCATCGCGGGTCCCTGCGTCATCGAGAGCGAAGGGCTGGTCCTCGACACCGCAGGGCAGCTCAAGGACCTCACGATGCGGCTTGGCATTCCGTTCATCTTCAAGTCGTCGTTCGACAAGGCCAACCGCTCGTCGGCGAAGAGCTTCCGCGGTCCGGGCATGGAGGAGGGGCTGCGCATCCTTTCCGAGGTGAAGCGGCAGCTCAAGCTGCCCGTGCTGACGGACGTGCATGAAGACACGCCGCTCGGCGACGTGGCCGCGGTGGCCGATGTGCTGCAGACGCCCGCGTTCCTGTGCCGGCAGACCAATTTCATCCGCAACGTCTGCTCGCAGGGCCGGCCCGTCAACATCAAGAAAGGGCAGTTCCTGTCGCCCTGGGAAATGCAGAACGTCGTCGACAAGGCGCGTTCCACCGGCAATGAACAGATCATGGTGTGCGAGCGGGGCTTCTCCTTCGGCTACAACAACCTCGTCTCCGACATGCGCTCGTTGTCGGTGATGCGGGCAACGGGGGCTCCCGTGGTTTTCGACGCCACGCATTCGGTGCAGCTGCCGGGCGGCAAGGGGTCCGCGTCGGGGGGGCAACGCGAATTCGTCCCCGTCCTGGCGCGGGCGGCCATCGCCGCCGGAGTGGCTGGGGTGTTCATGGAGACGCATCCCGATCCGGAGAAGGCGCTGTCTGACGGACCCAATGCCTGGCCACTGGCGCGCATGGCGAGTTTGCTCGAGACCTTGCGCGATTTGGATAGAACTGTTAAATCAAAGCCTTATGAGGAAGACTTGATATGAGCCTTATCGTCGACATCCGCGGGCGCGAAATCATCGATTCGCGCGGCAATCCGACCGTGGAAGCCGATGTCGTACTCCAGTCTGGTGCTTTCGGCCGCGCCGCCGTGCCGTCGGGTGCATCGACCGGGTCGCGTGAAGCGGTTGAACTGCGGGACGGCGACAAGAAGCGTTTCCTCGGCAAGGGCGTGATGAAAGCCGTTGCCAACGTCAATGGCGAGATCAAGGCAGCGCTAAAGGGCTTCGATGTCACGCAGCAGGCGAAGCTGGACCAGCGGATGATCGACCTCGACGGCACCGAAACGAAGGCACGCCTCGGCGCAAACGCGCTGCTGGCGGTATCGCTCGCTGCAGCTCATGCAGCGGCGAAGGAAACGCAGCAGTCGCTTTTCCGCCATCTCGGCGGCGCGGGACCCAAGACATTGCCGGTGCCGATGATGAACATCATCAACGGCGGTGCCCATGCCGACAACAGCGTCGACATCCAGGAATTCATGATCCTGCCCGTCGGTGCGCCGTCGCTATCAGAGGCGCTGCGCTATGGCGCGGAAGTATTCCATACGCTCAAGAAGGTGCTGCACGAGCGCAAGCTCGCGACGGCCGTGGGCGACGAAGGGGGTTTTGCGCCCGACCTGCCCTCCAACGAATCGGCCCTCGAAACCATCCTTGAAGCCATCGAGCGCGCGGGCTACAAGGCGGGCCGGGACATCTACCTCGGCCTCGACGTGGCGAGCACCGAGTTCTTTGCCGATGGCATCTACACGCTGGAGTCCGAGAACCGCCGCTTCACCGCTGCGCAATTCGTGGACTACCTCGATGGTCTCGTCGGGCGCTACCCCATCATCACCATCGAAGACGGCATGAGCGAAGGGGATTGGGATGGCTGGGCACAGCTCTCGAAGCGCATGGGCAGGCGCGTGCAGCTCGTCGGTGACGACCTGTTCGTCACGAACACGAGGATCCTCAAAGAAGGCATCGAGAAAGGCATCGCCAACTCGATCCTCATCAAGCCCAACCAGATCGGCACCCTGACCGAGACGCTTGCTGCCATCGACATGGCAGCCGATGCGGGGTACTCCGCCGTGGTCTCGCACCGTTCGGGCGAAACCGAAGACGCTACGATTGCCGATATCGCGGTCGCGACCCGTGCCACGCAGATCAAGACCGGGTCGATGTCGCGTTCCGACCGCATCGCCAAGTACAACCAGTTGCTGCGCATCGAGGCTGAACTCGGCCGCGACGCGAAGTACGCGGGCGCGGAAGCCTTTCCCGTGGCGTTGAACGGGGCGGCATGCTGATGAAGAAAGGCTTCAGGCTTCAGGCTTCAGGCTTCAGGCTACAGGCTTCAGGCTACAGGCTTCAGGCTTCAGGCTTCAGGCTTCAGGCCAGAGACTATTGACGGACTGTGCCTTAAGGTTGTTTCGTTCCTGCCTGTAGCCTGTAGCCTTCCCCATGAAGATCATCGCCGCCATCCTCTTCGTCCTGCTGGTGCTGCTGCAGTACCGGCTCTGGATCGTCGAGGGCGGGATGCAGGAGGTCTGGCACCTGCGTGCCGAGGTCGCGGTGCAGAAGGAAGAGAACGAGACGCTGGCCGGTCGCAATCGCGCCATGATGGCTGAAGTGCAGGACTTGAAGAAGGGCAGGATCGCCGTCGAAGAACGGGCGCGGACCGACCTCGGCATGGTGGGCGAGCGCGAGACCTTCTTCCAGATCGTGTTGCCGGAGGCCGCTGCGGGTCAGGCCGGATCCCCCCAGGAAACGCCTGCCCGCGACTGACTCATGTCTACGAGACACTGGGTCGTCATTCCTGCCGCAGGCAGCGGGCAGCGAATGGCGAGTGCCGTTCCCAAGCAGTACCTCCCGCTCGCCGGGCGCACCGTCATCGAGTGGTCATTGGCGCCGTTTCTCGGTCGCCCCGAATTCCCGTCGATCGTGGTCGTGCTGGCAGCCGGGGATGCGCATTGGGCGGCGTTACCCAGTGCCGCCAACAAACACCTGATGACTGTTGTCGGCGGGGCAGAACGTTCCGATTCGGTGCGCGCAGGGGTTGAAGTCATCGCCGAACACGCCAGAGCGCAGGACTGGGTGCTGGTCCATGATGCCGCGCGGCCTTGCCTGGATCCCGCTGACCTCGACCGCCTCCTCAAGACGCTGGCAGACGATCCGGTGGGTGGACTGCTTGCGTCTCCAGTGCCCGATACACTGAAGCGTGCCGGGGCGGACAACCGGGTGGAAGCCACGGTTTCGAGGTCGCATCTCTGGCGTGCACTCACGCCACAGATGTTCCGATTTGGAGTCTTGCGGCAGGCACTCGAGCATTGCGTTGCCGGTGATGCCTCCGTCACCGACGAGGCCGCCGCCGTGGAAAGACTCGGCCTCAAGCCGTTGCTGGTGCCAGGTCGCGGTGACAACGTCAAGATCACCACGATGGAAGATCTCACGCTGGCCACAAGGTTCTTCGCAAGCCGGTACGCGGAATGAAAGGCTTTTTTCCGAGCCATTGTGCCGGGAGACATTCTGAAAAACGCCGCGAGTACATCCATGTAGGCTCCGGGTTCGACTCCTGTCTCACACGGTTTCCATAATGTCTCCCGGCACAACGGCTCCAGCAGGATTGCGATCATGAATCCGCAAGATAGACAGCTCCGCATCGGCCAGGGCTACGACGTCCACGCATTTGGTCCGGGTGACCATGTGACGCTCGGCGGCGTGCGGATTCCCCATTCGCACGGAGTCGTGGCTCACTCCGACGGCGACGTGATCCTGCATGCGCTGTGCGATGCGTTGCTGGGCGCTGCCGGCCTCGGCGATATCGGCATGCATTTTCCGGACAGCGAGCCGCGGTGGCGAGGCGCCGACAGCCGGGAATTCCTGCGCCACGTGCGTTCGCTGCTGGCCGACCGCGCGTACCGGATCGTGAATGTGGATATCACGGTGCTGGCGGAAGCACCGCGTCTCGGGGCTTACCGCGAAACAATGCGCGCCCACATCGCAGCCGATCTGGGAATCGACGTGAGCTGCGCGAACGTCAAGGCGACGACCAGTGAGGGGCTGGGATTCATCGGCCGCCGCGAAGGGCTGGCCGCGCAGGCAATTGCCTTGCTCATGCAGGAAGGTTGAGGCCTTGCTGCTGCGCGAGTTCCAGTCGCTGCCCCGCGCTCACGGCCATGCCGTCGCCACGGGCCGCATCCGTGTCGCACCCGAAGACTTCGTGGTCCGTGAATGGCTCGGCTTCGAACCCGATGAGGCCGGCGATCACCTGCTGGTGATCGTGCGGAAACGGGGCGCCAACACCCAGTGGGTGGCGCGGGAGCTGGCGCGTCGTGCGGGCATTCATCCGCGGGATGTGGGCTTCGCCGGCATCAAGGACCGGAACGCGGTGACCGAGCAGGCCTTCACGCTGCCGGGACGCACCGTGGAGCCCGCTGACTGGCTTGGCTTCACAGGTGAGGGCTTCGAGGTGATCCGCGCGCACCGGCAACGCCGGAAGCTGAAGCGCGGCGCCCACAAGGGCAATGATTTCCGCATCGTGGTGCGCGATGTGGTCGGTGACGCGGATGCCCTCGACGAGAGGCTCGCCCTCGTGCTGCAGGCGGGGGTACCGAATTACTTCGGGCCGCAGCGTTTTGGTCGCGACGGCAGCAACCTGCGGCGGGCAGAGCGCTGGTTTGATGCGGGCGATGCACCGTACGACCGGACCGAACGCGGTTTCGCCCTCTCGGCAGCGCGGGCTGCGTTGTTCAACACGGTGCTTGCAGCCCGGGTGCGGGCGGGTTCCTGGAATCGCCTCCAGGCCGGGGACGTTGCGAACCTCGACGGCAGCGGGAGCATCTTCGCCGTCGAGTCGGTCGACGCCGTGCTGCTCGAACGGTGCGAGCGGCTCGACATCCATCCCACCGGGCCGCTCATGGGCAAAGGCCAGGCGCGGACGGGCGACCAGGTGGCCCGATTCGAGGCCGAGAGCCTTGCAGCCTGCGACGCGTGGATTCGCGGTCTCGAAGCGGCGGGTCTCGAAGCGGAACGGCGGGCATTGCGGCTCGCAGTGCAGGATCTGCGCTGGACGCTGCGCGGTGCCACGCTTGAGCTCGAGTTCCGCCTGGGCAAGGGCGCCTTCGCCACGGCCGTCCTTGCGGAGATCATCGAGGCCGGCAGCGCTGCCGAAGCGGATACCGACGACGACTAGCAGGGTGATGCAAAACCCTTTGCTGCCCTGATAGTCCGAGCCATGGACGGCTCGGCGAAATCGATGAGGTCCAGCTCATTGATTTCGGGAGCCAGAGAAAACCACGCTTTTCGCTGGCTCCAGATGCAAAAGTCATGGACAGACTTTTGCATCAATCTGTCAACCTTGTTTCCGGAGCAGGACGTAGACCGCGCCGCTGCCCCCATCCACGCCGCGCGCGGAACCGAATGCAGCGACGGCATCCACCTGCCGCAGCCATTGATTGACGACATTCTTCAGCACCGGGCCCCGGGGCCCGGACCGCCGGCCCTTGCCATGGATGATGCGGACGCAGGTCAGCCCGCGCAGGAGCGCACCCTTCAGAAAATCGCGCAGGGCGGATCTGCTTTCAACGGCCGTCAGGCCGTGAAGATCGATTTCCGCCTCGACGACGTACTCGCCACGCCGCAGCTTCCGCAGCACCGTTTCCGGGATGCCATTGCGACGGAAGGCGAGTTCGTCGCCGGTTTCGAGCAGGGCAGGGTCTGCGACCGGCCCCAGGCTCTCCTTCAGCACGTCGAGCTGGTCCGCCCGCGTGAAGCGCGCCTTCGGCGCCGGTTTGGGTGCGGCGGGACGAGCAGCCGCCTCGCGCAGCTTGCGCACGTCGCGCACCGCTTCACGGAAGACATCGTCATCATCCCGCTTGCCGCTCATCGCATTCAGACCATGCCAGGGAGTTTCCGGTACCGCGAACTATCGGCGCATCGTTCTTTTCCAGTATAGTTGCGCGCGCTCCTCTTCGATCATCCCCGCATGAAACTTCTCATCAGCAACGACGACGGCTATCGGGCCGAGGGCCTGCGTTTCCTGGTCGAGGCCATGCGGCCGCTCGCGGACATCACCGTGGTCGCTCCCGACCGGAATCGCAGCGGTGCGAGCAACTCCCTGACCCTCGACGTGCCATTGCGGGTCTTTCCGTACGGCGACGCCATGTTCTACGTCAACGGCACGCCGACGGATTGCGTGCACCTTGCCATCTCGGGCCTGTTCGATCACGAGCACGACATGGTGATTTCCGGCATCAACGACGGGGCGAATCTCGGTGACGACGTGCTCTATTCCGGAACGGTGGCCGCCGCGGTCGAAGGGCGTTTCCTCGGCCTGCCAGCCATTGCCGTCTCTCTGGTGTTTGATCCGGCCGTACCCGAAGGGGAGCACCACTTCGCGGCGGCTGCCCGGGTCGCCGCCGAACTGCTCATGCGCGTGCAACGTTCACCCTTGCACCGGGCGACGATCCTCAACGTGAACGTGCCTGACCTGCCATACGAGCGGATCAAGGGGTTTCAGGCCACGCGACTCGGCGCGCGGCATCGTTCCGAAGCGGTCGTTCCCGCACGTGATCCGCGGGGCCGGCCTGTGTACTGGATCGGCGCGGCGGGAGCCGGCGAGGATGCCGGTCCGGGCACGGATTTCCATGCCGTGGCGAACGGCCATGTTTCCGTGACGCCCCTGCAGATCGATCTCACCCGGCATACCGCACTCGACGACATCGCCGACTGGCTGGGCGGGCGTGCCTCATGAACGATGTCCGGGCGGGCATCGGGATGACCTCCGCGCGAACGCGCGAGCGCCTCGTCCAGCGGCTGATCGAACAGGGCATCCGCAATCCGGCAGTGCTCAACCAGATCCGCAACGTCCCGCGGCACCTGTTCGTCGATGAGGCACTGGCCACGCGGGCCTATGAAGATACGGCCCTGCCGATCGGCCTCGGCCAGACGATCTCGCAACCCTATGTCGTGGCGCGGATGACGGAAGCCCTGATCGAAGGCACCCCGCCCCGCAAGGTCCTGGAAGTCGGCACGGGCTGCGGTTACCAGACGGCCGTGCTGGCCCCGCTCGTGAGCACCATCTACAGCATCGAGCGCATCGGTGAGCTGCTGACGAAGACGAAGGCGCGACTCAAGGACCTGTCCATCCGCAACGTGCAGTTCCGCCATGGCGATGGCTTCAAGGGCTGGGTCGCGCATGCGCCGTATGACGCGATCCTCGTTGCGGCGGCACCGAAGGACATTCCCGAGGCGCTCCTGAAGCAACTCGCACCGGGTGGCCGGTTGATCGCGCCGATCGGGCCCGAAGGCCGGCAGGAACTGCGTCGCATTGTCCGGCGGGGGGAGGACTGGCATCAGGAAATGTTGGGGCTCGTCAGTTTCGTGCCTTTGCTGAAAGGACTGGGATAGAGATCGCTCTGTGTCCGTTCGGCGTGTTCTTTTCGGAAACGCCGTGAATCCATCCATGGAGGCTCCGGCCGCGACATCCCTGTCGCGGACGGCCCGCGCCGGAATTCCCGGGCGTGGTGGTCCTGCCGTGGGTGTGCGCGGCAAGGGTGGTTCGTGCAACGACCAGTGCGGCCCGAACGTGCCGGGCGCTCGCGTCAGGCCGTCAGGCGCCGCAGGGCTTCCGCGTACTTCCCGCTGGTGCGGCGGATCACGTCGGCGGGCAGCTGCGGCCCCGGCGCGGTCTTGTTCCAGTCGAGCGTCTCGAGGTAGT
>JANNNQ010000445.1:0-5661 GCA_031398625.1 Pseudomonadota bacterium
GCTGCTGCCCCTCGAAAGCCAGCTGGAGCAGGTATTCGACCGGTATGGCTTCATCAGGGATGCATGGCTGCAGCGGCGGGAATTCCAGGTCTTCGATGGCAATCCGCCCGAGCCAACCTTCGACGAAGAGCCGCTGGACGAGGCGCCCGCTGCCCCGTAAGCAGCGTCTCCTTCTTCAGTTCAGGGGGAGGACGTCCTCGACGTCACTGATGCGTGCCAGCGAGCGCAACTGCTCCGGAATCCCGACGTAGCGCAAGACTTTCCCGTCGCGCTCTGCAATCCGCAACCACTCGATGAGCAGCGCCAGGCCGGCGCTGTCCCCATGCGTGATGCCGGCCAGATCGATCTCCAGCTGCGAGGATTCTTGGAAAGACGCCTGGCTCGACACGAGCAGGGCCTTCACCGTTTCGAATCCCAGTTCGCCGCGCACCTGGAAGCGCCCCGCTCCCAGCGACTTGAGCTCGGCTGCGGCCATGGCTATCGCGCTGCCGCGGGTTTGGCTGGAGGCGTGCCCGACTCCAGGCGCGCAATCACCGCGTCGAGTCCCTTCTGGCTGATCTCCGTGCCGATATCGTTCCGGAACGAGACGATGTAGGAAATGCCTTCGATCGTCACGTCCCACGCCTTCCAGCCCGCCGGTGTCCTGCGCATTGAATAGTTGACCGGCACGGGCTTGCCACTGCCGGTATGCACTTCCGTCTGGACGGTCGCGGTGTCTGCTTTCGGATCGCCGCGGAACGGGAGGATGGTCAGGCGATCCGGCGTGAACTCCACCAACGCGTTGCCGTAGGTCCCGAGCATGAACTTGTAGAACGCATCGACGAACCGCTTCCGCTGCTCAGGCGTCGCAGTCCGCCAGTGCGTGGCCAGCACCCGCTGGGCGGCAGTCTGCGTATCGAAGTGCGGCAGGAGCGTCTGGTCGATCAGCTTCCGCAGCGCCTCGGGATTGTTCCGCAGCTCTTCGCGGCGACCCTGCAACTCTTTCAACAGCTGTTGTGCCACGCTGTCGATCAGTTCCCGCGGACCGAGCGTGCTTGCAGCGACGCCTGCCGTTGCAGGCTCACCGGCAAAGCCCGGGGCGGCAGTGCCCGCAAGGGCCACGCCCAGCAAGGAAGCCGCAGCGAAGCGTGCGAGCCTTGAACCTGAATGCATATTCATCTTGAGCTTTACTCCTGTGCCGCAGGGGCAGTCCCGGTCTCGTCGCGGCTGGACATATTGACCAGCAGACGGTTGATCAAGTTCTCGAGCACCAGCGCATCCTGCACGAATTCGATCTTGCTGCCGTCCTTCAGGTAACCGTCCGCTCCGCCCGGCAGGATCCCCACGTACTGGCCACCGAGCAGGCCTGAAGTCAGGATGCTGGCATTGCTGTCTTCCGGAATGCGGTCGTACGTCGAATCGAAGCGCAGCGTGACTTTTGCCTTGTAAACCGTCTGGTCGAAGGCGATCGATTCGACGCGGCCCACCGTTACCCCGGACATCGAGACCGGGGCACCGGCTTTCAGTCCGCCGATGTTCTCGAACAGGGCCTCGACCCGGTACGCGGAGCCGCCACCGAGGGCGAACTCGCGGCTGGTGATTTGCGTCACCATGAAGAGCAACGCGGCGAAGCCGAGGAGCACGAACAGGCCCGTGGATATCTCAGTGGCGCTGGACTGACGCATGCGTTTACCTCAGTAGTCCGTTCACAGCATCACGGCCGTGAGCATGAAATCAAGAATCAGGGTCAGCACGGCCGAAATCACGACAGTGCGCGTCGTGGCCCTGCCCACGCCTTCGGCCGTTGGCTGCGCAGTGTAGCCTTCCCGAACGGCAATGAGACTGCAGGCCACGCCGAAGACACAGCTCTTCAGCACGCCTTCGTTGATATCGCCCGCTTCGACGCTCGCGATCATCTGCGACCAGAATGCGCCGGGATCCACGCCGAGCTGCTGCACGCCGACCAGGTGGACGCCGAAGATGCCGATGGAAACGAAGATGGCGTTCAGGAGCGGCATGGCGATCACGCCTCCCAGGAAGCGCGGCGTCACCACCCTGCGCATGGGATCGACCGCCATCATCTCCATCGCGGAGAGCTGGTCCGTCGCGCGCATCAGGCCGATCTCCGAAGCGAGCGCCGTTCCTGCGCGGCCGGCAAACAGCAGCGCAGTCACGACCGGACCCAGTTCCTTGATGAGCCCGAGCGCCGCTGCCGTGCCCAGGGAATCCTCCGATCCGAACCGCGACAGCAGGTCGTAGCCCTGCAGGCCGAGTACGGCGCCGACGAACAGGCCGCAGGTCATGATGATCACCAGCGACAGCGCACCGGCGTTGTGGATCTGGGCAATCACGAAGCGGGGACGCAGGAGTGCAGCCGGCACCTGCGCCAGGATGCGCACGAGAAACAGCGCGGTTCCACCCACCGACGAGACGAAGTTCCGCGCCGCGGCCAGCAGCTCAGCGAGGAGACGCATGCTCAGGTGTCCTGCGCGAACAGCTGCTCGCGGTAGTCCGGAGCCGGATAGTGGAAAGGCACCGGCCCGTCGGCGAGACCGTTCATGAACTGCCGGACGAGTTCCGAACCGTCAGCCTTGAGGGCCGTCGGATTGCCTGAGGCAACGACCTTGCCGCCGGACAGGATGTAACTCGTATCGGCCACCGTGGCGATCTCCTCGACATCGTGTGACACCACGATGCTGGTGATGCCGAGGGCATCATTGGTCTGTTTCACCAGGCGCAGGATCACGCCCAGCGAGATCGGGTCGAGACCGGCAAAGGGTTCGTCGTAGATGAGCAGCTGCGGATCCATGGCCATGGCCCGCGCCAGCGCCACCCGGCGGCCCATGCCACCCGAGAGCTCGGCGGGATACAGGCGTGCCGCGCCACGCAGGCCCACTGCCTGCAGCTTCGTCAGCACGATGTTGCGGATCAGGCTTTCGGGCAACCGCGTGTGCTCGCGCAATGGAAACGCCACGTTCTCGAAGACGTCGATATCGGTCAGCAGCGCGCCGTTCTGGAACAGCATGCCCATCTACCGCCGGAGCCGGGACAGACCGGACGTCGAGAGCGCCGCGACGTCTTCGCCATCCACCAGGATGCGGCCGCGGTCCGGGCGGATCTGGCCGGTCATCAGCCTGAGCAGCGTGGTCTTGCCTGTGCCGCTCGGCCCCATGATGGCGGTGATCTTGCCGCGGGGGACGGTGACGTCGAGCCCCGAGAAAATCGGACGTCCGCCCACGGCATAGTGGACGTCCGAGATTGCAACGAGGGTCTCCGCGGCCTGTGCCTTCGGCCCGCTGTCAGGAGCGGTCATACAGCGTTCCCGGTAACCGTCACGAAGCGGCAGGAGCTGATCGCAGGCAGGCAACGCATCGGGTCAGGCGGCGTCCTGCTCGAGCGCAGCCGTATAGCTGCCGGCCTGTGCGAGCCCGTTCAGGCGGGCCCGCTTGAGGAAGGCCTTCTGCCCCGCGGCGAAGTTCTCCGGCTTGCCGCCCCAGGCCTTGAGGGACGCGTCCTGAAGGGCACGGCCGTACGAGAACGTCAGTGCCCAGGGGAGCGGCCCCAGCCGGTTCATGAGACTCAGGTGTTCGGTGGCATCTTCGGAAGATTGCCCACCGGAAAGGAAGGCGATCCCGGGAATGGCAGTGGGCACGCGCCGCTTGAGACAGCGGAGGGTCGCTTCCGCGACCGCCTGGGGGCTCGCGCGATTCGCAGCTTTCTTGCCGGAGATCACCATGTTGGGCTTGAGGATGGTGCCCTCGAGATGAACCCTGTGTGAATAAAGCGCTGCGAACAGGGACTCGAGCGCGGCATCCGTGACTTCTTCGCACCGTTCGAGGCTGTGGCCGCCGTCCATGAGGACTTCCGGTTCGACGATCGGCACGATGGACGCTTCCTGGCAAAGGGCTGCATAACGGGCCAGCGCCTGGGTATTCGCATCGATCGCAAACTGCGTGGGATACCCCGGGCCGATGTCGATCACGGCCCGCCACTTTGCGAACCGGGCTCCGAGCCGGTAATACTCGGCCAGGCGTTCGCGCAAGCCGTCGAGGCCCTCGGTGATCGTTTCGTTCGGGAAGCCGGCCAGGGGCTTGGCGCCCCCATCGACCTTGATGCCAGGGATCATGCCCTGGCTGGCGAGGTAGGCCGGGAAGGGAACTCCGTCGCGGGTTTTCTGGCGGATGGTTTCATCGTAGAGGATCACGCCACTCACGAAGTCAGCTGCGTTGGGCGCCGTGAACAGCATTTCGCGGTAGGCGCGGCGGGCCTCCTCCGTCGATTCGAGCTTGATGCTGTCGAAGCGCTTCTTGATGGTCCCGCCGGATTCGTCCGCGGCCAGAATACCCTTGCCCCTGGCAACCATGGCCCGCGCGACCGCTTCAAGTTCAGTGCGACTCATATAACTTCCTGTGCCTCCAGAATAAGCCTGCAAGTCCGGGATTCGAAAGGGCCGACAGGATAGCAAATTGCCATCCCCCTCCTTGCTCGCTGTATCCGGGCGGTGACAGGCTTACGTTAATCGGACTAGAATAGTCCCAATTCAATGATTGCCCTTTGAGCCTTGCCCCTTCCGTCAATCCTGGAACCCCAAGCCATGTTGCGCATCAGCAAACTGACCGACTACGGCACGGTGATCCTGGCCTACCTCGCGGCCCATGCGGACCACATGCACACGGCTTCGGAAGTGGCAGAGCGCACCCGCCTCGGCCTCCCGACGGTGAGCAAACTGCTCAAGAATCTCCATCGGGCCGGCCTGGTTTCGTCGGTCCGTGGCAGTCATGGAGGCTACCAGCTGGCACGTCCCGCCACCGACATCACGGCAGCAGCCATCCTCGATGCTTTAGAAGGGCCGTTTGCCCTGACCGAGTGCAGCGGCAAGCACAGCGCCTGCGGCATTGAATCGACCTGCCGGGTGGGCCATTCATGGCAACGGGTCAACGCAGCCATCCATCGTGCCCTCAATGACGTGTCGCTCGCGGAACTGGCGGGCCTCGATCGCCAGGTTCCGGTCGCGGGTGACCGGACAGTCGCACTGCAGTCAATCCGAACCCTGCGCTCTGGCGAATAACCGCCTTACCTGGACCATGTCTACCACTCCCAAAGAAGTCGCCACTGACCTCGATGCGCTCGTCGCGCAGAAGTACCGGCACGGGTTCGTGACCGACATCGAGTCGGACACCATCCCCCCCGGACTCAACGAAGACGTGATCCGGATGATCTCGCGCAAGAAGAACGAGCCGGAATTCCTGCTCGAGTGGCGGCTGAAAGCCTACCGGCACTGGCTGACGATGCGCGAGCCCCACTGGGCGAAACTGCGCGTGGCGCCGATCGACTACCAGGACATTTCCTACTACTCTGCCCCGCGGCCGAAGACCGATGGGCCGAAGAGCCTGGACGAAGTCGATCCCAAGCTGCTCGAAACCTACGACAAGCTCGGCATCCCGCTGCATGAGCGGGCGCGACTCGCCGGGGTTGCGGTGGATGCCGTGTTCGACAGCGTGTCGGTGGCGACGACGTTCAAGGAACGGCTGGCCGAGGCCGGCGTCGTGTTCTGCTCGTTCTCGGAAGCAGTGCAGAAACATCCCGAACTGATCGAGCGCTACCTGGGTTCGGTGGTTCCCTACACCGACAATTTCTTCGCGACGCTGAATTCGGCCGTCTTCACCGATGGCTCGTTCGTCT
>JANNNQ010000003.1:0-2941 GCA_031398625.1 Pseudomonadota bacterium
GTTTCAAACTGTTTGCGGTTATGTTCATAATCATCATAACCTTTTAATATCAAACCAACACAAGTTGAGTAGGTAGGTTTTGCCAGTTCTTCGATATGCCCTGCAGCAAGATGTTCGTTAGGGAAACCAATTCTTGCATTCAGCCCGGTAACATATTCAGTTAACTGTATCATATGTTTTAATTGTGAACCACCACCTGTGAGTATGATGCCACCATTCAATGCTTTACTATCAAGGCCTACTTGTTTAAGATGATAAGAAACAAAATCCAGTATCTCACTCATTCTGGCCTGGATGATGTTGGCCAGATTTTTTACACTGATCTCTTTTGCAGGCATTCCTCTTAATCCAGGAATAGTGATATAAGCATTTGATTTTGCTTCATTCGCTAATGCACTACCAAACTGCACTTTCATTTGTTCGGCCTGTGTTTTCAAAACTCCGAGACCGGTTTTGATATCATTGGTGATATTCTCACCTGCACCGGAGCGCTGTTTCGGAATTGCGTCCTGCGGCGGATTCCTGCTGTGCGACCAGCGCAGGCATGCCGTCGATACTTTTTCCCGGGAGGCCTGGGCGGAATTCGGCAATCTCGAAGAGTGCATTGCACGGATAAAGTTCTTTCTTGCGAATTTCGACTTGTCGCGCAACAAGGCCGAGATGCTTCACCGGGAAGTCATGGCGCGGCATACTTATGCCGTCCGGGCGAGGCAACTGCTAGACCTGGTCGCGGCCTGGAAGCGGAGCGGTTCGATGCTGACTGCCGGCACGACCGTCGCCTGAGAAAATGCCTGCTCGCATGGAATGCCCGCCTGCACGAAAGAACCGCAATGGCTAGCCGCTGGCCGCTGCGGCTGCTGAGTGCCGGACTGGCGGTGTGGTACGCGCGCTTTGGATTGCGCAGCCGGCGGCCGCACGCAAGCCCGCAGCGAATCCTGGTGGCGCATCACCTTCTGCTGGGCGATACGATCATGCTTGCGCCCCTGCTGAAGAAGCTTAGGACACGCTTCCCGCAGGCGGAGATCGTGATGACCTGCCGGCCGGCCTTCGCAGCGCTGTTTGAGAAGCAGCCCTACGGCGTGCGCGCGGTTCCCTTCGATCCGCGTCACGTGGGCACCTTCGCGGCATTGTTCCGGGTTCGCGGTTTCGATCTCGCCCTGCTGCCGGCGGACAATCGCTTCAGTTGGCTCGCCCGCGCTCTCGACTCGCGCTGGGTCGTGGCCTTCGAGGGCGATCGCCCGGCCTACAAGAACTGGCTGGTGGATGAGTTCTGCCAGTATCCGGACCACGCCATGGCGCTCGGCGACCTGATCGCGGAGCGCCTGGTGGACGGACCGGATCCCGCGCCTTATGAACCCTCCGACTGGCTGGCACCGCAGGCAGAAGCCTTCGCGCTTCCCCCGGGCCCTTATTGCGTTCTGCATGTGGGCGCAAGCACGCCGCTGCGGCACTGGGAACCAGAGAAATGGCGCACGCTGATTTCCCGGCTGCAGGCATCCGGAACGACTGCCGTCATCAGTGCCGGCCCGGGCGAGGAGGGCCTGGTGCGGCAGATCGATCCGGAAGGCCGCCATGCCGCTTATCCGGGCACCCTCTCGTTGCCGCAACTGTGGCGATTGCTCTCCGGCGCGAAGGCGGTGGTCTGCCCCGACACCGGCGTCAGCCATCTTGCGAGGCTGGTCGGTGTGCCGCTGGTCGTCCTGTTTGGTCCGGGCTCGGCAACCTTGTTCGGCGGCGGCGAGTTCTGGCGCACGGTTCCCGACAGGAAGGTCACGATCCCGAAGTTCCCCTGCCGCGACGAGAACATGATCTTCCGCCGCCATCTGCCCTGGGCGGAGCATTGCGGGCGAACGCTTGCGCAGTGTCCAGCACCGAGATGCATGCAGGCCCTGACTGTCGAGATGGTCATCGGCGCGCTCGATTCACTGGAGCACGACGCCGGCCGCAAGTCAGAGGGGAAGGCCAGACATGAATGACATTCCGAAGACAAGTTCGCTCGCCGCAGTTCCCCCCAACGCAAGATTCCTGATCGTCCGCCGCGACAATATCGGCGATCTTGTCTGCACGACGCCGCTGATCCGCCTGCTGAGGGAACGATTTCCCCAGGCTTACATTGCGGCGCTCGTCAATGTGTATAACGGGGCTGTCCTGTCCGGAAACCCCGATCTCGACGCGGTCTACCAGTACAGCAAGGCGAAGCACGTCCGGGGAAAGCGGAGCGTCCTCGGCGTTTACCTCGAGCGGCTCAGGCTGATCCGGCGCCTGCGGCGCGAGCGCTTCGACTTTGTCATCCTGGCCAACACGGGTTTCCAGCGGGCCGCATTGCGGTTTGCGCGGTTCGTCGGTGCGCCGCACGTCGTCGGCTATGTGCCGGCAACCGGAGCGGCGCGAATCATCGATATTCCGGTGCGGGCGAACGCGGGAGAAACAATCCACGAAGTTGTAGCCGTCAACCGGCTGCTCGCCCCCTTCGGCATCGGCGGGGAATCACCGCCGGTAAAGATCTACCCCGACGAACGCCGGGTGATGCGGATACGCGCGGCGCTGGCTCTGACGGACGGTGCCAGGGTGGTCGGCATCCACATCAGCGCACGCACCCCCGAAGGGCGCTGGCCCATCGGGAATTTCGCCGACCTGATCGAAAAGGTGGCAACGCCGGGGCAGAGCCGGATTCTGTTGTTCTGGTCTCCGGGAGATGCCGGGGATGCCCGCCACCCCGGAGACGATGCGAATGCAGCGAAGTTGCTGGCGGATTGCGCTGGCCTGCCGGTTCGCGGTTGTCCGACCTCCGAGCTCGAGGAACTCGTTGCGGGCCTGTCCCTCTGCCAGACCGTGATTTGCTGCGCCCGATCCGAGCTCCGGCTCGATCCAGGCGGCGGCCGCGCCGAAGCTCCGAACAGCGTGGTCCACGATCCGTTCGAGCAGCTCCTCTGAGCCGGCG
>JANNNQ010000016.1:0-1564 GCA_031398625.1 Pseudomonadota bacterium
CAACGGCCAGAACGTCGGCGCCCTGAAGCGGGCCGCGCTGCCCTACCTGAGGCGCAATCTCGGCATTGTTTTCCAGGACCAGAAGTTGCTCTATGACCGCAGCGTCTACGACAACGTCATGCTGCCGCTCGCCTTCAGCGAGCTCGGCGGCCGCGAGGCGGCGGGCCGGGTGCGCGCGGCGCTCGACAAAGTCGGATTGCTCGCGCGCGAGAAAGCCAACCCCATCCAGCTCTCCGGGGGCGAGCAGCAGCGCCTCGCCATCGCGCGCGCGGTCGTGAACCGGCCCTCGGTGCTGATTGCGGACGAGCCCACCGCCAACCTGGACGCGGAATCGGCCGCGGTGATCCTCGAGATCTTCGCCGACTTCAACAAGGTCGGCGTCACGGTCCTGGTCGCCACCCACGACGAAGCGCTGATCGGGCGCTTTGCGCGCCAGGTTCTGAGGCTGGAAAAGGGCACCCTGGTGCAATGAAATGGCTCGGATGAAAAGCTGGCTGCGCCAGCATCACCAGGCGATCGCGGCCGCGTTCGGCAAGCTCGCCGCGCAGCGATCGGCCGCTGCGCTGAATGCGGTGGTGATCGGCATCGCTCTGTCGCTGCCCGCAGGCGGCTACGCGCTGCTCTCCAGCCTGCGCAATGTCACGCTCGGCGCGGCGCTGGAGCCGCAGCTGTCGGTGTTCCTGCGGCCGGAAGTCAAGCGGCCGGAGGCCGATGCGCTGGGCGGGCGGCTGAAGGCGGATGTACGCGTGGGCGCCACGCGCTTCGTCTCGCGGGAACAGGCCCTGAAGGAACTGCAGGCGACCGAGGGCCTGGCCGAGGTGGTCGCTGCGCTCGCCCGCAATCCGCTGCCCGACGCGTTCGTCGTGCAGCCCAAGATCTCTGACGCCGTTGCGCTCGAGTCACTGGCGGCGCATTTGCGCGAGATGCCGGGCGTGGCGCATGTGCAGGTGGATTCCGCCTGGGCCCGGCGCCTGGGCGCGCTCGCGGGTACCGCGCGGCTCGCGATCGCCCTGCTCGCGGCGCTACTCGCCTTCGGCCTGGTTGCCATCACCTTCAACACGATCCGGCTGCAGATCCTCACGCAGCGGGCAGAGATCGAGATCTCCAAGCTGATCGGCGCCACCGACGCGTTCATTCGCAGGCCTTTCTTCTACCTGGGCGCGCTGCAGGGACTCGCGGGCGGTTTCGTGGCGCTCGCCATCCTGGGCGCAAGCCTCGCCGCCCTGAACGTCGGCGTGTCGGAGCTTGCTTCGACCTACGGCTCGTCCTTCCGGCTGGGGTTCCTCGCCCCGGGCGACGCGCTCTCGGTCGTGCTGTTCTCTGCCCTGCTGGGGTGGCTTGGCGCGTTCTTATCAGTGAGCAAATACTTACTTGAAATAGAGCCACGGTAGCCAATCTCGCTTTGGCACTCTGCAGGGATCCCTAGACTGGATTGGCACTCAAACATCGGGAGTGCTAGGATTATCCCAACCAAGGAGGCAAGCCATGCAAACGGCGATGACTTTGCCGATGACGTTCCCGGCCCCTATTTCCGCCGGCAGCATCGATACCTACATCCAGGCGG
>JANNNQ010000018.1:0-13905 GCA_031398625.1 Pseudomonadota bacterium
AGGCTACAGGCTACAGGCTACAGGCTACAGGCTACAGGCTACAGGCTACAGGCGAAGAGATGAGATCTGCACGGGCAGAGTTCCATTGACCAGGTAGTCCCTTTGCCTCTCATCGCTGACCTGTAGCCGATAGCCTGTTTCCATCAACTCCCCGCCGCGACCACCGGATTGCTCAGCGTCCCGACGCCCTCATACGAGCACACCATCTGGTCGCCCGCCTTCAGCAGCACAGGCGGGGTTCTTGCCGATCCCGCGCCCGGCGGCGTTCCCGTCGCGATCACATCGCCCGGCCGCAACGTCAGCAGGCTGGAGGCATAGCTGATCTGCTCGCTGATGGAGTGGATCATCTGGTTTGTGCTGCCTTCCTGCAGCAGCTCGCCGTTGAGCGAGAAGCGGATGGCGAGGTTGCCCGGGTCGCGGATGAACTCCTTCGGCGTGATGAACGGACCCAGGGGCGCAAACGTGTCGTGGTTCTTGGTCACGAGCCAGTCGGAACCGTAGCGCGTATCGCCACGACCGCCCCGATCCGACATGTCGTTCTCCAGCGTGTAACCGAAGATGTAGTCGCCAGCCCGTTCGATCGGCACGTAACTCGCCGGACGGCCGATGACGACTCCCAGTTCGCATTCCCATTCGATCTGCGTTCGTAGCCGGGGCAACCGGACGGGCTCTCCGGCGGCAACGATTGCAGCAGGCGCCTTCATGAACATAAACGGGTTCCAGCGCGTATCGCCTTCCTTCCGCATCCAGATGCCGGGAGCGCTCGTCGTATTGGGCAGCGCATTGCCCGCGGTAGGAGCGGCCTGGCCCGGGGACCCCTGTCGCACTCGCGCCATCTCGACATCGTGCTCGCGATAGTTCACGGCCACGTTGAGCATCGTGGTCGGGTACATGATCGGCGGCAGGATTTTCAGCGCGCCGACGTCGTAGACGTACGCAGGGCGTGTTGCTCCCGCTGCGTTCACTGCAGCGACGATTTCCAGGATCCTCGCGCGCAGCTCACTGTCGTAACGGGCGATCAGGTCCTTCATCTCGGCGGGTGGTGCAACGGTCGATGCAGGCGTGCGAATCGCTGCGTGGGCGGCCGCGAAGTCGATCACGACCTGCTCGCGCAGCACGATGCCGACGAAGGGTCTGCCCTGCCGTTCGAAGGTTCCAAGCTTGAAGGCAGTCGTTGCGGTCTGCGCGCTCGCCAGGAACGGCAGGAGCACGGCAACAATCAGGACCATGGAACGGCTCATCGGCATTCTCCCCGGCAACTCGTCCGGAATTCTAGTGGCGGGAGTGTAGCTCAGGCCGGGCTCGCCGGTGGTACACGGCGTAAAAAGCATGCTTGCTGCAACGCAGCTGCTTCCCCAACGGAAAAGTGCCAAGACCGGCGGACAAGCCGCTTCTGGATGCCAACGGTGCACTGCCACTAACAGGGGGATCCAAAACCCTTTGCGGCGCCCTGTCAACCCGAGCCATGGACGGCTCGGCGCAAAAGGCAGGGACTGACTTTTGCATCAGCCTGCTAAGGCACGGCAGGCCTTGACCCGGGCGCCTGCAGGAACCGCTGTTCAAACATATCACGCGAGATCGGCTTGCCGAACAAGAAGCCCTGCACTTCGTCGCAGCCCAGCAGCGTGAGGAGCCGGCTCTGCTCTTCCGTCTCGACGCCTTCGGCCACCACCTTGAGCTTCAGCGAATGCGCGAGATTGATGATCGTGGACACCAGGGCCAGCCCCTGCGGCCCCGTTGTCATGGCGGTGACGAACGAACGGTCGATCTTCAGGGTGTCGACCGGCAATCTGGCCAGGGCGCTCAGAGAGGAGTAGCCCGTACCAAAGTCATCGATGGCGATGGTGACGCCCATCGCGCGAATGGCTTGCAGACTGGCGATGCTGTGGTCGACATTCTCCATGATCACGCTCTCCGTGATCTCGAGTTCCAGCCCCGCAGCCGCCGTGGACTCAGAAGCCGTCTTCTCCGCAATCTCGGCGACGAAATCACGGTTGCGCAACTGCAGCGGCGATACGTTCACGGCGATACGCACCGCGGGCAGTCCCGCGCTTCGCCAGCGCAGGCCATCCTCCAGGGCGGTGCGCAAGGCCCACCGCCCTACTTCGTGGATCAGGCCGGTTTCCTCGAGAACGGCCACAAACCGGCCGGGAGGAACCAGGCCGGTTCGAGGGTCATTCCACCGGATGAGCGCCTCGGCTCCCACGAGTGCGCCATTGGCCAGTGTGAATTTGGGCTGGTAGTGCAGCCGGAACTCATCACGATCGATCGCCTGGCGCAACTGATACTCAAGCGTCACGCGGCCCGCCACCGACTCGTTCATTTTCTGTGCGTAGAACAGGTAGTCATCCCCGCTCTGCTTGGCCATCTTGAGCGCGGCTTCGGCATTCCTGAACAGCTCATCTGCAGTGCTGCCATCATCAGGGAACATTGCGATGCCGACCTTCACCGCAATGCGAAACCCGGCATCAGGCACCCGGAATGGCTGAGCCAGCAGGGCGGCCATCGTCTTCTCGATCAACCGCGCGACCTCCCCCTCCTTCCGGACTTCCGGAAGCACCATGGCAAAGTGATCCGCGCCAAGGCGGGCGAGCAGGCTGGCGTCACCCGTGGTCTGCGTCAACCAGTCAGCGAGCTGCCGCAGCAGTGCGTCTCCGGCCAGCTGGCCGAAACTGTCATTGATGTTCTTGAAGCGCTCCACATCGAACAGGAAAATGGCGATGCCATGTCCGGCGGTCGCTGCACTGCGCATGTACTGCGCGACCCGCTCGAGAAAAAGGCGGCGATTCGCAAGTCCCGTGAGTACGTCGTAGTAGGCAAGGTATTCGAGACGGTCCTGCTTTTCGATGTGATCGATCGCGAAGGCAATGTCACCCGACAGCTCCGTCAGCAACTTCATCTCTTCCGCATGAAAAGATTCGGGTTCACTGGCGTAAAGCACCAGAACTCCCACCGCCGCGTCATCGACAATCAGAGGCAGTATGGCCAGCGAGCCCACCCGGGCCTCGGCATACCAGCTGCCCAGCACCAGACGGGGATCATGCCGCGAGTCATTCGAAACGACCGCAGACTGCTCCCGCATGGCCTTTGCGAACATCGAATCGGGAGCTTTCAACCGCGACGCCAGGGTGTCCTTGATCGCCGCAAGCATATGCTCGTCCTTGCCCGCTGCCGCGACCGGCACCAGGTTTGTCGAACCCGGTTGTGCGAGGGCGATCAGCGACATCTGGAACCCGCCTTCCTCGATCGTGATGCGGCAGGCTTCCCTGAACAGCACTTCGCGATCCTGTACTCGGACAATCATGGTGTTGATGCCGCTCAGCATGGCGTACACCCGGTTCAGGTAGCGAATCCGTGTTTCTGCCCGCTTCCGCGTCGTGATATCCCGGTTGACGCCGATGATGCGCGTAGCGGAACCATCAACGGCACGCTGCACCAGTCCGTGCCCTTCAATGTGGCGCACCTCGGCATCGGGCCAGACGATGCGGAACTCGGTGTGGAAATCGCGGACGCCTTCCAGAGCCGCCTTGAAGTCTGCTTCCGCGCGGGCGCGGTCGTCGGGATGCAGCCCCTTTCTCCATGCCTCGTACGCGCCGCTGAAGTCCTGTTCGCGAATGCCATAGAGAACGTACATCTGGGCATCCCATACCAGCCGGTCGGCCGACACGTCGAAATCCCAGATGCCGAGGTGAGCGGATTTTGTCGCCAGCTCCAGGCGTTGCTGGCTCTCGAACAACAGTGCCGATGCCTGCGCGCGTTCGGTGACATCCTTGGCGGTGCCCGCAACCCGGCTGGACTTCCCGGTATCGTCGCGGACCGGAAATCCATTCGCTTCGATCCACCGGACCGTGCCATCAGGACGGATCGTCCGGTATGCCAGATTGAACGTGCGCGCCTGCATGCCGTCCTTGAACTTGCAGTAGGTGCTCTCCCGATCGTCAGGATGGATGGCGGCCACCCAGGCCTCGATGTCCGAATACAGGGCCGAGCAGCTATAGCCGGAGATCTCTTCATAGGCCGGACTGACGTACAACGCGCGATTGCTGTTTGCGTCGAGTAGAAAAAAGACGTCGCGGATGCTTTCCGCCATTTGCCGGAAACGTGACTCGCTCAGGCGAACATTCCTTTCAGCCTCTCGCTGCGCAGTCACATTGAGGTGGGTCACAACCACGCCTGGCAAACCGTTGTCGGCCAGTGGATTCGCTGTCACCAGGAACCAGCGCTCTTCTTCCGGCGAATGACAGGGGTATTCGGCCGAAAAATGCGGGATCTCGCCCGCCAGGACCCGCCGAATCCCTGCAGCGATCCGGTGCCCATCTGCAGAGCCCTCACCCTGTGCAGCTTCACAGATCTCCAGATAGTTCAGGCCGATCCCGAAACCCGGATCCTGCAGCACATTGAGGCGGGCAAACTGCAGCCACGCGTCGTTGACTGAAAGGATAAGGCCGTGTGCGTCGAGTAGCGCGATGTGAGCGGGCAATGCGTTCAGGATCGCCGCCTGCATTGCGGCCTCCCGGTCGCGAAGCTGAACCTGGGCGCGCCGCAGCAGAAGCGGCCTCCCGCGACCGTCTGCGACCGTATCGACCTCACCCGCGGTCAGCTCCTCAAGGCGCTGCTCCGTAGCATGCAGTCTCTCGATCAGTACAGCGACTTCCTCGTTCCGGTCGTCCGGAAACGAGCTGCTGGAATTCATGCCGCCAGCCCCTCCAGCCCCAGTGCATGCAGGACTGTCTCCTTCTGGCTGAGCGTGCCGACGATTTTCCGCACGGGGGCCGGCGCCAGCTTGACCAGCGTTGGGGTCATGAGAATGCCATCGGCCAGTGCGCGCTCCGGCTCCCGCAGGACGTCGATCACTTCGATCTCGTGATGCGCCGGCAGATACTGCCGGCACAGCGCCGTCAGATTGGCCCGCGCCTGGACGGAGTTCGGGGTGTCGTCTGCGACGTAAAGGCGAAACCTGAAGATGGGTTCGCGACTCACGGCGTGCTCACTTCCGCTTTGACGCCGCGGCATCGGCGCGGCGAAGTTCACGCATCCTGGCCCGTCCTCGCACGGATTCCCCTTCCCGACTCAGCGTGGTACGTGCCAACAGCGTCTTCTCGACCCGCTTGGCGAGAAGCTCTGTCTGCAGTGACTTCGCCCGAACTTCCAGGACCGCTTCTTCGGCATCGAGCTTTACGCGATTCAGCTTGCCGGCGACTTCCGCGACCTCCTTCGCAACCCGCTCGGCACTCTCTTTCTCCCAGCGCAGCGTGCCCATCAGGACCTCGCCCCCTGCGGAATAGATGTCGGCAAGCGACACTCCCTTGTCACTCAGGATCAGCTCCCGCACCTGGTTCGAATGCGACATGCCGCGGGACTTGATGATGGACATGCCGCGGTTGCGCTCTCCGGCCTGCACCAGGTAGCTCAGGTGGATCCAGGTGTCCGCCAGCGTGGAGATGTGCAGTGATGCCCCCCCTGTCGACTGACCGGACATCTCGTCGAGCAGACTGGTACAGACAAGCGTGATGCCGCCCGCCTTGGCCCAGTCGATCAGGCGCTCCGCCACACCGTGGGCGGTCAGTTCATTGCCTGCCTTGGACAGTGTGGACACCGGGTCGATCACCACACAACGAGCCTTGTGCTCCTTTGCGAGTGTCTTGATGCGCACCAGCAACGTCTCGGCACTGCCCGTCAGATTGCGGGCGGAAATCATGCGCAGGATGCCGCTCTTCATGAAACGTTGCAGGCGGATGTTCACGGAGGCCAGGTTGCGGATCACCTCGCTGCCGTCCGAGTCGAATCCCACGAACATGGTCCGCTCGCCGCGCTTGCAGGCGGCTTCGGCGAATGCACCACTCAACGTGGTCTTTGCGGTGCCGGGAAAACCGGTGATCAGCACGGTAGCGCCGCGGTAGTAACCGCCACCCAGCATCGTATCGAGCCGTTTCACGCCGCTGGTGACGCGCTCCTTGGTCACCTTCGCGTCCATGCCACCCAGTGTGCGCGCAATGGCGACATCGAATCCGCTGCTGCCGATGACGAAGGGCGATTCATTCTCGTCAAAAGCCGAGCCGCGGTACTTCTGCACCCGCAGATTGCGCTGCGAAACGCCGAGCGCCACACGGTGGTTGAGCATGACGGCGCAATCCACCATGAACTGCATGAACCCCAATGGCTGCTGTTCGCGGCTGCTCGCTTGGTCGCCGTCATCTTTTGCGGTAATGAGCCCTGTCAGCTCATGTGCCAGCAGCCAGTCATGCAGCCGGTAGATCTCCTGCCTCCTGGCTGCCGGGTCAGGAAGCAATGCCAGGACAATGTCGATCGCATCGAACACGATGCGCCTCGCGCCCATCTTCCTGCTCTGGGCACCCAGGGCTGCCAGCATCCCGCTCAGGTCGAAGGTCCCGGACTGGATCAGTTCCGGTGTTGGCCTGGCGTCCAGGAAGAACAGCTTCTTCGGCTGCAGTGCGTCCATCTTCCAGTCGAAGCCCGCAAAATTGGCGAGGATGCTCTTGGGCGACTCCTCGAATGCGACAAAGATTCCCGATTCCCCGCGTTCCCGCGCACCGTTCACGAGAAACTGCGCCGCAAAGATTGTCTTGCCGGAACCGGGACCGCCTGCCAGCAACGTCGTGCGGCCCCTTGGCAGACCGCCTGAGGTGATTTCGTCGAATCCGGCAATGCCGGTTGGTGCCTTGGCAGGGCCCTTGGGAGGGGACGAATGCAGGGACTTCATGGTTGTTCCCGTACGGACTCTAGCGCCCCCGTCACAGACGAGACGCCAGGGAGCGCGCGTTGCGCACTTTCGCAGTTCTCCATTCTCGTACGTGCCGTACGACATCTCTGTTCGCCAGCGTACGAAGCCGAGCCCCCGGATTCGGGAGAAGGCAGTGAACGAGGGCTGAAGACTCGCCTGCAAGAGGAGCATGAGCGCACAGTGCCAGGGACCGATCATTGCGTTCATTTCAATCCTGAAGAGCGTCCGCCCAGCAAAGAAGCCAACAAAATGCGCCCGAAGCATGTCCGGCAAACCGGTGGCAACACTCATTCGATTTCACGGCTATGTCTGCTGACGAACAGTGCGGGCCGATGCAGGGATGGTATCTAAGGAAGCTCTGATTTACCCACATGCGCCGGGCGAACAGCGATGCAACTGATTGAAAGACCATGGTTGAAAATGCGTCGGCTGTTTCAGATGGCAGTATTTCAGAGGTTCGCTAAGGGAGCCTTAGAGAAGCGCCCTCCGGATCAGCGTGACGCTAACTGTGCCAGTTCGGTCAGGCATTGACGTGCGGGCTTACCGGTCTTGGATCACCAGCGAGAAGCCAATGAACAGTCTGGATAACTTCGTCAGAATCCGAAACTGGTCCATTGCCCTCGTGCTGGGTGCTTTGGCGGGTTGTGGTGGCGATGGGGGGCGCGATCCGGTTCTGGGTGTGGGAGACAATGTCGTTATACCCCCCACAGTGACTGCCGTTGCGCCGCTCAGCGGAGCCACGAACGTCCCCATCAATACTGCCGCCGTCACTGCGACGCTTCGGGAGCCAGTGGCTCCATTCACGGGCAGTTCGACCTTCACCCTCACGTGCGCCGCGCCCTGCGTCAACCCGTCCGGCGCAGTGACGCTCGATTCCACGGCAACCATTGCCCGCTTCACGCTCACCGCTGGAACGACACTCGCACCCCTCACGGTCTACACTGCCACCGTCGCAGGCGCGCGTAGTGTTGCCACCGGGCTGGTAATGAGTACTCCTTTCCAATGGTCCTTTACGACCGGCGCGACGCCCGACACAACGCGACCGCGCGTGTCCCTTACGATTCCTGCCACGTCGACTCCCGGTCCGACAGGGGTCGCCACCAATGCAGCGATCGTCGCCGCGTTCAGTGAGTCCATGGCACCAGCGACGATTGGCCAGGCCAGCTTTACATTGACGTGCGTCACTCCATGCGTTTCGCCTGCGGGCACCGTCACGTACGTTACCGGCAGCAGGGCCGCTGTCTTCACACCCAACGCTGCACTGGCGCCAACCACCACTTACACCGCGACCATCACCACCGCTGCGACGGACCTGGCGGGCAATGCGCTGGACGGCAATCAGGGTGTCCTGCCTGCAGCAAGCAACTACGTCTGGACCTTTACCACGGGTACAACAACCGATTCGACCCGTCCGGCAGTTGCTGTCACGGCACCCCTGACCACGAGTCCTGGTCCAACCACCGGCGTCGCCACGAATGTCACGGTCACCGCAACGTTCAACGAGAACATGGCGCCTGCATCGATCAATGCAACCACCTTTACCGTCACCTGTACAGCACCGTGTACCTCGCCCTCCGGGACTGCGAGCTACGGGGTGAACAGCAGGACGGCCGTGTTCACCCCGGCGGCAGCGCTTGCGGCGAATACCACCTATACGGCCACCGTGACCACCGGTGCCCAGGACCTTGCTGGCAACACCCTGGCAGGCAATCAGGCGCCGGCCCCGGCGGCAAGCAACTATGTGTGGACGTTCACGACGGGGGCGGTGGCAGACAGCACTGCACCCACTGTGTTGTCCACCAGTCCGACGAACGGGGCCGTTGGGACATGCGTCAACGTGAGCATCAGCGCCACGTTCAGCAAGCCCATGGATCCGCTGACCCTGACTCCCTCGACGTTCACGCTGGCAGCATCCGCGGGTGGGTCCGTTACCGGAGTGGTGACCTACGATACCCAGACAAACGTTGCGACATTCAATCCGGTGTCCGATCTGACCGGGACACCTTCCACCACCTACGCCGCAACCCTTGTGGGCGGGGTCAACGGTGTCAAGGATCTTGCGGGGAACGCGCTGGCGGCTAACAGCGTTACAACTTTCACGACCAGCGCAGTGAACTGCGCGACGGCACCGCCTCTCGGAGCTGCGGCGCGATTCGGTTCATTCGGTGGCAATGCCACGCTGACCAACGACGGGCTGAACACCGTGATCAACGGCGACATCGGGGTGAATGCCGCTTCCACCACGGTTACCGGCTTGCGCGATGCGGGAGGGAATGTCTATACCATCACACCCAACAACAACGGGCTCGTTAACGGGCTCATCTACACCCTGACTGCACCTCCCGGCTCCGTCGCGGGTGCAGCAGTAACGCAGGCACGCAGCGACGCGTTGGTGGCATTCAACTCCATTTCGCCAGCAGCACTTCCAGGCGGAATCAACGTGGCGAGCCTCGCGCAGTGTCCGAGTTGCGGTGGCGCCGGTGGCGGCCCCGACGAACTGGCCGGACGCGTCCTGCCACCGGGCGTGTACCTCTCTGCCACCGGAACGTATGACATCGGTGGAGCGGGCCGAACCACAGCGAACCTCACTCTGGACGCCGGAGGCAACGCAGATGCCGTCTGGGTTTTCCAGACCGCGGCAGGCATCGGCACCCTCAATGTTGGTTTAACGGGTCCGGCCACACCAGCGGTTCCGATTCAGGTCCTGCTCATCAATGGCGCGCAGCCCAGAAACGTCTTCTGGTACGTCCCCGCGGGCGCCACGATCGGCACAGGCGCAACGATGGTGGGCACCCTGCTGGCCGACGCTTCAATCACAGTTTCCACGACGGGCGGCACTCCACCCACGGCCGTCACCACCACGCTCAATGGGAGGGCGATCGCGCTCACCGCCGGGGTCACGATGACGAATACCGTCGTCAACGTGCCTGCCCCATAAGTCCTCAGGTCGGGAGCACGCCATGCAACCTTTGAAGTCATCCAAACCCTCAGCCCTGTTGTCAGCCTTCGCGTTTGCCACTCTGGCCACGGCGACGGCAAGTGCGCAGGATTCGGGTTGGTATATCGGGGCCAACGGAGGTCTTTCCAAAGCCAACATTGGCGAGGAGGAAATCAGAAACGGTCTGCTGGGTGCCGGTGTGGCCATGACAGAGTATCGCGAGGACGACGATCACTTTGGCTTCAAACTCCTCACGGGCTACCAGTTCAACCAAATGTTTTCCCTTGAAGGCGGCTATTTCGATCTCGGCAATTTCGATTTCACCGCCACCACACTGCCGGCGGGCACCCTGCAGGAAGAGATCAAGGTCCGGGGTGTGAACCTCGATCTGTTGCTGATGCTGCCTGTTTCGGAAGTACTCTCCGCATTCGTCCGCGCCGGGGCCAGCTACGCGGAGTCCAACATTTCCTTCGCGGGATCCGGCGCCGTCACCGTGCTGGAAGCGAAGCGCAGCGAGCGCGACACGAACTACAAGTATGGCCTGGGCGCTCAGTACTCCTTGACCGACTCCCTGGCGTTCCGCGCCGAAGCAGAGCGTTACCGCATCAACGACGCCGTCGGCAACCGCGGCGACGTCGACCTTTACTCGGCAGGCGTCATTTATCGATTTGGCAAGCAGCCTGTGGCTGCCGCCGCTCCTGTCACCCTTCCACAGCCTGCACCTGTAGTGGCCGCCGCCCCCCCTCCGCCGCCGCCTCCTCCTTCGCCGCGCGACAGCGACAATGATGGCGTTGTCGATGATCTCGACAAGTGTCCCGGAACACCCGCAGGAGTCGCTGTGGACGCGACGGGTTGCCCCCTGCGAGGGTCGATCACGCTGGAAGGAGTCACTTTCGAGTATGACTCCGCCATGCTGACGTCCGAGTCACGCAAGCTTCTCGATGTGATTGCCAGTAACCTGGCCCGATATCCCCGGCTGCGGGTTGAAATGCAGGGGCATACAGACAGTGCTGGCAGCAACCGCTACAACCAGGCGCTCTCCCAGCGTCGGGCAGAGTCGGTGCGCATGTATCTGGTCGACCATGGAGTAGCGGCAGATCGCCTGACTGCACGGGGCTATGGCGAAGTGGAGCCCATCGACGACAACCGCACCGATGCCGGTCGGTCCCGCAACCGTCGCGTCGTGATGCGCGTGCTGGATAATCCTGGCGATGTGCAGATCAACGGCGAGGGAACCGTCTCGCGATAACTTCTTAGTAACGATGAACGACTGATACTCGACTCCTCGTGAGTTCCTGCAGGATCTGGCTATGGGTGATGGGTGATGGGTGATGGGTGCCGGGATTGGCATACAGACCAAGTCGGTGTGGTCACGTGGTTGGATGACTTAAGGAGGCTCTGATTTACCTGCATGTGTCAAGCGAGCAGCGAGGCAACTGATTGAAAGACCATGGTTGAAAATGCGTCGCCAGTTTCAGATAGCACTATTTCAGAGGTTCCTTAAACCACCAGATTGCCAATCCCGGTCCTCTTCCCCCGCCCTGACTCGGGTTATCAGGGTGCTGCAAAGGGTTTGCATCGCCCTGCCAACGGCAACTAGCGCGGCTGCTTCTCGCCCGCGCCGATGCGCTCGGGCAAGGTCGTATCGACATGGTGGCCATCGGCTAGCGTGATCTCGATGATACTGCCGCCATTGCGACCGTCGCGCAGCGGATGCACCGTGACGACCAGCTTGTCCCCGGGTTTTACGGTGTTCGGCGTGAGGCCCCAGTTCTTCATCGCGTTCGGCGTGAACCCTTCCACGCCCCACATCACCGTCTTTCCCTGCGGGCCTGGCACCGTCAGCGTGATCCAGGAATGGGGGTTGGTGTAGTCATACTTGACGATGGTGCCCTCGAGCCTAACGACTTTCGTCCGGTCGAACATCGCGCCCGAGTGATGGGCCCACACCGGAAGCGTTGCGACTGCGATGCTGGTCAACGAGACCCATCTGGCCACTGTCATCACTTTCATGCTCCCCCTCCCGATATTCATTCAAATGGCAGCCGTTGCACCTGTACGCCATCGACCATATCGACCTGGTCGTTCGGCGTGCAATTGCTGGCGACGACTTCCGGATAGCGCTGCTTGTTGCGCTTGTAGTGGCGGGTGACGGTATAAGGCTGCGTGAACATCACCGCATCCATGACGGTAATCCGGTTCTCAAGGGTATCGGGATCGATCTGCGTGATGCGCTCGACCACATGCAGCTGGTCGCTATGGCGGGCGTCCGTCTGGTCGTAGTTGCCCTCGAACACGTTGACGGTGTCGATGACCAGGGTTTCTCCCTCCCAATGGCCGATGGAATGCCCCTGGAAGGAGAGCACCACGTCTTCCACCGCGGTGGGGTGCGGCCGGCCGTCCATGTAGATGCGCCGGACTTCATCTCCCAGGACAATCAGGATCAGTTCGGGCCCCTTGACGAACAGCGGTCCATTGGGTGTCGCCGCCATGACGCGCGGCATGCCATACGGTCGGCAATCGGCACCGACGGGATCGGTGGGCTTGCCTTGCCTGTGCATGGCGATCCGGTCCATGTATTCCTGCTGGAACTCGGGCTTGTACGGGATGGTGGTGAGGTAAGACCCGCCCACCGGACCAAAATCGAGGCCCCGGCCGGGATCGGGTTCGAGGTACGCATTGTCGGGGTCGTACATCAGGCGCGTCGGAATCCTCGGCATCTCCCATTTCCCTGTCCAGTCCGGCACGGCGACTGCCATAGCGGCCGAATCGCCGCCAGGCTGCGGCACCCCGAACTGCCTCGCCACCAGGAAGAAAACGGCCGTTGCCGCGACGCCAAGCAGCGCCCCTCCAACCACCGCCAGACGGAGCGGCGCCTTCGTCGCGTTCCGCTCCTGCGGAGTCGAATCATTCATTGAACATGCCCTCTTGTTCGGGGTTGTACACGTTCCTATCTATCCGCACGAGTCGTGGTCAACGGTCCGATCCCGTAGATGATGACTTCACACGCCTCTTCTTTGGCACCATCGTAGTGAACCTTGTTTGCGTAGTGCACGACGGCGCTGCCGGCCGGCATGGGCTTGGTGCTGCCGGGATCGAATTTCTCGCCGGTCCCCACCCACCAGGTCCCGGAGAGCACCAGGATGAAGCGATCTCCATTGTGCTGGTGGGGGCGGGACATCGTTCCTGCTGCAAACCGGTTGCGCACCGCGTAGGGTCCGGGTTGGGTGGGATCTCCATACAGCACCACGCTCTTCAGTCCGGGATACTCGGCGCTATCCACCCACTTGAGGTCCGCCGGCGACTTGAAGGTCAGTACGGCCGGGTCGGGCTCAGCCCCGGTCACGATGCCGCACATCACCATCAGAACCACCACCAGCATTCCCCGGACCTGCGTTGCGCTCATGCTGCCTCTCCTACTTGAACTTTATGCCTGCGATTGCGAAATGAACGGTGCCTGCGGCTTTCGACACGGTGAGCCAGCTCCCCGACGGCTCGATTGCCGACGCCACCAAACCGCTCAAGCCTTCAGTGCGGCAAGCACCTCGTCGAGCATTTTCTTGGCGTCGCCGAACAGCATCCGGTTGTTCTCCTTGTAGAACAGCGGATTGTCGACGCCGGCGTAGCCCGAGGCCATGCTGCGCTTCATGACGATCGAAGTCTGCGCCTTCCAGACCTCGAGCACCGGCATGCCGGCGATCGGGCTGCCCGGGTCATCATGGGCGCTGGGGTTCACGATGTCGTTGGCGCCGATGACCATGGCCACGTCGGTGGCCGGGAAGTCCTCGTTGATCTCGTCCATCTCCATCACGATGTCGTAGGGCACCCTGGCCTCGGCGAGCAGCACGTTCATGTGGCCCGGCATGCGCCCGGCCACCGGGTGGATGCCGAAGCGCACGGTGACGCCCTTGGCGCGCAGGATCTTGGTGATCTCGCAGACCACGTGCTGGGCCTGTGCCACCGCCATGCCGTAACCCGGAATGATGATGATGCTGTCGGCATCGTTCAGCGCCGCAGCCACCCCTTCGGCATCAATCGCCACCTGCTCGCCCGCGATTTCCATCGCCGGCCCGGTGGTATTGCCAAACCCGCCGAGGATCACTGAAATGAACGACCGGTTCATCGCCTTGCACATGATGTAGGACAGGATCGCACCCGACGAGCCCACCAAGGCCCCGGTCACGATCAACAGATCATTGCCCAGCGTAAAGCCAATCGCCGCCGC
>JANNNQ010000060.1:0-17165 GCA_031398625.1 Pseudomonadota bacterium
GCGATGTAGTCCGCCACCGCCCGTGCTCGACCGCTTTCTCCGGCCGTGGCCTCTAGTTCCTCGGCATGGGCAAAGTGCTCGGGCGGCATGAGCTCCGGCTTGTCGAACAGGGCAGAAAACAGCGCCTGCACAACCTTGCGCGCCTTGGTGGTCATCCGCAGCACCCGATAGTGGCGATAGAGCTTCGTGCGCAGGAACTGCTTGAGATCAAGGTGCTCGGCCGCAACGGTCTCGCCGAAGCCGATGAGCATGTCAGGCCTGCTCCGCACGGCATCGATATCTGCAGGTGCTGCTGCAGTGATGCTGCGCGCGCTGGTCTCAATGAGATCCGTGACGACCTCGTTGATCATCCGCCTGACCGTTTCGTGCACCAGGCGGCGCCCGGCCAATCCGGGGTGGAGTTGCAGGACGCGCTCGTAGTGCCGGCGAAACAGGGTAACCTCCGCAAGTTCATCCAGCGACAGCAGGCCTGCGCGCAAACCGTCATCCAGGTCATGATTGTTGTACGCAATCTCGTCCGCGATGTTGGCGATCTGCGCCTCGAGCGTGGGTTGCTGTCGCAGGATGAAGCGCTCACCGAGATCTCCCAGCTGCTTCGCGTTGCTCAGGGAGCAATGCTTCAGTATCCCCTCGCGCACTTCGAACGTGAGATTGAGGCCCGGGAAATCGGCGTATCGCTCCTCCAGTTCCTGCACGACCCGCAGCGACTGCAGGTTGTGCTCGAAGCCGCCATACTCCCGCATGCATTCATTGAGCGCATCCTGGCCAGCGTGGCCGAAAGGCGTATGACCCAAGTCGTGGGCGAGGCAGATGGCTTCGGTCAGCGTTTCATTCAGGCGCATCGCGCGAGCGATCGTTCTCGCGATCTGTGCCACTTCCACCGAGTGAGTCAGGCGAGTGCGGTAAAGATCACCCTCGTGGTTGACGAAAACCTGCGTCTTGTAGACGAGCCGGCGAAACGCGGTGGAGTGAACGATGCGATCGCGATCGCGCTGGAACTCGCCTCGATAGCCCGGCCCAGGTTCCGCATACCTGCGGCCTCGCGATCCGTCGTCACGCGCAGCGTACTCGGCCAGAGGTGGGGCGGCAGCCGTCATCAGGGGTAGTTTGCCATCATGAAAACGCCTCTTCGAGGGTGGCGTTCAAGTCGGGGAACGGGAAATCGCTCGTGATGACCGCCTCGCCGAGTGACCTCAGCAGTACGAGGCGCAGCTTGCCGGCGAGCACCTTCTTGTCCATTCCCATGAGATCCAGTGCCCGGGCTGCTCCCAGTGCCGGCGCCTTGACCGGAAGGCCGAGCCGCTCAAGCAGCCGGATCGCGCGATCGTAGTCGGTTTTGTCGAGCCAGCCGAGCCGGTGCGAGAGATCTGCAGCGAGCACCATCCCCGCAGCAACGGCCTCGCCATGCAGCCAGGTTCCGTAGCCGGTTGCGGTTTCGATGGCGTGGCCAAAGGTATGGCCCAGATTGAGGATCGCCCTGAGTCCCTGTTCGCGTTCGTCGATGCCGACGATCTCGGCCTTGATCTCGCATGAGCGCCGGATCGCGTGAATGAGCGCCCCCGCATCCCGCGCCAGCAAGCGGTCCGCATGTTCTTCAAGCCAGGCGAAGAACTGAGGATCGCGAATCAGGCCGTACTTGACCACCTCGGCGAGACCGGCGCGCAACTCCCGCTCCGGCAACGTCTGCAGGGTCAGGGGATCGGTGATGACACAGCGAGGCTGGTGGAATGCCCCGATCAGGTTCTTGCCAGCAGGATGATTCACGCCGGTCTTGCCGCCGACAGAAGAGTCAACCTGTGAAAGCAGCGTCGTCGGAACCTGCACATAGTCGATTCCCCGCTGATAGCAAGCAGCAGCGAATCCGGCTATGTCGCCCACGACACCCCCCCCCAGCGCCACGATGGCGGCGTCCCGGTTCATGCGGCTGGCGGCGAGGCCGTCGAATACCCGCGATGCGGTCTCAAGGGTCTTGTGCGATTCACCATCCGGCAGGATGACAGTGGCTGTCCGCTTGCCCGGCAATGACCTGATGAGACGCTCCAGATAGAGCGGCGCAACGAGGTCGTTGGTCACGATCAGGAGGTCACGTGCCGTGATGTGGACGACCAGGGTGTCTGCATCATCGATCAGGCCGGTGCCGATCAGGATCGGGTAGCTGCGCTCGCCGAGTGAGATGTTCAGGGATTCCATTGCGTATCAGGAACGATGGGTATTGCGGTCGCCAACGAGTCGCAGAACGTCTTCCGCCACGGCCTGGACCCGGCGGCCGTCAGTACTGACGACGTAATCCGCGATGGCATCGTAGAGGGGCGCCCGCTGATCGAACAGTTCGTGTAGTCGCGCCCTGGGGTCCGCGGTGTACAGCAAGGGCCGCTGGCGACCGTGACGCGTCCTTTCGAGCTGCTGATCGACGGAAGTCTGCAGGTACACGACGCATCCCCTGGCTGCGAGGTACTCCCGATTCTGCGGATGCAGGACCGCGCCCCCTCCGGTAGCCAGCACGATCGCTTCCTTGGCAGTCAGTGCATCGATTGCCTCGCGCTCACGTTCCCGGAAGCCAGATTCGCCCTCCTTCTCGAAGATCAGCGGGATATCGACGCCGGTGCGTGCCTCGATCTCGACGTCGCTGTCGAAAAAGGGAAGGTCGAGTACCCTGGCCAGCTGCCTGCCGACAGCAGTCTTGCCCGAACCCATGGGACCGATGAGGAAGATGCTGCTTTTTCCGATCATAAGAAACGAACACGGCCGCATTGCTGCGGCCGTGCATTGTCACACCAAATCCGGGTCCTGTCAGGACCCGAAATGTCGCCTGTCAGAAGATGTTGGCGCCTTCCCGGAGGATCTTCGGGGTAACGAAGATCAGCAACTCGTCCTTGTTGTCGCTGGTGGTCGTGGTCTTGAACAAGCGGCCCAGAACAGGCACGTCGCCGAGCAGCGGAACCTTGTTTTCCGCATCGCGACGTTCCGTCTCAAGAATGCCGCCAAGCACCACTGTCTGCCCATCGTTGACCATCACCTGCGTGATAATCTCGCGGGTATCGATGCTGGGTACGAAGCCGCCCGTTGCACTATTAACCAGCTCGCCGACACTGTCCTTGCTGACCGTGATGCTGAGAATGACCCGGTTGTCCGGGGTGATCTGCGGAGTGACCTTGAGGCTGAGCACCGCCTTCTTGAACTGGGTGGTAGTAGCACCGCTCGATGAAGACTCCTGGTAGGGGATTTCCTGGCCCTGTTCGATGCTGGCTTCCTTCTGGTTTGCCGTGATGATCCGCGGCGTCGAGATGATCTCGCCGCGACCTTCCGCCTGTGCAGCAGAGAGCTCAAGATCGACCAGGTAATCGGAATCGAGGAGCGTCAATGCAAGGCGGCCAGCCGGATTGGCGACGGGCAGGTCGACCATGTAGCGGTCCGAAGCATCACCCTGCACAAATCCGGGAGTACCCCGCGAATCCGGGGAAGCACGAGTCAGAACAACCTCGTCGTCTTCCGTGACGTAGCTGTTCCCTCCGAGGATGCCGCCACCATCGCTGCCGCCATGATCAAAGGCGACGGTACTGCCGAAGCGCACGCCCAGTTCCCGGCTGAAATCGTCGCTTACGATCACGATGCGAGCTTCAATCAGCACCTGGCGCACCGGGATGTCGAGGGTCGACACGAGGCGACGGATATCCGTCAGGCGTTCGGCCGTGTCCTGCAGCAACAGCGTGTTGGTGCGCTCGTCGATCGCGACGCTGCCGCGTTCTGACAGCAGTGAGCTTCCCGCACCCGACTTGATGAGGGCGGCAAGCTCCGACGCCTTGGCATAGTTGACCTGAAGATACTCGGTGCGCAGCGGGGACAACTCCAGGATTTCCTTCCGGGCTGCCAGCAGTTCCTTCTCGCGAGCCGCAATTTCAGGAGCGGGCGCGACGAGAATCACGTTGCCCTCCTGGCGCATGTCGAGTCCCTTGGTACGCATGACGATATCGAGCGCCTGGTCCCATGGCACGTTCTGCAGACGCAGCGTGACGTTACCCTGCACCGTATCGCTGATCACCATGTTCTGGCCGCTGGTGTCAGCCAGCAACTGCAGTACCGCCCGAGTCTCGATGTCCTGGAAGTTCAGCGTCAGCCGCTCGCCGGTGTATTCCTTCTGTTCCTGCAGTCCGGGGGGCAGCTGCACTACCGGTTTGATCTCGACCGTATAGAGATTGTCGGACTGATAGGCGATCTGCTCGAAGTCCCCTGTGGCAGCAATGACCAGGCGGGCACCATCGCTCACGCGCAGCGCATCCACCGAACTGACCGGAGTCGCGAAGTCCGTGACGTCCAGACGACGCAACAGCGCGTCAGGAATGGCGGTTCCAGTGAAATTGACAACGATGCGTCCGCCTTCCTGGCGCAGGTCCGCGGGAACCGTTGCATCCGTCAACTCGACGACGACACGACCGGAACCATCTGTGCCACGGCGAAAGTCGATGTTGCTGACACTGCGACTGCCAACCGGTGCTACGGGCCGCGAAGCTGCCTGTGCAATGGCGGGCGAAGACGACGATGCCACTCGTGCTGAAGAAGCGGCGGCGAGAGTCACAATGATCGTATTGCCTTCGATGCGAGTCTCGTAGGGCACGAGCGTATCGACGTTCAATACTATCCGCGTGCGCCCGTTGGCTTCGGCCGCGTTGACCGTATCAAGGACACCACTATTGACGTCGATCCGGCGCGATGGAAGAGCGATCGAGGTATCCGGAAGGTCCAGGGAAATCCGCGCGGGGTTGTCCACCGTGAAGCTCATCGGCTGGGGAGCCGCGTCGCTCAGTTGCAGCCGCACTTCCACCTGGTTGCCCGGAAGGGCGGTGGTCTCGACGCTTTCGAGGCGATTGGTCTGTGCCGACGCCTGCCCGCTGATCGCGAGGCTCGCAGCCCAGGCCAATCCGGAAGCGGCCAGGAGAGTTGCCACAGAACGCATTCCGCGACGTGCCGGTTCGGCGACGCGCAGAGTGGGGTCAAGCGTGGTATTGGATAAGGAAGACATTCTGATTACTCCCTGGGGATGCATCATTCGCTGAGCGCAAGCGCGGCCGGGCGCTCGATGTAGCCGCCGAGACCGTCCGGGACGATTTCGATCAGCGATATTCTCGATTCCTCGACACTGAGAATGCGGCCCTCGTTCTGGCCAACATGGTTTCCGGGAAGAACGCGATGCACCAGTCCATCGCGCCCCTGCACGAGCCCGAATTCGCGGCCCTGGAGGCGCAAGGTCCCCACCATCCTCAACGTATCCAGAGGGAACTGTTCGAGGAACTCGCGCGAACGACGCGAGTCCGGACGCACCGAATTGGGCAGATCGGACTGCACCGGAGCGCTGGGCGTGAAAGGGGAGCGCAGGTCGGCGGCGCTGTAGGCGAACGCTTCATAGGGTTTGATTTCCGGTAGCGGCTCGATGCGCTCGCCAGGCCGGCCCTTCACGTCTGCTATGCGCTGGTTCAATTCACCCATGTCGTCCGAGCAGCCGGCGACAACCAGCGCAGTCGCAATCAGCACTCCTGCAAAGGCCAGTCTGTGCAGGCGCGGCCTGATGGCTTCCAGGTTCAAGTGGTCGTAAGGGCTCATCCGGTCAGCTCCTGGCTGCGCCTGCGTTGCGATTGCGCGCGTTGGCGGGCGCGGGTTGGGCAGGCTGCTGCTCGTCATCGTCAAGATAGCGATACGTCTTGGCGGTGACGTCGATCTGCAGCTGGTCGGGAGCAGCATTCTCAGCCGCCGGCTGTATCTGGATGTCATGCAGCGTGACAATGCGGGGCAGTGCCGCTATGCCGCTTACGAAATTGCCCACCGAGTGGAAATTGCCTGTCAGGCGAATCTTGATGGGCAACTCGGCGTAAAAGTCGCGCTGCACCTCGGCGTCCGGCTGAAACAGCTTTTCCTCCAGTCCTGCTGCAAGGCCGGTCTGGGATATATCCACCAGGAGGTTGGGTACTTCTGTGCGGTTCGGCAACTGGCGCAGCATGGCGCAGCATCGCGCCGAAGGAACGCTCCATTTCCTCCAGCTGGGCCTTGTAAGCATCGAGGTTGGCAGCCTTGCGGGCCTTCTCCTCGAGCGTCGAGAACAAGGCCACTTCCTCTGCCTGCACCTGCTCCAGGAGAGGCTTTTGCGGCTTCCAGGCCAGCATGTAGATTCCAAGCACTGCAGCGATGGCGAGGATTACTGCAATGGCGCCGATACGGAAAGGCAGCGGCCAGCGGCCGGGATCATTCGGGTCGAGTCCGCGCAGTTGTTCGAGGAACTTGTTCATCTTCCAGCCCCCTGTCGCGCACCAGCCCGTGGCGTTGCCCCGCTTGGTGCCCCGCTCGGTTCAGGCTGCTCCTGCGGTACGGCCACCTGGTTCGCATACAGGGTGAATTGCGCGCCGGTATTTGCAGCGCCCTTTGTTTCAACCACTTCCAGGGCAGGATCGGCCAGCCACTCGGAAGCATCGATATTGCGCATGTAGGAAGAGACGCGGGTACTGGACTGCGCCATGCCGTTCAACTGAACACGCTTGTCGGTCTGCTTGACCGAGGTCAGGTAGACGCCCTCGGGCAACGTGCGGACGAGCTGATCGAACAGGTGCACTACTTCAGGCCGGCTGCGCTGCAGCTGCTCGATCACGTCCATTCGCGCGAGCAATCGCTGCTTCTGCTGTTCCAGGCCCAGGATTTCAGTGATCTGCTTGTCCAGGGCAGCGATCTCGTTCTTGAGCACCTGATTGCGTGCATTCTGCTGGCTGATGGCCGAATCGAACTGCCAGTTCACGACCAGGGTCAGCACACCTGCCGCAAGCACGGCTCCGACGGCACCGAAAATGAACTCCTGGCGGCGCCGCTTGCGCTCTGCTTCGCGCCAGGGAAGTAGATTGATTCTTGGCATGTCAGTCGAAGCTCCTTAATGCCAGGCCGCAAGCGGTAAGCAGGGCAGTCGCATCCTTCTTGACGGCCTGGGCCTTTGCCTTCGAGGTGATCTTCATCTGGCCGAGGGGGTCGCCTTTCTCCGCAGGAATCCCCACACGGCTCGTGACGACATCAGCAGCCCCGGGGATATTCGCGCACCCACCGCAGATGATGATCTGTTCGGGCTGCTCGCGGCCAGCTCCGGACGCGAGGAAGAACTGGAGAGAACGGCTTACCTGCTGGCACATGTCGTCGATGAAGGGATCGAGCACTTCCGTCTGGTAGTTGCTGGGCAGGCCCCCTTCCTTCTTGGCACGCCCTGCTTCTTCCATGCTCAATCCATAGGTCCGCATGATTTCCTCCGTGAGCTGCTGCCCGCCGAACGCGAAATCGCGCGTGTAAATCACCTTGAGGTCGCGGAGCACGCTGAAGGTGGTGCTGCTCGCGCCGAAATCGACGACTGCGATAACGCGATCCAGGCCGCCATCCGGCATCTGGTGGGTCAGCAGTTTGCAGGCGTTCTCGAGGGCAAATGCCTCGACATCGACGATCCGCGGGGTAAGACCTGCCGCTGCGCAGGCAGTTATTCGCTGTTCGACATTCTCGGTCCGGGTGGCAACAAGGAGAACATCCAGCATGTCGGGATCCTTCTCGGAAGGACCAATCACCTCGAAGTCAAAACTGACTTCTTCCATCGGAAAGGGGATGTACTGGTCCGCCTGCATCTCGACCTGTCCTTCCAGCTCAGCTTCGCTCAACGTCCGGGGCATCTGGATGACTTTGGTGATGGCGGCATCTCCGCTGATCGCCACGGCAGCTTCCCTGGCCCTGGCACCCGAACGCTTGACTGCCCGCTTGATGGCATCACCCACTGCGTTCGCATCCACGATGGCTTTTTCGTTGATGGAATTCGGTGGGGTTGCCTCTGCAGCGTAAGACTCCACGCGATACTGACCGCCGCTCATGCTGAGTTCGATGAGCTTGACGGACGAGGTGGTTATGTCAAGGCCAATCAAGGGGCGAGCGTTGGATTTGAATAGCACGCGAGTTTCCTATGCGAGTCAATCACTTGTGTGATGATCGGAGATCGGCCACGAAACACTGGGCGCAAATTTATAACAGCCCGGTGTTAAGTTGAATGTGAGGCCCCTCACGAAACGCCACCGGACTTGCTCAGAAATTCCCGTGTCTGCAAGCAAACCGGAGCTCCGGGCCTTAGGCTGGGGCCCGTGGGAACCTTGGTCGAGGTTGGAGAAGCAACACTCATGCAGGGTTTGAACGACTCGCGTCCGGACTTGCCGAAGCTCCCAATACCGCGCCCGGCTGCCCGCCCGCGGGGGGGCAACCCGGCATTCTTGGCTTACCGAATCGCAAAATTCTGGAATGAAACCGCCTGAATATCGCCGAACTACTATGCATAATCGGTTTTTCTAAAGCAAGGACTTAGAGGTTCTTGTTGTGACACGACTTTACAAGTTTTCCGCCCCCAGACTGGCACTTGCGATCCTCTTTATCGGGGGGGGATTCGTATTGCTGGCCTGCATCGGCGCATATCAGTACCTGCGGCCGGACCTACCCGATGTCGCAAGCCTCCGGGAAGTCGAATTGCAGGTCCCGCTGCGGGTTTACAGCCGGGATGGCCTGCTGATTGCCCAGTTCGGCGAGCAGCGCCGTATCCCTTTGACGTTGGAAGAAATTCCGCCGCAGATGGTCAATGCCGTGCTGGCGGCGGAGGACGACCGTTTTTTCGCGCACCATGGCGTTGATTACCCCGGTCTGCTGAGGGCAACCGCACGACATCTCATGTCGGGAGACATGGCCGAAGGCGGCAGCACCATCACGATGCAGCTGACCCGGGGGATCTTCCTTACCCCCGAGAAGACCTATCGCCGCAAACTGCTCGAGATCTTCCTGACGCTTCGCATTGAACAACAGTTCACCAAGCAGGAGATCCTCACCCTGTACCTCAACCGCATCTTTCTGGGGCAACGCGCTTACGGAGTCGGCGCAGCCGCAGAAGTTTACTTCGGCAAGACGATGGAGCAGCTTGACCTCGCGGAGATCGCCCTGATTGCAGGCTTGCCGCAACGGCCGTCGCGGGACAATCCCGTCGCGAACCCCGAATACGCCAAGCAACGGCGAACCTACGTTCTGCGACGATTGCTGGAGAACGGGTCCATCAGCCAGGCGGATCACGACACGGCTGCGAGTACGCCCGTCGAGTCGAAACTGCACGGACCTGCAATGGCGCTCGAAGCTCCCTACATTGCGGAAATGGCGCGGACAGAACTCCTCGCGAAACTGGGTCCTGAAATCTACACGGCGGGCTACCGGGTCGTGACAACTGTCGACAGCCGGTTACAGCGAGCCGCAGTACGGGCGCTGCGGCTTGCCCTGCTTGAGTACGATCAGCGCCATGGCTATCGCGGGCCAGCCGGTCACACTGATCTCGCGGCTGGCGCGTCCGAAGCCGACTGGGAGCAAGCTGTCGCATCCCATCCGGAGCGAGGCAGTCTCGTTCCGGCCGTCGTCACGGCTCTGGAAGGCCGGTCAGTTACCGCCTACACCCGCGGCCAGGGCGCCGTGACGATTTCCTGGAGCGGGCTCGACTGGGCCAGGCCTGCCGCGCCGGAAGGGGGCGTAGGAAAAGCACCCGAAAATGCGGCATCGATCCTGTCGGTGGGTGACCTGATCTATGTGGCCCAGGAGATCGCGGGCACCTGGCGACTGATGCAGGTACCCGATGTAGAGGGTGCATTCGTCGCAGTCGACCCCCAGGACGGTGCCGTTACTGCGTTGACCGGAGGGTTCGACTATTTCGCCAGTAACTACAATCGCGCTGTCCAGGCCCGAAGGCAGCCAGGCTCAGCGTTCAAGCCCTTCCTCTATTCGGCAGCGCTGGAAAAGGGACTCACCCCGGCCACGCTGATCAATGACGCGCCGATCGTCTTCAATGATGCGTCGCTTGAGGCAAGCTGGCGGCCGCAGAACGTGAGCCGCGAATTCTATGGTCCAACCCGCATCCGCGAGGCGCTGGTCCGATCCAGAAACCTTGTCTCGATTCGCATCCTGAACGACCTCGGCCCTGCCTATGCGACCGACTACATACAGCGCTTCGGCTTCACTGCGGATTCTCTTCCGCAGAACCTGACTCTTGCGCTGGGAACGGCGCAGGTATCACCGCTTGAAATGGCCGCGGGTTACGCCGTTTTCGCCAATGGCGGATACCGTGTTGCACCCTATTTCATCGAGCGGGTTGAAGACTCGTCAGGCAGGATCGTGTTCGAGTCGGAACCGAAGTTTGCCTGTGCGGACTGCACCGCTCCTGCCCCTGCCGGTGTGCTTGAGTCGGCCACTGCAACGCTTCGCGTCAACGCTCCCGCTCACACTGGAGAGCCCCGTGAGGATGGGGATGGGTCGGAAGCAGGGGACACTCTGTCGAACGCTCATTTTCACGCGGACGATCTGGCTCCGCAGGCCATCTCCCCGCAGAACGCATATCTGATGACGGACATGATGAGCGACGTAGTGCGCAGAGGCACGGCGACGCGAGCGCGAGCGCTGCAGCGTGATGACCTGGCGGGCAAGACGGGAACAACGAATGACCGCCGTGACGCCTGGTTCCTCGGCTACAGCACGGATATTGTGGGTGCAGCATGGGTTGGCTTCGACCAGGAGCGCACGCTGGGCCCCAGGGAAGAAGGCGCCCGCACGGCGTTGCCCATGTGGATCTACTTCATGGGAGAGGCACTCCGCGGCACTCCGCAACACCGTGCGACGGTTCCTGCCGGCCTGGTTACCATGCGTATATCGCCAGAGACCGGGGAGCCTGCCGGACCGGGAGATCCCCAGGCGATATTTGAGACTTTCATCGCGGGACATGTACCTTCGGGCAACGGCGGCCTGACTGAATCAGGAAATCCGGGTTTCGCTCCTGCCGAGGATCGCAGCAGCGACGCGCTTTTCTGACGGCTTGGTCGTCACGGTGAACTTCAAGCGTTCAAGCAGATGAGTAAACGCGACAATCCACGGGCGGAGCAAATGCGACGGGCTCTGGCGCAGGAAGCCGCCCGGTTGATGGCTGAGCAGGGCATCGACGACTTCCTGCTCGCGAAAAGAAAGGCCGCAGAACGGCTGGGCGCGACGGATGCATCGGTACTGCCACGCAACACGGAGATCGAGGCAGCGCTCGCCGAACATCACCGCCTGTTCGAAGGCGAGATGCATGCATCAACACTGGCTGAACTGCGCCGGACTGCCCTCAAGACGATGCAGCTGTTTCGCGAGTTCGAGCCCCGCCTGGTGGGCGCCGTGCTTAGCGGCACCGCTTCGGCCCACTCGGAAATCAATCTTCACCTCTTCGCCGACACGCCCGAAACCGTTGCGCTGAAACTGTTCGATGAAGACATTCCCCATTACGCGGCCGAGCGGAGACTGCGCTATGAACCAGGTCGCGTGGTCGCCTACCCGGCATTCCGCTTCGTGGCGGGGAACCAGCCGATCGACGTGGTCGTCTTCCCGGTCGACGGGATCAGGCAATCGCCGAGCAGCCCGGTGGACGGCAAACCGATGCGTCGTGCCGACGCCGCGGAATTGCAGGCACTGCTTGCGAAAGAGGACAGCGGCGCAGGATCAAGACGCTACCAATAGAAGGCGCGTCGCAGGAGAGGGTCGTCAAGGGCCGCGCGGACGGCCGCAAACGGCTCAATCGCGCTTGCCCATCTCCACATAGTCCCGACGTGCAGGGCCGGCATAGAGCTGCCGCGGACGGCCAATCTTCATGCCCGGATCAGCGATCATCTCCTGCCAGTGGGAAACCCAGCCGACGGTGCGCGCAATCGCGAACATCACGGTGAACATCGATTGCGGAATGCGGATGGCGCTGTAGATGATGCCGGAATAGAAATCGACGTTCGGGTACAGCTTGCGCTCGACGAAGTACTCGTCCTTTAGGGCAATCTCTTCCAGGCGCAGCGCGAGCTCGAACAAGGGGTTGTCGGATTTGCCTAGCTTCGCGAGCACCTTGTGGCACATCGCCCGGATGATCGTCGCGCGCGGATCGCGGTTCTTGTATACGCGATGTCCGAAACCCATCAGCTTGAAGTTGTCGTTCTTGTCCTTCGCCTTGGCGATGAACTTCGGAATGTTCTCGACCGTGCCGATCTGCTCGAGCATCGCGAGCACTGCTTCATTCGCGCCGCCATGGGCAGGACCCCACAATGCCGAGATGCCCGCCGAGATGGCTGCGTAGGGATTCGCACCTGTGCTGCCCGCGAGGCGTACCGTCGATGTGCTGGCATTCTGCTCATGATCCGCGTGCAGGATGAACAGCAGGTCGAGTGCCTGCGCCGCCACCGGATCGACCTCGTAGGTCTCACAGGGCACGGAGAAGTACATGTGCAGCAGGTTGGCGCAGTAATCGAGATCGTTGCGCGGGTACATGAAGGGCTGCCCGAGCGAATGCTTGTAGGCTGCGGCTGCGATGGTCGGGATCTTTGCGATGATGCGATGGGCAAAGATCTCGCGGTGGCGCGGATTATTGATGTCCATCGAGTCGTGATAGAACGCGGCCATCGAGGCCACGACGCCCGACAGCATCGCCATCGGATGCGCGTTGTACTGGAAGCCATTGAAGAATCGCAGCAGCGATTCATTGATCATCGTGTGGTACTGGATGGCATGCGTGAACTCGGACAGCTGGGCCGTGGAGGGCAGCTGGCCATTTATGAGCAGGTATGAGACCTCGAGGAAATTGCTCTTCTCGGCGAGCTGTTCGACGGGATAGCCGCGGTAAAGCAGCACTCCCTCGTCGCCGTCGATAAACGTGATCTTGCTCTCGCAGGCGGCAGTGGCCATGAAGCCGGGATCGAAGGTGAAGATGCCGTGATCCCGGGTCACATTGGCGATGTTCAGCGTGTCCGGCCCGAGCGTCCCGCTCCTCGCCTCGAGGATCGACTTCTTCCCGGTGGCGAGGTTGCTCAGCTCGAACTTCGTTTCGGTCATGTCAACTTCCTGGAGATCGACTCCCGGTGCCGGGAGGGACGCAAAAATGTGGCGCGCAGCCTTACATGAGGAAGCTGCTAAATCAAGGGTTCGCGCCAACCGGACCGGGCTGGCGCAGACTGTGGCAGGACGCGGTCCGGGACGGGCCAACGATCGCTACTGGACGATCTTGACCAGTTGTCCGGGACGCGGCTCTTTGTTCGGATAGAGATCGTTGTAGAGCCTCAGGCTCTCGACCGGATACTTCTCGAGGGGCGAGTTCTTCGCCAGGTCCGCCATCCGGGTGGCGTCGGTCGCCTGCACAAGCTTGATCTTGGTCGGTTCGGCGAGCGCGAACTCGTTCTCGCGCATCCGCCTGAATGTCTTGATGCTCGACAAAATGACCGGATCGGCCGCCGGCACGTTGGTGCTGGCCTTGCTCGCTCCGGCAAAAACGTAGGCAAGATTGTTGTAGAAGACAACGACATATCGGGCAGGACCCTGGCCGAACGGGGTCTTGGCGCTACGGACAACCGCGGAGTAGGCCCGCAGTCCGTTGATCTCCAGTTCTTCGCCCTGGCCGGATCCCGTCGTCGCGAGCAATCGCGCCAGCAGCTCCTTGGGTCCGGTGTTGGGAGGAGGCGTGTCCGTCGTGAGCTGGATCATGCTGTCCCGCTGCGGAGACAGCGCAATGAGACGGTCAGACTGGTTCTGGACCAGCCAGCCGGTGGGAAACGCCAGCGTGAATCCGTAACCCGCGTGGTAGAAGCGCGTTCCCTTGGCTACGCCCTGCGCGCGACTCGATCCTACCGCCACCCCTTCAAGATTCTGGAGGTACGGCTGGATGCGATCGTCGGAATGCTCGGCGCCAGCGAACTTGCCGGCGGACTGGACGACTTCGCGCAGACGGGTGTCGTTGTCCGGGTGAGTGGAAAAGACGCCATGATAGATTTTCGGCTGACGGCCTTCGCGACGGGCCCGTTCCACCTCGAACATCTCCTGGTTCTTGAGCAGGCGGACTACATCGACCATGTTCTCGGCGTCGTAACCGATCGCGGTAATGTACTCAGCGCCCAACCTGTCGGCTTCCAGCTCCATGTCCCGTCCGTACCCTCTGACCAGGGCAGTTGCCGCTTCACCGGTCAGGTTAGCCAGATCACCGCTGCCGGTCAGGATGCCTACCGCAATCGCGCCCACTCCGGCGAGTGAAGACTGCCCCTGCTGCCGGGCGGCGTGGCGCGCGGTTACATGCCCGATTTCGTGCCCGACCACGGCAGCCAGTTCCGCTTCGGAGTTGAGGTACACCATGATTCCGCGGGTAATGTAGATGTACCCGCCGGGCGTCGCGAACGCGTTGACCTCATCGCTGTCGAGGACCGTGAACGTGTACTTGAGATGGCTGCGGTGACTCTTTGCAGCCATCCGCTGCCCCACCTCATTGACGTAAGCTTGGAGTTTGGGATCGTCATAGACCCCGTATTGCGCCAGGATCTGGGGATGCATCTGCTGGCCGATGCGGATCTCGTCCGCCTCCGACATGAACGACAGGTCCGACTTGCCGGTTACCGGATTGGTGGAGCAGCTCGTGAGGCCGAGCAACCCAAGCAGCAGCGCCGGGCCGGCACTCCAGGCACGCTTGCAAGGCATCGAACGCTCCGGTGAATGAGCCATGGCTTTCTTTGAGGGGTCAGGAGTGGCGTTTGGTTCCGTTATAACTCTGGCCCGAGGGAGCTACAAGCCGACCACCCGCCAGTTGCTTCGACCCGAAAACAAGAAGGGGCGCCTTCCAGCACCCCTTCGAGATCCAACGTTGCACGAAGCCGCCCAGTGCCCGGCTGTCTCAGCCGCGCGCGTACTTCTTGCGGAACTTGTCCACCCGGCCACCGGTGTCGACCATCTTCTGCTTGCCGGTATAGAACGGATGGCAGTTTGAGCAGACTTCGAGCTGCAGGTCTTCGGCGTGCGTCGAACGCGTCTGGAACGTATTACCGCAGCTGCACTGCACGGTAATTTCTTTGTACTCGGGATGGATGCCGGCCTTCATGGCAGTTCGGGCGCGTTTTGGGGCGCCCCCTTGGGAAAATGGGGGGCGCGCAGTGTAGCCATGTGCAGTCCCGGAAACAAGCACGAGCAGCCGTGCAGACGGCTAGCAGGGTGATGCAAAACCCTATGAAGCACCCTGATAGCCCGAGTCAGGGACGACTCGGGCTATCCATGAGTTCCAACTCATTGATTTCGGGAGCCCGCTAAACCTGTGCTTTTCGCTGGCTCCACATGCACAAGGCACGGATAGCCTTTTGCAGCACCCTGCTAGACCCGGGAGTGATTTGACGCGCCCGCGAGACGCTGCATAGCGCCAATACACGCAGGCGGCCGGTTATCCACAAAAGCTGTGGACAAGTCTGTGGAAGAAACACCCTCCCGGTGACCGCTACCGCATCAGGAAAGTGCCACTGTCAGATTGGTCAAAAATTAGCCACCCATTTTGTGCTTTATTGATCAAATAGTTACAGGCGCTACCTCAGAGCATTTATGTAATGTCGTCATCAAAACACGCCGCAGGTCCCGCGTGGCGCGGCGTGTGCATAACCTCGCCCACGCCCCTCCCTGCAGCGCCGCCAAAAGGTCAATTTTGCAAACCGTTTCACAAACTTGCGCCACCCTGACGAATGACCAATACGTCCCCTTCAGGGCAAGAAAAGCGCCTGCAGATCGTTGAGGAAACGCCACCCCAGTTCACTCGGAATCCAGCAATCCGAATCGCGACCGTCAAGCAGACCCCGCTCCCGGCCGAGCGCCAGGGTGGCCGCAATTGCCACGCCCGAAAGACCGGTACTCGCTTCGAATTCCCGGATCATGAACCCCTCGCGCAGGCGGAGAGCGTTCAGCATGTATTCGAAAGGCAGGTCTCGTGGGTCTACGTCGCGCGTCTCCTGGAGTCGCGCGGCGGCATCACTGCCTTCCAGGTATTGACGGGGTTGTTTATGCCGCACCGTCCGCCGCACGCGGCCTGCACTGTCAGTCAGCTTGCCGTGTGCACCTGCCCCGATACCGAGGTAGTCGCCGAACTTCCAGTAGTTGACGTTGTGGCGGCACTGTTGCCCTGCCTTGGCATACGCCGAGACCTCGTACTGGGAAAACCCGCGCTCTTGCAGCAATGACTGGCATGCCGCCTGTATTTCCCATGCGGCTTCAGGGTCAGGCAATGCCTCCGGGGGACGATGGTGAAAGACCGTTCCTGGCTCGAGCGTCAACTGATAGAGCGAAAGATGCCGCGGTCCGAGGCTCAGTGCCGTATTCAGGTCTGTCAGCGCCTGGTCCGTACCCTGTGCAGGCAACGCATACATGAGGTCCAGATTGAAATTGCAGAGCTTGGCAGCCTTCAGTTCGGCGACCGCGCGGACCACATCATCCGGAGAATGGATACGGCCGAGGAGCTTGAGCTGTACCGCATCGAAGCTCTGGACGCCAAGGGAGACACGGTTGATCCCCGCCTCGCGATACGCTGCGAACTTCCCGTGTTCGATCGTTCCCGGGTTGGCTTCGAGAGTGACTTCAAGGTCCGGTACGCAGGGCATCCGCGAGCGGATGGCGGCGAGCAGCTTCGCGAGGGAATGCGGACTGAACAGGCTCGGCGTACCGCCGCCGATGAAGATGGAAACCAGTTCCCGATCGCCCTGGCCGGACAGGTCATGGTCGAGGTCGCCGATCAGCGCCTCGATATAGCGATCTTCGGGAAGCTCCGTGCCCACGGGCTTCTGGTGCGAGTTGAAGTCGCAGTAGGGGCACTTGCGCACACACCACGGTATGTGGACGTAGAGCGAGAGAGGCGGTGCGGATCGGGCCATGGCTTGCCACTCACCCGGGCGGGCTGAATTCCCCGCGGTTCGCGAGCTCCAGAACGAGCTGCCGCAGCGCCCGCCCGCGATGACTCAAGTTGTTTTTTTCTGGCGCTGAAAGCTCTGCCGCAGTCACATTAAGGCCCGCGACGAGGAAAACGGGATCGTATCCAAACCCGCCGGCGCCGCGAGGCTCGCGCAGCAGCACGCCTTCCCAGCTCGCTTGGGCTACGAGTGGTACAGGATCGGTTGCAGAACGCAGGTACGCGAGCGCACATCGATAGCGTGCCGTGCGCAGGGCGTCCGGGACTGCCTCAAGCTCGCGGAACAGCTTGTCGAGATTGTCGGCGTCGGTGGCTTCGGGACCCGCATAGCGTGCGGAGTAGATGCCCGGTTGGCCGGCAAGGGCGTCGACTTCGATACCGGAATCGTCGG
>JANNNQ010000065.1:0-4933 GCA_031398625.1 Pseudomonadota bacterium
GACTGGCATCAGGAAATGTTGGGGCTCGTCAGTTTCGTGCCTTTGCTGAAAGGACTGGGATAGAGATCGCTCTGTGTCCGTTCGGCGTGTTATTTTCGGAAACGCCGTGAAAACATACAAGGAGGCTCCGGGTTCGACTCCTGTCTCACACGGTTCCGAAAAGAACACGCCGAACGGACGCCTCGCTGGTACGTCCGCTATTCTCGGTGCATGCCCCGTTCAGCACTCACTCTCAGACTGACTCGCTGCGTCGCGGCGGCGATTGCAGTGGGTGTGTTGCTGGCGGGTTGCGGAAGCCAGCCGGTGCGGGGCGCAAGCACGTATACGGTGAAGCGTGGCGATACGCTGTATTCGATTGCGTGGCGGCATGGGCTCGATTACCGCGAGGTCGCGCGCTGGAACGGCATTGGTCGCGACTATCTGATCCGTCCGGGCCAGGTCCTGTATCTCGTGCCGTCGAATCGCTCGGCACGTACGCCGGAGCGTCCCGTGATCCCGCCAGTGCGGGAGGCGCCAGTGCCGGTCGCGGCAACGGTCCGCTGGTCATGGCCAGTCGAAGGCGTGGGAGTAGCGCGAACGCAGCGTCCCAACAGCGGCGAAGGACTCACGCTGACCGGCAGGCTGGGACAGGAGGTCCGGGCGGCCGCCGACGGCAGTGTGGTCTACGTGGGTTCGGGGCTGCTGGGTTATGGACAATTGGTCATCATCAAACATAACGACACGTACCTGAGTGCTTATGCCCATACGCAGACGGTACTGGTTCGCGAGGGCGAACTGGCGAAAGCAGGCCAGTCGATCGCGACGATGGGCGAAGGCCCGGGGCAGCGCGCGATGCTGTATTTCGAGATCCGCGTGAATGGCCAGCCTGCTGATCCACTGCGCTTCCTGCCACCGCGTTCGGGGTGACCGGCGGCCCGCGGAATCATCAGTTGTTCCCTTGACGATTGTTCAAGGCCGTTCCGCGATGCCGTGAGGGCCAGCTGGAACCAGTCCATTCGTTGCCTGCGGTATTGCAAGTCCCCTGTGGGTATGTCTAACATGCTGTCCACTGTCGCTGGCTAACGACGATGGTGTCCGGGACGACCCGGAGAAGACGCAGGGGCGAGGGGGGATTCGAGGTAACAGCGCCAAGAAGTACAAGAACCGAAAACAACAAGAAAAAACGCCGTCGCGCCGGGCTTCAAACACCTGTGCAGCAATGACGGGTTGGTCGAACGAACTTCAGTCACTGCGTCTTCCCCCGGTCGCCCCGGCAGGTGGGAACAAGATAAATAAATAATCGATATGAACGCGGCTCGCGCAAGCGAGGGCCGCTTTTTTTATGCCTGTGTTTCCGGGGTTGCCGCTGGCGCGCTATAGCGGGCCATCAATCCTCGAGCAGCAGTGCCGCCACGACTCGGCGGTCTTCCGCGACGAGGATGTTGAACGTGCGGCAGGCGGCGGCCGTATCCATCACTTCAAGGCCGATGCCTCGCGACAGGACCGCGGCCATGATGCTGCGATCCGGGAAGCGTTGCTTCGTACCCGAGCCCAGCAGGACGATCTCGGGCTTCTGTGCGAGCACCAGTTCGAAGTGATCCGCTTTGAGCTCGCTGAAAGTCTGCGGCGCCCAGTTGGTGATCAACGTGTCTGCAGCCAGCAGGCAGCTGGTGCGAATCACCTGCTCGCCGATGCGCAGCTCTCCGGGCGTGAAACTCCTGACGAGATTGACGGCGGGTCCGGTCTGAAGCGTGATTTTCATCGGCCTTGAAAAAGCTCTCGAATGCCTGGATGACGGTCACGATATCATCGCGCGCACGGACCGGACCACCGGTACCGCCCGTTCCACAGCCGTTCCGCTACCACCTTGACGCTGACCTCTGACCCGGCCCTGCTGCGGTTGATCGTGCCGGGCTTCACCACCGCCTGGGAACAGGCCCGTGCAACCGGCGCGGCGCCAAAGCTCGCAGACCTCGAGCGCTTCGTGCGGCGCGGTGCCGTCGCGCGGAGCGGTCGTGATGATCCTCGCCTGCATGACTGGCAACTCGCGACGCTGCAGGTGCTCGGCCTGGAGTTTGACTCTGCGCATGCGCTCGGGGTCCTCGAGTGGCTGGGTCGTGACGGTGAGCTGCTCGCTGGCTCCTGGCTGCGTGCGGATTTCGTCCATGTCGAGGTCGGCACGCATGCTGCCCGGATCCACGCCGTCGCGCCACTTGGAAAAGAGGCAGAGGAGTTGCGAGCCGCGTTGAACGATCATTTCGCGGAATCAGGCTTCAGCCTGAAAGTGGTACCGGCTGACGCAGGAGCGAATCACTTCTTTCTGCATGCATCCGATCTGCTGGAGGCGGATTGCTTCGTGCCCGCCTTTGATGCCACCGATGTGCGTGAACGGTTGCCACAGGGGCGCGACGGTGCACGGTTGCGGCGCCTGTTCACGGAAGCACAGATGCTCCTGCACGAACATCCGGTCAATGCAGCGCGGGAACGTCGCCGGCAGCGGGCCGTCAACGCCATCTGGTTGTCGGGTGCGGGCGTGTTTGCTGCAATCCGTCCCGCCGTGCTCCCGGTCCTCTTTGGCGATGAACCCTGGGTGCGCGGTCTTGCGCGCCTGCACGCTGCAGCGATCCATGCGCTTGGGCGTGATGCAGAGGGGCTGCTCCGCGACAAGGGGTTGCGTGTGGCCATTGTTCCAGTGAAGGGATCTGATCCCGTACAAGCCCTGCAGGAATTTGAAATGAACTGGATTGCCCCCTTGGCCGCAGCCCTGAAGTCCGGAAGGCTGGCCGGGTTGCAACTCTCGCTCGACGACCTTGATATCCGCATCGACCGGCCCGCAGTGCGTCGCTTCTGGCGTCGGGGTCGCCCGCTTGGGGAGTGGCTTAAGGGAGCCTCTGATTGACCTATACACCCTCGCGACGGCGAGCCATTTCGCGCAGGGCGAGGCGCGACGACCGCTGTGTACCCGGTGTACTCGAGGGAGGAGTAACGCTGCCATGCACGAAATGGATCCCGTCCCGATATAGTGAGTGAATACATAATCATGGGTTGCGCCTCTAATCGCCTGCTGCGTCGTTACGGCCCTTGCCGATATTCCCGATATCGGCATCGGTGCGATGCCTCGCAGCAGGCGATTGGAGACGCAACGCGAGGGTGTATAGGTCAATCAGAGGCTCCCCAGTGAAGGCGCGCATCGTGCGACGTGCCTGTTCCACGCTGGAGGCACTGTCCGCCGTTCATCCGCTGCTGCAGCGGATCTACGCAGGCAGGGGGGTCCATCGTGCGGAGGATCTCGATCTCGGCCTTGACCGTCTGCTGCCCATCCGTGAACTCGGGAACATCGACGCAGCGGTCGAGCTGTTGCTCAGGCACCGGCAGGGCGGGGGCCCGATCCTGGTCATCGGTGATTTCGATGCGGACGGCGCGACCAGCACCGCGCTGGTGGTGAGGCAGTTGCGACGCTTGCGATTTCCGGCGGTGGATTTCCTCGTTCCGAACCGGTTCGAGTATGGATACGGACTCACGCCCGAGATCGTGGCGCTCGCGGCCAGGCAGTCGCCGGCCCTCATCATCACGGTGGACAACGGCATTTCAAGCCATGCCGGCGTGGAAGCGGCCCGCAACGCTGGTATCGAAACGCTCATCACCGACCATCACCTGCCGGCGGCCACCCTGCCTGCCGCTGCCGTCATCGTGAACCCGAATGCTACGGGCGAGTCGTTCCCGTCCAAGGCCCTGGCCGGGGTGGGCGTTGCGTTCTACGTCATGGCCGCCCTGACCCGGAAACTGCAGGAGCTGGGCCTCGCGCCGGATCCCGCACCCGTGAGCGACCTGCTGGATCTCGTTGCGCTCGGCACCGTTGCCGATCTCGTCCCGCTCGACCGCAACAACCGGATCCTCGTGCAGCAGGGGCTGCGGCGAATTCGAGCCGGCCGCTGTTCGCCGGGCATCCGCGCGCTGCTCGAAGTGGCAGGCAAGCGCAGTGAAAACTGCGTCGCCACCGATCTCGGTTTCCAGGTGGGACCGCGCCTCAATGCAGCGGGGCGACTGGATGACATGACGATCGGCATCCAGTGCCTGCTCGCGGACGATCCTGGCGCAGCCCGGGTGCTGGCCGGGCGACTGGCCCAGCTCAACCAGGACCGCAAGGAACTGGAAATGCGGATGCAGCAGGATGCCTTCAGCGTGGTTGCGGACATGCGGGCAGATGATGTGTCCCTGCCGCTCGGCCTGTGTCTCTTCGAGGAAGACTGGCACCAGGGCATCGTCGGGCTCGTTGCATCGCGCGTGAAGGACAGGACGCACCGCCCCGTGATTGCTTTCGCGAGGGCCGACGCAGGGACGCTCAAGGGTTCCGCGCGCTCGGTGCCGGGCGTCCATATCCGCGATGTGCTGGATGCCGTGGCCAGCCGGAATCCTGAGCTGATCCAGCGCTTCGGGGGCCACGCGATGGCTGCGGGACTGACGTTGCGTGCCATGAATCTCGAGCCGTTTCGTGCGGCCTTCGACAGCGAAGTGCGACGCTGGATGACCCGGGACGATGCCCAGGGCGTTGTCCATTCCGATGGCCTGCTCGCCGACCAGGATTTCACGCTGGAGACGGCGCGGCTCATGCGCGAATCCGGCCCGTGGGGCCAGGCGTTTCCCGAACCGACGTTCGATGGCCGGTTCCGCGTCATCGAGAGCCAGACATTGGGTGAGCGGCATCTGAAGCTGAAGATCCGGCCCGCCGGGACGGGTCCGGTCTGCGAGGCCATCGCCTTCCGGTACTTCGATCACGACGGGGCGGTCCCGGTCCAGCCCGGCCATGAAGTGGAAATCGCATTCCGGCTGGAGGTGAACGAATACGCCGGCAACGAGCGGTTGCAGCTCCTGGTCGAGCATCTGGAGGTCGTGGGGTGACGTGCTACCATTCGCGCCCCGTTTGAGCCGCGTAGTTCCCCCATGGAAGTCAATC
>JANNNQ010000070.1:0-5534 GCA_031398625.1 Pseudomonadota bacterium
CGTCAAAACCAACGGCCACTTCACATGGGTAAATCTGACTGTCTGCCTGGTTGCGGCGGCTGCCTCGGCAATGCCGGAGCCGACTTTATACCTGGTTACCCTGGAGGATGCGCCGCCCCCGAACCCCGAACGAGAGCAAGAGGCGACGCTGCCACCCGGCGCCCCATCCCCTGATCGTGCAGCGGACTCTGAGGCACGCATCGCTGCACTCAAGGATGAACTGCAGGCCAAGGATGAATTCCTCCAGAGCGTCCACGAGGAACTGGAGAGTTCCAATGAGGAGCTCAAGTCCTCCAACGAGGAAATGCAGTCGGTGAACGAAGAGTTGCAATCCACCAACGAGGAGCTGGAGACCTCGAAGGAAGAATTGCAGTCTGTCAATGAGGAGCTGGGCACGGTCAATTCCGAACTGCAGACCAAGGTGGCGGATCTCTCGCGGGCCAACAACGACATGAACAACCTGCTGGCCGGCACGGGAATCGGTACTGTCTTTGTGGACCATCAGCTGCGCATCCTGCGTTTCACCCCGTCTGCCAGCGCCATCATCAACCTGATTCCGACCGACATAGGACGGCCGGTAGGCCACATCGTCTCCAACCTGATCGACTACGACAATCTGGTGGCCGACGTTCAGACTGTTCTCGGCACCCTGATTCCCAAGGCGGTGACCGTGCAGACCAGGGAGAGGGCGTGGTACACGATGCGCATCCTGCCTTACCGCACGCTCGACAACGTGATCGAGGGGGTGGTGATCTCCTTTGTCGACGTCACGGACTCCATGCAGATCAAGGAGTCGCTGCGCAAGGCCAATGAGCTGTTGCGCCTGGCTGTCGTCGTGCGCGACGCACACGATGCAATTACGGTACAGGACCTGAGTGGACGCATCCTTGCCTGGAACCCGGGCGCCGTGCGCCTGTACGGCTGGAGCGAGGCCGAGGCACTGCTGATGAATGTGCGCGAGCGGATTCCGCCGGAGCTGCGCGAGAAAGCCCTGGCCACGTTAAGACAACTCAGCCGGGAGGAGATCCTCGAGCCGTATCGTACCGAGCGGCTCAACAAGCAAGGCGCGGTCATACCGGTCTCGATCATCTCCACCGCGTTGGTCAATGAATCCGGTGAGATGTACGCGATTTCGACGACGGAACGGGCGATCGGCGGCGGACCCAAGTGACCGACCTGCCGAACCTCGGCGAGGACGACGCTTCCAGGGCAAGCGCATCGCAGACGCTGCGTCAGCAGGCTGAAACGCGTCTCCAGAGGGCCTCTGCCCTGGCGACCGACAACATCGACTCCCTGTCCCTGGAAGCCATCCGGCGGATGGTGCACGAACTGCGCGTGCACCAGATTGAGCTGGAGATGCAGAACGAGGAGTTGCGCGCTTCGCAGCTGGCGCTGGACGCGGCGCGGACGCGCTACTTCGATCTCTACGATCTGGCGCCCATCGGCTATTGCACCGTCAGTGAGCAGGGGCTGATCATGCAGGCCAACCTCACCGCGGCCGGCCTGCTCGGCGTTTCCCGTGGCGCGCTGGTAAAGCAGGCGTTGACGCGGTTCATCCACAGGGAAGACGAAGACACCTTCTACCTGTGCAGAAAGTCGCTCATCGAGAGCGGCGTACCGCAATCCTGCGAACTACGGCTGGTGAGGAAGGACGGTACCTGCCTGTGGGCGCATCTGGCGGTCACCGTCGCCAGGGATGCGAACGGGGCACTCGAAGTGCGAGCGGCGATCACTGACATCGACGCGCGCAAGCAGGCCGAGGGCGCCCTGCGCGGCAGCGAAGATCGCTACCGTATCCTGTTCAATTCCATCGACGAAGGCTTTAGCGTCATCGAAATGCTGTTTGATGATGCCGGGAAACCGGCCGACTTCCGCTATCTGGAGGTGAACCCGAGTTTCGAAAAGCAAACCGGCATCCTCGCTGCGACCGGCAAACGCATCCGTGAAATCGCCCCGAATATCGAAGCGCATTGGATTGACGTCTATGGGAAGGTCGCCTTGACAGGCACTCCGGCGCGCTTCATGGGTGAAGTCAGTGATCTGAATGGCCGCTGGTTCGACGTCTACGCTTTTCGCCTTGGCGGACCCGAAAGCCGCAAGGTCGCGGCACTTTTCACCAACATTACGGAACGAAAGCTCATCGAGCTGGAACTGAAACGGGCGGTGAGCGCTGCCGAGAAGGCCAACCTTGCGAAATCCGAGTTTCTCTCCAGCATGAGCCATGAGTTGCGCACGCCGCTCAGTGCGATCCTCGGGTTTGCCCAGCTGCTCGAGTCAGACTCGCCGCCTCCAACGGACACGCAGCGGCGCAGCGTCGAGCACATTCTCAAGGCCGGTTGGCATTTGCTGGAACTGATCAACGAGATACTGGACCTCTCGGTGATCGAATCGGGGAAAATCCCCCTGTCGATGGAGCCGTTATCCCTGTCCGAGTTGCTGCTCGAATGCGAGGCCATGGCTGAGCCGCAGGCAGCAAAGCACGGCATCAGCGTGACGTTTGCCCCGCTCGAGGCGCCCTGCTTCGTCAATGCCGACCGCACGCGTGCCAAGCAGGTTCTCATCAACCTCCTTTCCAACGCGGTCAAGTACAACAAGGCGGATGGCACGGTTCACGTGGCGTGCGCTCCGGGGGATCGGGATTCGATACGCATCAGTGTCCGGGATACGGGTATCGGGCTGACTCGCGAACAGCTTGCGCAGCTTTTCCAGCCGTTCAATCGCCTTGGACAACAGGCTGGCGCCGAAGAAGGCACTGGCATCGGCCTGGTGGTGTGCCAACGCCTGGTCGAATTGATGGGCGGCGTCATGGGGGTGGAAAGCACGGTCGGGCAAGGCAGCGTGTTCTGGTATGAGCTGAAGCAGGCGGCTGCACCAAGCACTGTTGTCCGCGAGGTGGCGATTGCGCAGACGCACCCGGCAGTCGGCGGGCCGTCGCGGGTCGTCCTGTATATCGAGGACAACCCGGCCAACATGCTGCTCATGGAGAGCCTCGTCCATCATCGGTCTACGCTCCGGTTTCTGAGCGCGCGTGACGGCATCAGCGGCGTGGCGCTTGCACGCGCCTCCCAACCGGATGTCATCCTGATGGATGTCGATCTACCCGACATCAGCGGAATCAATGCGCTGAAACTGCTGGCCTCCGACCCCAAGACCGCGCGGATTCCGGTCATAGCGCTCAGTGCCAATGCCATGGCGCACGACGTTGAACGCGGCAAAGCGGCAGGATTCTTCCGCTATCTCACCAAACCGGTGGACATCAACGAGTTGATGGCGACGCTGGCCTCGGCGCTGGACTCGCGGCAATCGCAGGCCGTCCGCGGGTTGCGGCAGGGAGAATCATGATCGGACTGCCGGTGGCACCGGGTCTTCAGCCCGTGCGATGCGCACAATCTCCCGCGCGATCTCTTCGGGGGCCAGGACAAAATCAATGCATCCGCTCGCGATCGCGCTTTCCGGCATGTCTGGCTGACGCGCCGTATCCAGCGTCTGGGCGATGGTGATGCCGCCGACCTGCCTGATGCCGCACAGGGCCTCCGCCCCGTCGCCATCGTAGCCGGACACGATCACGGCAATCAGCTTGCCGTCCCAGTAACGGGTCAGCGACCGCAGAAAAACCGTGATGACATCGGGCCAGCCCCGGGGTTTCGATATCGGCTTGAGTCGAAACTCACCGTCCTCGACATGCAGATCCCGATTCTCGGGGATGATGAAAATCCGATTGGGTTCGATCCACAGACTGTCCGTGATGAGATCAACCGGCATGCTGCTGTAGCGGGGCAGGATTTCGTGGAGTTGGGTAGGCATCTTCGTCATGTGATTGACGATAACGATCGCCACCCCCATGTCAGCCGGCAGACACCTCAACAGCCGGATATAGGCGTCCAGGCCGCCAGCAGAACCGCCGATACAGACAACGGGGAAGGTTTTGGTTGCCTGGCGCGCAGCGGCCGGCATTGGGGAAGTTGCTGGCCCCTCTTGCTTCACGCGTTGGCGGCACCCCTCACGGGTACGCCTCCGTCCGCTGCGGGTTTGTCATCCGGTAACCCTGCCATCGAAGGGCTCTGGCGATACCTGACGTCGGACAGCAGTCGCGCCCGTTCCTTCCTGACGATGGCGTAGCACTCGCAAGCACTGCCCTCCAGCCCAGACCGGTTGAGCACTGAAATGTGGCCGCGGCGGTAGCGGATAAAGCCGGCGCTCTGCAGTTTCCCGGCGGCTTCGGTAATGCTCTCACGACGCACGCCCAGCGCGCCGGCTGCCAGTTCGTGCGTCAGGACCAGCTCATTCGATGGCAGCCTGTCCAGGATCAACAACAGCCACCGGCACAGCTGCTGCTCGATCGAATGGTGCCGGTTGCAGGCGCCGGTCTGGAATATCTGTGTGGCCAGTGCCTGCGTGTAACGCAGCAGCTGTCGCTGCATGAGCCCCGCTCGATTGAATTCCTCCTTGAGCAGCTTGCCCCGCAGCCGGTAACCGTGGCCGGCGATCTGTACGGCGGCCGACCAGAGCGTGTTGTCGCCGCCCATGAACAGCGAGATGCCAAGCACGCCCTCATTGCCCACGCCGGCCAGTTCGGCGGACAGTCCGGATTTGGTAATGTAGAGGAGGGATACGATCGCCGTCGTCGGGAAGTTAAGCGTACTGCAACGGGGCGCCCGGCCCAAAGACCGTTTCACCCAGCAACAGGGTGACCCGCTCAAGATGAGGAGCCAGGCGCTCGAATTCTGCGGCAGGAAGCGCGGCGAGCAGGTGGTTGTCTTTGGGGCCAGGCGAGGCGGACATGGAGAGCAGGCGCGTCGCGCGCTAATACTTGCCGGTCAGTTCCACGCCAATTCCGCGGTAACCGATGAAGCCGCAGGACTGGTCGAACATCGGTTCGCCACTTACCTGGAAGCGCTTGCGCGAACCGTCGGCGCTGTCGCGGCTGAATACAAAGTCCAGGAACGGTTGCCGGGCTGCAATCCTTGATCGCAGCTCCTGCCGCTCCACCTCATTCCAGCCGGACATGTCTTCGGCGCCTGACGTCCCCTCGAGGCTATCCGTGCGGATACCGAGCATTTCCAGCACCGGGCCGGAGACCCTGGTGAAATTGCCAACCCGGTCCTGCTCCCAGTACCAGTCGGAGGCCAGCTCGGTCAGACTCCGAAAGCGCGCTTCGCTCTCGCGCAGCTCCGCTGTCCGCTCCTGCACCGTCTGCTCCAGCACCTTGCTGTAGTTCTCGAGCTGCTTGTACAGCAGCCTCACTTCCAGCATGTTGTAAATGCGGGCCCTTACCTCGACCAGGTCCAGGGGTTTGCTGATGAAGTCCTTGGCGCCGGCCTGCAAGGCGCGCAGCTTGTGACCGGGCTGCGCCGTCAATACGATGACCGGCAGGTAGCTTTCGGTCTCGCTGGTCTTGAGTGCCTCGATCACCTGGAAGCCATCCATCCCCGGCATCTGCAGGTCGAGCAGGATCAGGTCATAGCGGTTCCTTCGATGCAGCGCGCAAACTTCCAGCGGATTCATCGTCGAGGTGACGTGCGTGTAACCGGCAG
>JANNNQ010000090.1:0-11147 GCA_031398625.1 Pseudomonadota bacterium
TTGTGTTGCTGCTGCGCGCGGCACGGCGACGTGGGGCCTTCTTCGTGCCGGTGGCCTTGCCCGATGCGATGCCTGCGAAGACCTGACAGACCCCCATTGCGGCCTAACAACGGCATGCAGCGGACGCGCTTAGCGCGCCGCCAGTGCCGAGCGTTAAGCCGCACTTTAGGACTAAGTAATCGGCCGGCGATACGAGGAGTTGTCGAAGATGAGCAAAGCTAGAGCGACCGCGTTTTCTGCCGCGGTCATCATCGGATTGGTTTTCGCGACTGCAGTTGCTGAGCTCGCGCAAGCCCAGGGTCAACCTGAAGACGAGAAGGTTGTTAAAAGCCTGGTGCTTGAGCGAATCCAACAGTTCAATAGGCACGAGGCGCCCGAGCCGGGTGCGTTTACCGAAGATGCGGATTTCGTCAATGCCTATGGAATGTGGCGGTCGTCCATCAGTTCCACGAAATTAGTGGCATGCGGGATGCAGCCGGCAAACCAATCCCCTCACAGCAAGAACTCAGCATTCGCTTAATGGTGAAGGAGCAAGGCAAATGGCTGACCTCGGCGTTTCACAACACGATTGTCCGCCCATTTGAGTCGCCACCGCCCGCCAAATAGGCGAGAGTCGCACGAATCGCGCGGCCTAACCATGCGTTCGAGCGGTCCGTGAAAGGTTTGGAGGTGGGCGCCGCGTGCGCCTGGGTAATGGAAGCGCTCGCGGCGCCTACAACGGGCGATCGCGGACGAGACCTGACTATGCGATGCAGCGGCACCCAGCGATCGTGAGTCCCCGACGTCATCTCGCCTTTCTGGCAGCAATGTTGGTGGGTTGCGCACAAGAAGTTCCAGGCGACCCGCCCGCCCTTGAAGCAGGTGCGCCTTCTACCAGGTCACACTCTATTGAAGCATTTGGCTTCATTGATGGGGAAACCACCGTCCCTCAGGTATTCGCCAAGTTGGGTTACCCGATTCGCGACATCGGAAGTGGCATCCACATCTACGAGTATCGGCTCCAGGACGGCAGCAGCGTTACTATCGGCTCACCTGATGGCTCCGACATTTGGTACGTGCGTCATGGCAACGTCGCGCTCTTCCAGCAGAACTAAGTGCCGTCTAACGCGTTGGAGCGATCCGTGAAACGTTTGTCGAAGGACGCCCGAGCGATGTTTGGCCCGCGGCGACTGGTTGGGCCGTACCGCGGCCCGCTCAACGCGGACGTTATGCCCCACAACCCGGCCTCAGATGAACCTAAGATAGCGCAATGGTCCGCAGAATCGTACGAACTACTGAAGCCCCACCGTCGCCGCCCACCTTTAGCCAGGCGGTCCAAGCCGTTGGCCTTATCTTCGTCTCAGGAACTGGCCCGTTCGATCCAGAAACCGGCAAAGTCGCCGGCGATACGATTCAAGAGCAAACCCGCCAGTGCCTGACAAACATCTCTGCCATCCTCAAGGCGGCCGGCAGTTCCATGGAAAAGATCGTAAGCGCGACCGTCATCCTGCTTGAGGAAGAAGACTTTGCTGGTTTGAATGAGGAGTGGCTGAAGTGGTTTCCGGCGGATCCGCCAGCGCGCCAAGGCGCAAAGCTGCCGGTTCGCATTCCTGGCATGAAGGTTTCAATTGCGGTTATCGCTGAGGCCTGACTATGCGTTGGAGCGGCCCGTGACAGATCTGGGATTCCAGTGACCGAAGACACAAAGAAAGCTGCGACCTGTCACTGCGGTGCGACCGTAGTGACTGTTGTCGCATACCCGACTGAAGTGACGGACTGCAACTGCTCCCTTTGCCGCAGCTATGGAGCCCTCTGGGCCTATTACACGGCCAGCGACATCGTGTCATTACCGGGCAAGACCCTGACCGATACCTATGCATGGAACGGTCGGCACGTCGACTTCCACCGGTGCGGCAATTGTGGCTGCGTCACTCATTGGGAGCCACGTGATCTTGGGCGTGATCGGCGGGGAGTTAACGCAAGGCTCTTTCCGACGCACGTACTGGATAGCGCCCGCATCCGTCGTCGCGACGGCGCCAATACGGGAAAGTACCTCGACTAAGTACCGGGTAGTGTTGGCTTTGCAGCAATCGCGCCGAAGCAGGGGAGAAGCGATGAACACCGCGGAGATTCTTGCGACGTTCAAGAAGCTCGGGAAACCTCAGACGGCCGCGATCTATCGGCGCCACGGATCGGGCGACCAGGTTTTCGGCGTGCTGACCTCGGAGATCGCCAAGCTTCAGAAACGGATCAAGGTCAACCATGCTCTCGCGATGGAGCTGTGGAAGACGGGGAACGCCGAGGCGCGCGTCCTTGCGCTCCAGGTCGCCGATCCGGAGAAGCTGACCCGGTCCGACGCGGACAGCCTGGTCCAGGACGGGCCGGTCCGCTTCATCGGCTGTTATTTATCCGGGCTCCTGGCCCGCAGCCCGATTGCTGAGGAGACGATGCGCGCCTGGATGAAGTCGCCGGACGAGTTCCACCGCGAGATGGGCTACGGAATCCTCGGCGTCCGCCTGCGGGACGATCCGGACTCGGTCAGCGACGGGGACGCCGAAAGAGTGCTGGCGACGATCGAAAAGGAGATCCACCGCTCCCCGAACTGGGCGCGGTACGCAATGAACGGTGCGCTTATCTCGATCGGGGTCTTCAAGCCTGCGCTTCGCAAGAACGCGATCGAGGCGGCCAAGCGCATCGGCAAGGTCGAGGTCGACCACGGCGAGACGAACTGCAAGACGCCCGACGCGGTCCCCTACATCGAGAAGGCGTCGAAGCGGAAGCGCTGTCCGTGACTTGGGCGGTTTCCTCCCGCGTTGCATTCAAAAGGAGAGCTATGGTTAGGTCACTGCTGGCTACAGCAATACTGTCAAGCGTATTTCTAGCCTCGAGCTTCGCGCCGGCTTCGATTGCTGCAGAGGCGCAGGATCCAGTGAATGTGGGCTTCGTTCTGTACACGAAGGGCGATGTTCCGGGAACTCTAAAGGCGATATGGAACTACGCAAACGCCTACAGTGGGCCTGGCGAGGCAACTGGAGGGCCCAAGGAAGGCTTCGCTGGACGCTACCACGTACGCTACTTCTTCGAGAGTGGCGAGTTCTCGGATGAGTACGACCTCATTGTCGAGAAGACCGGAGACTTCTACAACGTATCGTGGATTACGGACGGCAAGGTCAGTGCTAGAGGTGTAGGCATGGAGGTTGAGAACGGGCTGGCGGTTGGCTGGACCAAGGTCGTCAACTAATTTTCAGGCCGGTTCCCACGTCCGAATAGAGGGTGACGCGCAACGCTTTCGACCCAATCGGGACATCCATGCATTACTCTGATATCAGAAGGAAATAGCGAGAATTGCAGCCAGGCGAGTTGATAAAGAACTGGGTGTCCACCTTCAATCGCGGCGACGCCGACGCATTGGCGGAGCTCTACGCGGAAACCGCGGTCAACCATCAAGTAGTTCGCGACCCCGTCGTCGGCCGCGATGCTATTCGAGAGATGTTCGCCCGCGAGTTTGATCGCGCGACCATGGTTTGTCGGATCGAAAACATCTTTCAAGATGGCGATTGGGCGATTCTGGAATGGATCGATCCGAAGGGGTTGCGCGGTTGCGGCTTTTTCAAGGTCGTTGACGACAAGATCGTCTTTCAGAGAGGCTACTTCGACCAACTGTCGTTTCTCAGGCAGCAGGGGCTGCCGCTCCCCACGGAATAGGGCGACATGTTCGAGCTACCGCGGCAAGAGCCATGTGAAATCTGTGAAACGCTGGCGGACAGAACCAGCGTTCCAGTGGTCGCAGAATCCCGCGCGTGATCAAGGGATCGTGCTTGTGCGGCAGAGTTGCCTATGAGCTTCGTGGCACCCCGCAGGCTATGTACTACTGCCATTGCGGCATGTGCCGAAAGGCCACGGGTTCGTCATTCGCCACCAACATGCTCGTCAGATCGGATGAGTTCATGATTGTGTCAGGGCGTTCCTACCTGAAATCGTACGAGTCGAGCCCGAGCGAGTTTCGGCATTTCTGCTCGGAATGTGGTTCGCCTGTTTACGGTGAGGCTTCCTCGCGACCCAACGTAGTCTCGATTCGCTGCGGCACACTGGACGGTGACCCTGGCGCACGGCCTTCGTTTCACATCTATACAGCGTCCAAGTCGCCGTGGTTCGTTATTTCCGACGATCTTCCACAGTTTCCGGAAGAACCTCATTGACGCCCGGGCATGGACGCTAGTCAACGTGGGGAACGCAAATGCGTAAATTGACGATCCTGTTGTTATCACTCTCACTCGGCGCTTCATTCATCAGGTCTCAGAATGACCAGCGGCTGGATGACGATTCGGGATGCTATGAGAAGGGTCGTGGCCAGAAAGTAACGCTCGTCCTGATCGTAAACAGCGCCGGCTTCATCTCGGAAGCCTACGCAAACAGTTCTACAACAAAGGCAGAGTGCTTCAAGGCCGCATATCTGGGTGCACACATGCCAGTTCCGCCTTTTAGCCCTTTTCCAGTGCAGATGCAGATGAACTAGCCAGGAATCTCCGATGGCTGAGACCAATGCTAAACAGAAGATGGGTGGCGAAGCCTGACAATGGGCGCCAACGCCGTCGTTCGAGTGGCCGTCAGTTCGGATGCAGCGACATTGGCAGCCGTAAGAAGGGCGGCCGACTCGCAGAGTGGAACTTTCGATCCCGATTACTTCGGCGATCTTGTCCGTCAGAACGAGGGACTGGTTTACGTCGCACAGTCAGACGGTTCCGTTGTTGGCTACCTGGTATTGCAGCGAACCGCCCATGTCGCTGTGGCAGCCCGCAATCCGGTCCAGCTTTGGCAACTGTATGTTGCGCCGGCCTTCCATGGTTCTGGAATCGCGGGACAGCTCATGAATGCCGCCTTTGTCCATGGCCAGAATCAGGGCCATGATGTCATCTGGCTCGGGGTTTCAGAGCACAATGAACGTGGCATTGCCTTCTACCGGAAGCATGGATTCGAGGCAGTAGGTCGCCACTTCGTGGGATCGGGGGAGCACACACATCAAGACGTCGTCATGTCGCATGCCGTGAAATCATGAGGAGCTAACGTGTCCTATATCGAAGACTCCCTGTCAGCGGGAGAGAAAATCGAGAGCCTCTTCAAGTTTCACTGGTTTGCCTGGGTGCCCATGTGGCTATGGATAGTCCTGGCCATTCCGACCCTGGGACTCACCTTGTTCATTGCGCTCTATGAGTTCCTGAGGCTTAGATTCATCGAACAAGGAGTTACAAATAAACGAGTGGTATTGAAGAAGGGCATCATCAGTCGCAAGTCGGAAGAGATGAAGCACACTTCAATCGAAACCGTGGAGATCAATCAGGGAGTCTGGGGAAGGATATTCGGGTTCGGCACCGTGAAGGTCACTGGCCGTGGACTCAGTGACGTCGTGTACAAAGGTGTCGCTGATCCAATGGCGGTAAAGCGTCAGATCGAAAGTGTCAGCAATCCCGCACCGTGAGTCCTGACTTTGCGTCAGGCGCCATGAATACCTCCGTGGAGGCCGTCTCCAGGTTGCTGATCGGCAAGTGTCTGTGCGAAGGCGTTCAGTACAGCGTGAGGGATGAGTTTTCCTATGCGTTGAACTGCCACTGCTCGCGTTGTCGACGCGCAACAGGGTCGGCGTTCAAGTCTTTCGCCGGGATTCAGCGCGAAAAACTGATCATCACGGTGGGTCAAGGCAACCTGGCGATATTCGGTGACAACGACGCCCACGATGTTCGCTGCGCTACGTGCGGTTCCTTTCTGTATTCGGTGGTCCGCGACGGGGCCTTCGTCCACGTTGCGATGGGAACGCTGGTCGACGAGCCAACAATTCGCCCGACCGCGCACATTTTCGCAGGCTCCAAAGCTCCCTGGTACACGATTACTGACCAATTGCCTCAGCATGAGGAATTCGGATAACGGATATGGGCGCATGAAAGTACTTGCCGCTGCAATCCTCATTGTCGGAACTATTTGCGTTGGTGTAAGTGAGGCGCAGGCCAGCCCCTCCAGTACGGTCCGTGCGCCGGGTTACGATCGCCTGGGTCTCATTGTGGGTCGGTGGACCATCAAGGGTCGCGAGGATAAATTCATGGAGGTATGCCGTTGGTACGACGGCAACTTTCACGTCATCTGCGAGACCGAGAACAAGCGTGCCGATGGAGCTATCGGCTACGGCATGAGCATCCTCGGTTACATACCAGTTACAGATACCTACAGCTACCACGGCATGGGTAGCAACGGCCGCAACGAGACGATGACTGGCACCTTTGCGGACGGCATTCTCGAGTTCACAGCGGAAACAGTCGACAACGGTGCGCCGGCGCTATCACGCGTACGCATGGGGCCTTTCTCTGAACACGAGGTGCCGTTTGTCGCGGAATCGTCAGGTGACCGAGTGAACTGGACTACCAACGCAAAGTTCACTTATGTCAGGCTCGAATCGCCGAATCCTGTTGCCCAGGACACATTGCCGCTATTCGCAGTACAGATTCGGACTGGTGCCCGGTGGGACGCTGCGAAGCCGCCGCAAGAGCAGCGCCATTTTCGCGACCACAGCGCCAACCTCAAACGCTTGCGAGATGCCGGTCACTTGGTTGCAGGTGCGCGTTATTCGGAAGTCGGACTTGTCATCCTTACGGCCGAGTCTGAAGCACAGGCTCGTGCAATGATGGATCAAGACCCTTCGTTCGAAGCCGGCATATTCAGGTACGAAGTGCATCCCTTTGACGTTTTCTACTCAGGCTCGTTGCAAGGCAGACCTCGCAATCCGGACGAGAAGTAGTGCCTGACAAACCGCCGGAGGCGACATTGCTTGCAGCTGTAATCGGATGCACCACGGCAGTCAGTCGAGACGTGCCCCCGTTCGTGGAGCGGCTCATAGTACAAATGGAAGCCGCCCCGGTATCCAATCCGCCAGGCTCAGTCTGGAGGTTCAACTACAAGGGGCGCGTGGTGTTTTATGTTCCGCCTTCCTGCTGCGACGTTCCCAGCGAGCTTTACGATAGCGATGGCAATCTCGTCTGCGGTCCCGACGGCGGACTCACGGGCGATGGCGATGGGAAATGTCCGGATTGATCGATTCCGTGGACATCAAAGAACCCATTCACCTGGTGAGGCGCGACCGGATTGCGCTGGGCCTGAGGCTGGCAGGTGCCCTGCTCGGCTTCATCGTCCTCGTCTTTGGTTTCACGACTTCAAGCTGGAGCAGCCTCCAGTTTGTCGGGATCTTCAGCATAGTCCTCGTCGGAGGCGCTCTCCCCTATTACCTGCTGACGTCGATCGTCCAATGTCCGTCCTGTTCGAGTTCGGTGGCGAATTTTCGAATCGGCTCGGACGATACCAAGCGAAAGGTATTCACGTGCGCACGTTGCGGGACGAGATCGTGGCTCTCGGAAGGGTTCTATTGGCAGAGCGAGTTCTCCGGATAAGGGATGAAACGACATGGCCAGATACGGGTGGCAATGCACCTCTTGCGGCGACCGCCCCGCCTGGTTGACGGTCTGTCATTCCCGGAGCATCGCCGCGTTCATCTGGGATGAGCTGGCGCCCAGCGGCTGGGATCAGCGCCTGCTGAGCCGCAGGTGCAAGTGCAAGCGCGGCTCGCTGCGCATCACTTACCGGTTTAAACGCGGAGATCCCGAGAGGATCAGTATCAAGCACATCGTCGGGCTTGCCCCGGTTGGCGACTATCTCCCCATGCTGTGGGAAACCTTCAGGCACTCCAGCCCTCGGACGCAGTGGATCGACCTGAAGTATCAAAGGGGTCGCAGCCCATGGGGACTCACCAAACGGCTCGTCCTCAAGAAAGCAGAACTGGCGCGTTTGCTGCGGGCGTATGAACACGCGACAAAGCGTCATGCCACACGTGAGACGAAACCATGAAAGTTCAAGGCGGCTGCCTGTGCGGTGGCATCCGGTATGAGATCGACGGCCCGATCACCGAAGTGGACAACTGCCACTGCTCCATGTGCCGGCGGTTTCACGGGGCGGCCTTCGCGACTTACGGGAAGGTCAGCCCCCGAACACTTCCACTGGTTGTCGGGCGAGAACCTTCTGACCGTCTATGAGACATCGCCGGGTATCGGTTGGGCATTCTGCAGGATCTGCGGCTCCAGCCTCGGTATTCCTGGTCAAGGAAAACTCCGCGAAATCGCGTTGGGTCCGCTGGATTCGGACCCTGGCGTTCGCCCGACTGCACACATCTTCGTCGGCTCCAAGGCCGGCTGGTTTCAGATCACCGACGCGCTGCCACAGCATCACGAACGGCCGTGAATCATCCGTTGGCCTGATATGTCGAAGGCAATCGTCAGTTCGCTCCTGATCCTCGCAGCATTCGCGCTGCTCTCGCTGGTCTTTGGTGCCTCATACCTCGAGACCACGTTGCCCGGCGGCCTCCCGATCGGTAACGCACTCGCCGCAATCGTACTTTGTGCCGCAGCCGGGTCGGCCGTCGGTCTGAGTGCACGCCGGACCGCCCTTCGGCGCCTATCGGTTATCTCGCTGGTTGGCGCGGTTGCGTGGCTGCCCCTCTCGATTGCCCTCGCGGGAAACCTGAACCTCAACTTTCACGGAGACAACGGTGTCATCTGGTTGACTCTCAGCGCTGTCATTGCTGCCATCGTACTGTGCGCATTGATTTGGGCCCTGGTTTCAATATTGCTTCGCTTACTGAGGAAGAACGCATGAAGAAGACTGGCGCGACTCAGGGCCCGTCGGCATCGGTGCTCATCTCGAAGAGAATCTCCGATCTCGGCGACTGGCGCGGGAAAGCCCTCGGCAGAATGCGCAAGCTCATCAAGGAAGCAGATCCGGACGTCGTCGAAGAGTGGAAGTGGATGGGCACCCCGGTCTGGTCGCACGACGGCATCTTATGCACCGGCGAATCCTACAAAGACAAGGTGAAACTTACTTTCGCCAAGGGCGCCGCGCTGAAGGATCCGGCCCGTCTCTTCAACTCGAGCCTCGACGGCAATGTCCGCCGCGCAATCGACATTCACGAGGGCGAGAAAGTCGCCGAGTCCGCCTTCAAGGCCCTCGTTCGCCAGGCGGTTGCCCTCAACAGTTCGGCAAGTCGAAAACGTTCACGCTGAATGTCGAGCTCCTCCCCTTATCTTTACTGGCTGATCGTCGGCTGCGAGGTCGCATTCTGGCTGCTGCTGGCCCTGGCACTCGCCGTTCGGTACCTGCTGCAGCGCAATGCACTGAGCCGCGCACTCCTGTTCTGCTTGCCTGCAGTGGATTTACTGTTGCTGCTGTTCACGGCGCTGGACCTGCGCGCCGGAACTCCGGCCACATTCGCACACGGCCTGGCGACGGCCTACGTGGGTTTCACGATCGCCTTCGGCGGCATTCTGGTCGCGTGGGCCGATCAACGCTTCGCTCACCGGTTTGCGGGCGGTCCGCCGCCAATTGCCAATCCCACGCGCGGCTGGCCGGCCGTCAAGTATGAACTCGCGCTGTGGTTGCGCTGCATCGTGGGCGCCCTCATCACGGTCGGGTTGCTGGTCGCGCTGATCGCCTTTGTCGACAACACGGCGAAAACGAGGGCGCTCGACGCCTGGTTCGGCATTGCGATCGGGCTGGTCGTGATGTGGTTTGTGTTCGGCCCGGCCTGGAGCCTGCTGTTTTTCCGCCGCAGGCACGACTAGGGCATCATGCTTATCAAAGGGGGCTTCCGCGTGACGACTGATTTCGCAGCGAAGCGATGGATCCCGTTCACCGCTGCCATGCTGCTGGCTTTGCCTTGCGGCGCCCAAGCAGAATCCCGCAAGCCTGTACCTGCCTCGTCCATCGACGCGCTCTTCTCCGTCTGGACGACCTCGACCCCAGGCTGCGCAGTCGGAGTCTCCGAGAACGGCAAGATCGTGCTGGAGAAAGCGTACGGCATGGCGGACCTCGAGCATGACGTCCCGAACGATTCGGACACCATTTTCGAGGCGGGGTCGGTCTCTAAGCAGTTCACCGCGGCAGCCGTTCTGCTGCTCGAGCGCGACGGCAAGTTGTCGCTCGACGATTCCGTCCGAGAATACATACCGGAGCTTCCCGATTACGGCACTTCGATCACGATCCGCCAAATGCTGCAGCACACGAGCGGCCTGCGCGACTGGGGCAGCGTCGAGGACATTGCGGGATGGCCGCGCGGATCACGCGTTTACACGCACGCCCATGTCCTGGATATTCTCGCGCGGCAGAGCCGGCTCAACTTCACGCCGGGCACTCGCTGGTCCTATAGCAACTCGGGCTACAACCTCGCCGCGATTCTCGTGTCCCGCGTCAGCGGCGAGCCATTCGCAGAGTTCACGCGAAAACACATCTTCGAGCCGCTTAGTATGACCCGGACCTCCTGGCGGGATGACTTCACGCGTGTCGTGAAGGGACGCGCGGTCGCTTATGCGGAGACGGAAGGGGTTTACCGATCCGACATGCCCTTTGAGAACATCCACGGGAACGGCGGGCTGCTGACGACCGTCGGCGATCTCCTGCGATGGAACGAGAACTTCACCGAACCGAAGGTTGGTGATGCCGACTTTGTCCGCGCAATGCAGGTGCCGGGCCGGCTGCCCGGCGGCGCGGAACATGGCTATGCCTATGGTCTGGGTATCGGCGAGTACAAAGGCATCGCCGAGGTCAGTCATAGCGGCACGACCGCAAGCTACCGCGCCTTTCTTGCGCGCTATCCTGACCCGCACGTTTCCGTAGCGTTACTTTGCAACGCGGGCAACAGTACGCCGCGCCAGACGCTTCACGCCGTGGCGGATCTCTTTCTGGTAGGCAAGTTGAAGCCGGAACCGCCGCGAGCACTGGTCACCGTTACAGGTGCCGAACTCGACACGCTGGTCGGTTCATATCGAAACATTGAACGGGGCGACGTCGTCAGAATCGGGCGGTCAGACAACACGTTGCGCCTTGCCGACGACACTACCCTTCTCGCGGAGTCGCATACGCGCTTTGTCGACGGCAACGGTCTGGTCATCGAGTTCGATGGCATGGATGGCGGGACACTGGACGAGGGCAACGGCACGACCACCCGCATCGAGCGATTCATGGCCGCGAAACCGGCGGCGGCGGAACTCGAAGCGCTGGCGGGCAAGTACACGAGCGACGATGCGGAAGTTTCGATCACGGCGCGCGTACGTGACGGATCCCTGGAGTTGACACGGCGGCCG
>JANNNQ010000139.1:0-10649 GCA_031398625.1 Pseudomonadota bacterium
GACTGGACCCGGCGGCCGCTGTCCGGGGAGCAGCTGGCCTATGCCGCGGATGACGTCCGCTACCTCGTGCCGCTGTACGAGGATCTGCGCAGCTCGCTCGCGGCGGCCGGGCGCCTTGACTGGCATGACGAAGAAACGCTCCTGCTCGAGAATCCGGCCCTGTATCGCGTGCTGCCGGAGGATGCCTGGAAGCGGCTCAAGGGGGCTCGATCGCATGGAACCTGCGCAGCGGGCTGCGGCGAAGGCACTGGCCGCGTGGCGCGAACAGCGCGCGATGAAACACGACAAGCCCCGCGGCTGGATCCTGCACGACGAGACATTGCGGGCCCTGGCGGAAACGTTGCCTGCGACAGCCGCTGAACTGGGTGCGGTGCGTGGCATGCCCCCGGGCGTTGCGCGCAAGCAGGCCGAGGAGCTCCTCGGGCTGATCGCGGAGTCGCGGCAGCAGGCCGGCAACGAACCACCCGCCCAGCGCACCGCTCGTCCGGAACCGGAACAGATGGCCCGCATCCAGCGGGTGAGTGCACGGGTGCGCGAGATCGGCGAGCAACTGGCCTTGAGCCCGGAACTCCTGGCGACGCGCCGGGACGTGGAGCAGCTCGTGCTCAACGGCGAACCGGGCGTCTTCATGAAAGGCTGGCGGCAGACGGTCCTCGGGAACGAGGTGGTCAGCCTCGCTTCCTGATCCGCGGGGCCAGCCCTACTTCTTGCGAGCAACCTTTCGGGCAACCTTGCCGGCTGCCTTGCGCCGACCGGGTTGGCTTCGCGTGACGAGCTGCTGGCGTCCGGCTTTCACCGGGCGCCGCGCAGCCAGCGTCCGGCCGCGGACCGAATGTTTCTTCGCTGCCCGCCGCACGGCCTTTTTCTTCGCGGTCTTCTTCTTCGCAATCTTCTTCTTCGCAGGCGCCTTGCGCACCGCGACGTTGCGCGCGGCGGCAGCGGCCGGCTTCGCTCGCGGGCGCGAGCGCTTTTTCACCGCCGCCTGGCGAGCGGGCGATGCCGCGCCGTGTGCCGCTGCCTCCATGCGCGAAAAGACATCCTCGAGCGCGCCCTCGCCCTGCACCACGCGTAACAACCCCAGCTTGCGATAGTGCTCGATGAGCGGGCGGGTCTGCGCTGCATAGACTTCAAGGCGCTTGGCGATGACCTCCTCCTTGTCATCCGGCCGCTGGTACAGCTCGGGATGATCAGGACACTTCTGGCAACGCGGGACTACGCCGGGAGCCGAGAAGGAAATGTTGTAGACGCTGCCGCAGACCTTGCAGATGCGCCGGCCGGCCAGGCGCTGGACCAGCGTCGAAGTGCGGACGTCCATCAGCAGCACGGCGTCGATGGGGGCCCCCAAGGCAATGAGCATCGCATTCAGGGCGTTTGCCTGGTCGCTGTTGCGCGGGAAGCCGTCCAGAATGAAGCCCGCCCTGGCATCGGGCTTCCCCAGCCGCTCGCGGATGAGGCCGAGGACGACATCGTCGGAGACGAGCTGGCCAGCATCCATGGCCGCCTTGGCCTTCAACCCCAGGTAGGTGCCACGCGCAACGGCATCCCGCAGCAGGTCCCCCGACGAGATCTGCGGTACGCCGTACTTCGCCTGGAGGCGCTGCGCTTGTGTTCCCTTGCCGGAACCAGGAGCTCCCAGAAGCACGATTCTCATTTTTTTGCTCCCCCTGCGCCGTCAATGGCTGGCTACCCTACTAAAAACTCAACTGCTCGCCAATGAGGGAAAGCGAGACTGTAGGCTGTGGGCTGAGGGCTGTAGGTAGAATCGCAGAGGACTCGGGGGGGGGGCGACAGTGCCCAAATGCAGCGAAAGTGCTCGTCCCATGCACCCCGTCCCGTTCTTCCTACAGCCTACGGACCAAATTCTGCGGAGGCCGCTCCATGCCCAAACCGAAACCAAGGAACGCCTTCTACGCCCAGTCCGGCGGCGTCACGGCCGTCATCAATGCCTCCGCCTGCGGCGTCATCGAGACGGCCCGGAAGCACAAGGACCGGATCGCCAAAGTCTACGCCGGGCGGAACGGCATCCTGGGCGCCCTGACCGAGGACCTGATCGACACCAGCAAGGAATCCTCGGCCGCCATTCGTGCGTTGCGCCATACCCCGGCCGGGGCTTTCGGCTCGGCTCGCTACAAACTGAAGAAACTCGAGGAATCGCCCGCCCAGTACGAGCGCCTGATCGAGGTCTTTCAGGCACATGACATCGGCTATTTCTTCTATAACGGCGGCGGTGACTCCGCGGACACCTGCCTGAAGGTCGCGCAGCTGGCAGGCCGCATGGGGATGCCGCTCCAGGCCATCCATGTGCCCAAGACCGTCGACAACGACCTGCCCCTGACCGATTGCTGCCCGGGTTTCGGCTCCGTCGCCAAGTACGTCGCGGTCTCCATCCGCGAGGCGGGCTTCGACGTGGCCTCGATGGCCAGGACTTCGACCAAGGTCTTCATCCTCGAAGTCATGGGACGCCATGCCGGCTGGATCGCCGCTGCCGGCGGCCTGGCCGCAGAAAAAGCGGGTGACGCGCCGCAGATCATCCTGTTTCCTGAAATCGCTTTCGATGAGGAGAGGTTCTGTGCCCGGGTGAAGGAGACGGTCGAACGCCACGGCTACTGCGCCATCGTCGTGTCGGAAGGGGTGAAGAACGCCGCGGGCAAGTTCCTGGCAGATGCAGGGACGCGGGATGCCTTTGGCCACGCGCAGCTCGGTGGCGTTGGCCCGGTGGTGGCCGAGATCGTCAAGCGACGGCTCGGCTACAAGTACCACTGGGCGGTGGCGGACTACCTGCAGCGGGCAGCCCGGCACATCGCCTCGAAGGTCGATGTCGAACAGGCCTATGCGGTGGGCAAGGCCGCGGTCGACATGGCGCTCAAGGGCGCAAACTCCGTGATGCCGACCATCGTGCGCCTGGCCGACAAGCCGTACCGGTGGAAGATCGGCATGGCGAGGCTCGAGGACGTCGCCAACGTGGAGAAGAAGCTGCCGCGCGGCTACATTACGGCGGATGGGCTCCACATCACCCCGCAGGCGCGCCGCTATCTCGCGCCGCTCATCAAGGGCGAGGATTACCCCCCCTACAGGGACGGCCTGCCCCACTACGTCACGCTGAAAAACGCGCCCGTAAAGCGCAAGTTGCGCGGGGACTTCGTGGTATAGTTGGCGCCGCTTCCGGCCACCGGCCGGAAATTCAAAGATAATCAATCGCTTAGGAGCCCTCCCCGGGCCTCCGTCAGCAGCGCTTTTGGGTTTTTGGGAGGAGGCGATTCATGTTGAGTACTTACGGGCTCTGGCTCGCAATTGGCGCCGGAATCGTGGCGATCGTGTACGGCATTTTCATGGCGCAGTGGATCGTCCGCCAGCCCGCCGGCAATGCCCGGATGCAGGAAATCGGCGCGGCCATCCAGGCCGGTGCGCAGGCCTACCTCAACCGCCAGTACTCGACCATCGCCATCGTCGGCGGCGTCCTGTTCTTCGTCCTCGGCTTCGCCCTCAACTGGTCAACCGCAGGTGGCTTTCTCGTCGGCGCCGTGCTGTCGGGCCTCGCCGGCTACATCGGCATGCACGTCTCCGTCCGCGCCAATGTGCGGACGGCCCACGCTGCCAGCCTTGGCCTGAATCCCGCCCTGCAGATCGCGTTCCGCGGCGGCGCCATCACCGGCATGCTGGTGGTTGGTCTCGGCCTCCTCGGCGTCGCGGCGTACTACCTGCTCATGCTGCAGCTCACCGACGGCGACACGGCGCTCCACTCGCTGGTGGGTCTCGCGTTCGGCGGCTCGCTGATCTCGATCTTCGCGCGCCTGGGAGGCGGCATCTTCACCAAGGGCGCTGACGTCGGCGCGGATCTCGTGGGCAAGGTCGAGGCCGGCATTCCGGAAGATGACCCCCGCAACCCGGCCGTGATCGCGGACAACGTCGGCGACAACGTCGGCGACTGCGCCGGCATGGCCGCGGACCTGTTCGAAACCTACGCCGTCACGGTCGTCGCCACGATGCTGCTAGCCGGCCTGCTCGTCACCGAAGTCGGCCCCAACGCCGTGCTGTATCCGCTGGTGCTGGGCGCGGTTTCCATCATCGCTTCCATCGTCGGCACGTTCTTCGTCAGCGTGTCCGATGGCGGCAAGATCATGAATGCCCTCTACCGCGGCGTGATCGTGTCGGCAGTCGTGGCCGCCATCGCGTTCTACCCCGTCACGACGGCGATGATGGGCGAACAGGCGATGGGCCTGTACTTCTGCGCACTCATCGGACTCGCACTGACTGGGGCGATGATCGTGATCACCGAGTACTACACGGCGACCGAGTACGCTCCCGTCCGCTACGTCGCGGCCGCTTCACAGACCGGACATGGCACGAACGTCATCGCCGGCCTCGCCATCTCGATGAAGTCGACGGCACTTCCCGTGCTCGCCGTCTGCGCCGCCATCTGGGGCGCGTTCCAGCTCGAAGGGCTGTACGGCATCGCCATCGCCGCCACCGCCATGCTCTCGATGACCGGCATGATCGTCGCGCTCGATGCGTACGGCCCGATCACCGACAACGGCGGCGGCATCGCGGAAATGTCCGGCCTGCCGAAGAACGTGCGCACGATCACCGACGCGCTCGATGCGGTGGGCAACACGACCAAGGCGGTGACCAAGGGCTACGCCATCGGCTCGGCCGGCCTCGCCGCCCTGGTGCTGTTCGCCGACTACACCCACAACCTCGACGCCATCGGCAAGCTGGAAGTATTCAGCCTTTCCGATCCGGCCGTGATCATCGGCCTCTTCATCGGCGGCCTCGTGCCCTACCTGTTCGGCGCCATGGCGATGGAAGCCGTGGGTCGTGCGGCGGGTTCCGTGGTGGTCGAAGTGCGCCGCCAGTTCCGGGAAATCCCCGGCATCATGGAAGGCACCGCCAAACCTGATTACTCCAAGGCCGTGGACCTGCTCACCCGCGCGGCGATCAAGGAGATGATCGTGCCGTCACTGCTGCCGATCCTCGTGCCGGTCATCATCGGCTTCGGCATGAACTTCCTGATGGGTCCGGGGGCCGGCGTGAAGGCGCTGGGCGGCCTGCTCATCGGCACGATCGTCACTGGCCTCTTCGTCGCGATCTCGATGTGCACCGGCGGCGGCGCCTGGGACAACGCCAAGAAGTACATCGAGGAAGGCAACTTCGGCGGCAAGGGCTCCGAAACGCACAAGGCAGCGGTGACGGGCGATACCGTCGGCGATCCCTACAAGGATACGGCCGGCCCCGCGATCAACCCGCTCATCAAGATCATCAACATCGTCGCGCTCTTGCTGGTGCCGCTGCTGTAGGAGCGGGACAGGCTACAGGCTACAGGCTACAGGCTACAGGCTACAGGTGGAGAAGGGCGGAGCTTCACCACAAAGTTCCATCCTTCGGTGTCTTTTCCTGGCTGCAGCCTCAAGCCTGTAGCCTTCTTCATCAAACCGGCCTCACCGCCGTCCTTGCCAGCGGCTGGGGGCGACCGAGCTGGTAGCCCTGCACGAAATCGACGCCGATGCGCTTCGCCGCTTCGAGGGCGCCCGTATCCTCGACGTGCTCGGCGATGACCCGGAACTTCAGCGTCCGGGCGAGCTTGATCATCGCGGCCACCAGCGCCTGGTTGACCGTGTCAGCGGCCAGATTGCTGATGAACGAGCCATCGATCTTCAGGTAGTCGAGCGCCAGGTTCTTGAGATTGCCGAACGACGACAGACCACGGCCGAAATCGTCAAGCGCGAAATGACAACCCATGCCGTGCAGCACGCCGATGAACCGGCGCGCATGGTCGATGTTGGTGATGACGGAATTCTCCGTGACTTCGAAGCAGATCTGGTGCGGCGACACGCCGGTGCGATCGAGGCAGTCGACCACGAACTCGAGGAACTGCGGGTCGCCGAGCGTCTGGCCTGACAGGTTGATCGCGAGACTGCGCCCGACGGGCAGCCGGATGCCGCCACGGGCCAGCGCGGTGAAGGCCGCCTGGACGACCCAGCGGTCCACTTCGCCCATCAACCGGTAACGCTCGGCGGCACGCAGGAACTCCGCAGGAGGAATGCCGCCCGGGACGGTATCGTCCTGCAGGCGCACCAGCACTTCGAAAGCAGGCCCGTCGGCCGTCGTGCTCGAGGTCGCGACGATGGGCTGCATGAGCAGCTCGAAGCGGCCTTCCTTCAGTGCGGTCTGCAACCGCTGCAGCCACTGGATCTCGCCGCGATGGCGTGCCGCTGCCTCATCGCGGGCGGAGTACACATGGACGTGGTTGCCCTGCTTCTTCGCGACGTAGCAGGCGGAGTCGGCGGCCCCGATGACCTCTTCGAGCGTGCCACTGTCGCCCGTCACTTCGACGAGGCCGACGCTCACGCCGATCTGGAAGATCTTGTCCTTCCACACGAAACGATAGTCGTTGATCTTGTGGACGACATCGTCCGCGATCTGGCGCGCCTTCTCGAGCGGGCACCCTGCCAGCAGCAATCCGAACTCGTCGCCCCCCAATCGTCCCACCGTGTCCGAATCGCGGACCGTGTCCTTGATGAGGGCAGCCACCTCGCGCAACATGCCGTCGCCTGCCGCGTGCCCACAGGTGTCGTTGACGGCCTTGAAACGATCGAGGTCCAGGTAGCAGAGCGCGTGCCGGGCAGAGTTCGCGCGGGCACCTTCCAGCGAATCCTGCACGCGACGCTCGAATTCACGCCGGTTGGCAAGACCGGTGAGCGCGTCGTGACTGGCCTGGTACGACATCTGCTGAGTAAGGCCGCGCATCTCGCTCACGTCGCGCACGACGACGACGGCACCCACCAGGTCGTTGCGCTGGTTCTTGAGCGGCGAAGCGGACAGCTCCACCGACCGCTCGTCCTCGCCCCCGCGGGAGATCATCAGCCCGCGCCGTCCCACTGACACACGCGAGCGGGCAGCGAGACACTGCCGCACCGGATCGCCGAGTGACCGCCGGTCGTTCTCGTCCACGAGGGTGATGAGGTCGGTCACCATCTTGCCCAGCGCATCGGGTGCGGCGACGCCGACCAGCTGTTCGGCGGCCTGGTTCATGTAGTCGATCCGGCCGGCCGCGTCCGTGGTGATGACGCCTTCGCCGATCGAGTCCAGCGTTTCCCAGGCGGTCGGGCGCGAGCGGTTCACGCCCGCCGCAGCCGAAACCCGCGGCCCCATTTCGACGAAGGTCAGCAGCAGGGCCGGGGCACCGCGATAGTCGATCGGCGAGCAGGTGAGTTCCACCCTTGCCGTCTGATCGACCGCGGGATGCAGCTCCACTTCCAGGCGCTCGGGGGCGCGCTCGGCCCTGAGCACGCGCCGCAGATGCTCGCGCACCAGCGATTCGTAGTCCGGATGCACCACGCTCGAAAGCGTCTTGCCGAGCAGCTCGCTGGCATTCTCCGCACCAACCAGCGCGGCAAACCGGTCGTTGGCAAAGATGAGGGTGTCGCGGTGGACCGCCACGGCTTCATGCAGGCCGCTGAGCAGGTCGGCGACGACCTGTTCACGACGTTCAAGCTTCTGGTCATTGGCGGCGATCTGCGCGAGCAACTCGTTCGCCGCAACGGCCAGGGGTTCGGCTGTCCCGGCCAGCTCAAGTCGCTCGCCGAACCGGCCGCCGCGTACGATGCCGGCGAATTCATCCGCAGCCCTGCGCAGTGCCAGGCCGTTGCGCTTGCACCAGATGAGCAATCCCGCCATCGCGGCGGCTAGAAGGGCAAAAAGGACGGTCAAGGTGCCGGGCATGAGACGTGTGCGGGAACGAGCCCTGGAATAATTCTTTGCAACGGTAAGGAAGGGAGCACGTGCATCGGCGCCGCAGCCGGACTGCCGGTCCGCGTTGCGCCAGAGCATATCCGAAGCATCGCAGGCAACTCTGGAAGATTGACCATAATTGTCATGCGTTTTTCCGCGCTTCCATGCACCATTCGCAACGTGGGAAATCGAGCCCTATCCGGTGCTCCGCGCCGAACTTGTTTCGCAAAGGCAAAGTTCGTAACCTTCGCCCTCGCTTGAGCAGGTGTCGACGCCCTTTACACTCTCACGCGTGAGCGGGCTGCAGAAGCTGGACTTGCGGCCGTCCTTCGAAGGGCCAGCAGCCAGCTGCCGCCTCATCTCCCATTCTCAATCGGATCGGAATCCATGAACCTGGTCAGCACGAGTCCGGAAGCAGCCCGCCAGCAGATGGTCGAACAGCAGGTCCGCGCCTGGGATGTCCTCGATCTCAAGGTACTTGAGACCTTGAAGGCGGTCCGGCGGGAAGCCTTCGTCCCCCCGGCCTTCGTCGATGTGGCCTTCGCCGATGCCCAGATTCCGCTGGGCCATGGGCAGTGGATGCTGCCCCCGAAGGTGGATGGCCGGATCCTGCAAGCACTCGAACTCAAGCCCACCGACGACGTGCTCGACATCGGCAGCGGTAGCGGTTTCCTTGCTGCCTGCCTGGGAAAAATGGCCGCCCGGGTACGGTCGATTGAACTGTTCCCGGAGCTCGCCGCGTCCGCCACGCGCAATCTGCTCACTGCCAGCGCGAACAACGTCGTGGTGGAAACGGGCGACGCCCTGCAGCTGGACGAGTCCGGACGTTACGACGCCATCGTGGTGTCGGGCTCCCTGCCGGTCTGCGACGAGCGGTTCGAACGGGCACTGAAGCCCGGCGGCCGGCTGTTTGTCGTCGTCGGCGAGGCACCCGTGATGGAAGCCTGGCAGGTGACCCAGGGTGATTCCGGCGGCTTTACCCGCCGCAGCCTCTTCGAAACATCCATCGAGCCCCTGGTGAATGCAACCAGACCCTCCCCTTTCGTGTTCTGATGAGCAAACGATCCCTAGGGAGCCCGCGTTGAGCGTTCCGGAAATCACCCCCGCCGAGTTTCTGCAAAGGCGAAATCGCGGAGAAAACTTGACGCTTCTTGACGTGCGCGAAGCGTGGGAGCTGGGTATCGTGAGCGTGCCCGGCATCGTGCATATCCCGATGAACGAGGTTCCGGGCCGGCTGAACGAACTCGACAGCGCCGTGGAAACCGTCGTGCTGTGCCGCTCGGGCCGGCGCAGCCTCGAAGTTGCGAGACTGCTGCAACAGCGCGGGTTCATTGCGGTCAATCTTGCCGGCGGCATCCTTGCGTGGTCGCGGGATGTCGATCCCAGCCTCCCGACCTACTAGTGCGGTCAGCAGCCGGGCCGCACCGGCGAGATTTGTGAAGGACAGCTAGCCGATGAGACAGACAATGCGATTTGCGATGGCCTTGAGCCTGACGCTCGGTGCCTCGCTGGCGCAGGGGGCAGACCTCCTCGAGGTCTACCAGCGCGCGCTCCAGAGCGATCCGCAGATCCGCGAGGCCGAGGCCCTCAGACTCGCCACCCTCGAGGCGAAGCCCCAGGCCCTGGCGGGCCTTCTCCCGCAGCTGAGCGCTACCGGCGCGCGCACCCAGCGCGATACCGAGGTCGAGCAGCGCTCCTTGATCATTCCGACCCTGGGTCCTCCGGTGGAACGCCTCACGAGCGTCAGCACTGACGCTTACATTTCCAATTACCAAGTCCAGCTGACGCAACCGCTCTTCCGGTGGGACCGCTGGGTCGCCCTGCGCCGCGCCGACTCCGAAGTCGCGCAGGCCGAGGCGGATTTCCAGGCGGCCGAGCAGGATCTCGTCTTTCGCGTCTCGCAGCGGTACTTCAACGTCCTGGCTGCCAAGGACACGCTGTCCGCACTGGAAGGCACGCTCGAAGCGGTCACCCGCCAGCTCGAACAGTCCGAGCAGCGGTTCGAAGTCGGCCTGATCGCCATCACCGATGTGCAGGAATCCCGTGCTGCAGCGGATGAGGCGCGCGCCGGCGTCATCCAGGCCAAGCGCACACTCGCGACGAACCAGGAGCTCCTGCGGGAACTGACGGGTGAAATGTTCACCGACCTCGCTTCGCCCGGCGATGACATGCCGCTCAACACCCCGAACCCGGCAAACGAGCAGGAATGGGTCACCGCGGCGATGGAACAGAACCTCTCCCTGATCTCGGCCCGCCTCGCGGCGGACCTCGCGAAGGAAGACATCAGCACCGCTCGCACGGGCCACTTTCCGACGCTAGAGCTCGTTGTCGGACGGACGAACAACGACCAGACGGCGACGCAGGTCACCACCATCGACAACGGGCTGCCGACGTCCTCGCCCGCCGACAACGACAACACGCAGGACTCGATTGCCCTGCAGGTCACCGTGCCGATCTACTCCGGCGGTGCGGTGTCGTCACGGGTGCGCGAACAGGTCTATCGTCACCGCGCTTCGCGCGAACGGCTGGAGCGCACTGCCCGCGAAACGGAACGGGCAACACGGGATGCCTATCTCGGCGTCAACAGCGAGATCTCGCGCGTCCAGGCATTGCGGCAGGCAGTGGAATCGAGCCGGACCGCACTGGAGGCGGCGGAAGCAGGCTTTGAAGTCGGCACCCGGACGACGGTCGACGTGCTGGATGCGCGCCGCCGGTTGCTGGAGGCGGAAACGAGCTATGCGCGCAGCCGCTACGACTACATCATCAACATCATCCAGCTGAAGCAGGCGGCGGGCAGCCTGTCACGCGAAGATCTCACGGAGATCAACGGGTGGTTGCGGGAGTGAAATAGAGGACGTGATGACGTCAAAGCCGTGATGGCACCGGAGTCACCCCCCCCCATCATCACCTCATCACCTCAT
>JANNNQ010000147.1:0-11536 GCA_031398625.1 Pseudomonadota bacterium
CCGCCTGATCGCGTTGAACCAGCTCGGGGTCGAGATTGCCCGCGGCGATACCGGACTGGCGCCCCAGGGCCTCGCGATCGATCCAGTGACCCAGCGCATTTACACCCAGGATCTGATGAGCCGCACCGTTTCGGTGTTCGACGGCGCACGGCTGCTGAACCAGGGTCTCCCGGAGCTGCCGCGGCTGGCACAGGTGGCCACGATAGGTACCGAGAAGTTTGCTCCGGCGATTCTGCGAGGCAAGCAGATTTTCTATAACGCCGCAGACACCCGCATGGGGCGGGATGGTTACCTCAGTTGCGCGAGCTGCCATCTGGACGGGGCCGACGATGGACGGACCTGGGATTTCACGGACCGCGGTGAGGGGTTGCGAAACACCATTTCACTGCGCGGGCGTGGCGGCGCTTCAAGCGCACCGCTGCACTGGAGCGGCAATTTCGACGAAGTGCAGGACTTCGAGAACGACATCCGGGCATTCTTCGGGGGCACGGGATTCATGAACGACACCGATTTCGCGGCCGGTACCCGCGCGCAGCCCCTCGGGGATGCAAAAGCCGGCCTCAGCGTCGATCTGGATGCCCTGGCTGCCTACCTCGGTTCGTTGACCGACTCAGGGCGCAGCCCGCACCGGCAGGCGAGTGGAGCGACGACAGCCGGAGGAGTGAGCGGCAAGGTGCTGTTCGACGCGAACGGTTGCCAGTCCTGCCACAGCGGTCCTCGTTTCAGTGACAGCTCAACCGGGGCGCGCCACGATGTCGGTACTATCAAGCCTTCCTCAGGCGCTCGGGCAGGGGCACCGCTTGATGGGCTTGATACCCCCACGTTGCTTGGCCTTTGGACGGGCGGGCCGTACCTGCACGACGGCTCGGCACCCACAGTGCGGGATGTGCTGACCACCGCCAATCCTGCGGCACGGCACGGCAATCTCGGGTCGCTGGCCCCAGCCGAGATCGATCTGATGGTCGAATACCTCATGCAGCTGGAGTCGCCGCCTTGAGGCGGCTGAGAGCACAGGAGCGCTAAAGCAAGTGGTGACGAGGTAAAGCGGACTTCAGGTGGCGAAGAGCTTCCTGCAGACGTGTTCACCGACCGCCATCGATGAGGTGAGGCCCGGCGATTCCATGCCCAGCAGGTTCACGAGGCCCGGCACGCCGTGTTCTTCCGGACCTTCGATCAGGAAATCCGCGGCCTTGTCGTCAGCTCCCACGAGCTTGGGGCGGATACCGGAATAGCCCGGCTGCAGGCTGCCGTCTGGCAGGCCAGGCCAGTATTCGCGAATTGCGGCATAGAAGCTGTTGCCACGCGCAGGGTTGACGCTGTATTCCGGGACATCCACCCACTCGACATCAGGGCCGAAACGCGTCGTTCCATCCAGATCGAGCGTTGCGTGTACTCCCAGGCCTGCCTCGTTGGGCATCGGGTACACCAGCCTGCCAAATGGCTTTACCCCCTGGCAGACGAAGTAGTTGCCCTTGGCGAAGTACGCCGGGCGCAGCCGTTCAGCGGGATAGCCGCCAATGCGTTTCAGCAAGTCGATGGCCGCAAGCCCTGCGCTGTTTATCAGGCGCCTACACATGAGGACGCTTTCATCTCCGCCACTGAGAACACGCAGTTCGAAACCGCCTGAAACAGCCTTGGCTTCGAGCAACTCGGAATCGAACACCGCGGAACCGCCATTCGCCTCGATATCCGCCTCGAAGGCCGTCATCAGTTCGTGGACGTCTATGATGCCGGTGGAAGGCGAAAGCAGCCCTGCAGCGCAGCGTACCGCTGGCTCGAGCTCCCGTACCTCGGCGGCAGATAGCCACTCGAGGTCGTTGACCCCGTTGGCCTTCGCCTTGCCATTGAGGCCATGCAAGGCCTCTATCTGCGCTTCCTGCGCAACGATCAGCTTGCCGCAGCGCCGATACGCGAGTTCGCGCGACTCGCAATAGGGATACAGCAGTTCCCGCCCACGAACGCACAGCAAGGCCTTCAGGCTGTGCTGCGGATAGTAGATGCCTGAATGGATGACGCCGGAGTTGCGGGAAGAAGTTTCCTGCCCGGGCAACCTGTGTCGCTCGAGGACGATGATCTCCATGCCTTTCATAGCGAGCGCCCGCCCGACAGCGAGGCCCACGACACCCGCACCGATGACGACTGCGTCTACTGAATCTGACATTGAGAGGATGCTGCCCAGACCTTGGTGCCATCGCAACCGCTTTGCCGGCGGGACGTGACGGGCGTCGGGCGCGGCCTGTCTGAAAATCGACCCAAGCGGCGAGGGGAATGTCCCCGTGTTCCGGGCGTTGTGAACTGCGTCAAGTCGCCCGCCATTACAGTTGTTGCTTGATGAGCCACTCCTGGCCCCGAAAGCGCATCCACGTTTCTTTACAAATTCATAAAAATCATTTAGTTAAAAATACATGGCACGTAGCTTGCTTTATCTGGTCAGTAGCAACGTTTCTGTAACTTGAGCTGAAAAGGTCGATTTCATGATCAACAGATGCAAGAAGGTTTTGGCACTGGCGGGCAGTGTGGCTTTGTTGGGGCTCGCGGCCAATCCGGCCCAGGCCATTCCGGTCAGCGTGGTGGGCAACGTCGACACGTTGGTCGCCAGTGCGAGTCTCCCGAACAGCTCGACAGCGACCGAGTCCGGCTGGGCTTCCGGAGTGCTCGGGTTCACGGTTGAATTCGACGGCAAGACAGAATGTCCGAAGGTTGGGTGCGCATGGCAGACCGTTACGGGTACGCCGTACAGCGACGTGTATGCATTCGACCTGCTGGATGATCCGGGTTACTTCCTGGTCAAGACGGGTGCTGGCAGCAGCACGGGTCACACCCACTTCCTGTTCCAGAACATCAGCAACCTGGCCTATGCGGTCATCCGGCTGACGGAGCAGCTCGGGTTTGGCGCCAACATCACCGTGACCAAGATCAGTCACGTCACGGAGTTCGAGGGTGGTCCGACTGAAGTGCCGGAGCCGGCGACACTCGCTTTGTTTGGCCTCGGTCTGGCAGGCATCGGCTTCGCTCGCCGGAGGAAGAACAAGGTCTGAGCCGGAGAGCTGCCAGTCTCAAAGAAAACCCGCCTTCCGGCGGGTTTTTTTGGCTTTCCCGACTGCAGCCGCTACTGCCGCTGCTTGAAGTCTTCCGGCGTCAGCTGATGGCGGCCCAGCAGCTTGTAGAAGTCCGTGCGATTGCGTTTGGCAAGACGAGCGGCCTGGCTGACGTTGCCACCGGTGATCTGAAGGATCTGCGAGAGGTAGGTCCGGGTGAAGTCGTCGCGGGCTTCATCGAATGAGGGCAGGCGGGCAGGGCTGCCAGCTCCCAGCGAGCTCTGGACCAGTTCCGCGCTGATGATCGGGCTGGTGGTCAGCGCGACGTTCTGCCGCACGATGTTCTCGAGCTGACGGACATTGCCGGGCCAATCGGTGCTGACCAGCATCTCGACTGCTTCGGGCGCGTAGATGTGGCGTGGACGGCCGGTTTCGTTCGCGATCTTTTCCAGGAAGCACGAGATCAAGAGCGGAATGTCTTCCCGCCGCTTGGCCAGCGGGGGCATGTCGATCTGCACGACATTCAGCCGGTAGAAGAGGTCCTCGCGGAAATGACCGCCCATGATCAGCTGTTTCAGGTCGCGATGCGTGGCGGAAATGATGCGGACGTTCACGGGCACTGCGTCGATGCTCCCAACCGGACGGACCTGGTTTTCCTGGAGCACGCGGAGCAACTTGATCTGCAGCCGCATCGGCATGTCGCCGATCTCATCGAGCAGCAGCGTGCCGCCATCGGCCGCCTGGAACATGCCTGTGTGATCCCGGGTGGCGCCGGCAAATGCGCCTTTGGCGTGACCGAAAAGTTCGCTCTCAAGCAGATTCTCGGCCATGGCGCTGCAGTTGATGGCGACGAAAGGCCGGTTGCGACGAGGGCTTGCCTTGTGAATGGCCCGCGCCACCAGTTCCTTCCCGGTCCCGCTTTCGCCCGTGATCATGACGCGTGCATCGGTGCCGGCGACCATGTGTGCCTGTGCGAGCCGTTCTTCCATGATCGAGTTGCGGGTGACAATCTCCGAACGCCAGTCTTCGGTGGTGTCCGCAAAGCCTGAAACGCGCAGTGCCTTCTGTACCTGGTCGAGAAGTTCCTGCTTCTCCACGGGCTTCGTCAGGAAGGCGAACGCACCGCTCTGGGTGGCCTGCACCGCGTCGGGAATGGTTCCGTGGGCCGTGAGGATGATGACCCTGAGGCCCGGTGCGCGAGTCTGGATTTCCTTGAGGAGGCCGATGCCATCAATCTGGTCCATGCGCAGGTCGGTGATGACGAGGTCGGGACGGACTCGTGCGAGGGCGGCGAGCGCAGCGAGCGCGCTTTCGACGGCCTCGACTTCGTAGTTCTCCGCCCGGAGGCGGATGGTGAGCAACCGGAGAAGGCCCGGGTCGTCGTCAACGACCAGCAGGCGGGCTTTGCGCTTCGACTGAGGATTCACTACGGGACCCAGCGGCACCAGGGGGCGAAGGATTGCGCTCAATGATAGTCCTCTCGATGTCTCTTATCGCGTCGAGCTTGGCCTGAGCTTCCTCGAGTGATTTCCGTAACCGCGCGTTTTCTTCGGTTTGCGCCTGCAGACGACGTTCCGAGTTTGCCTGCGCGCGCGTCCTTTCGTCGACTGTCGCCAGCAGGCGACGCGCATCGGCTTCAACTTTCAGTCGTGCTTCGGTTTCCAGCAGGAATACGGATGCGAGCACCCGTTCGTTTGCAAGCAGCCTCTCGGGGCTCGCCAGCAGCGTTTCAAGGAGCCTTTTCCCTTCTGCGGCATTCGTTCCAGGATGCCCCGGCACGATCAGCGACACTGCATAGCGCAGTGAGTTGGCGGTGGTCGGCGCCGCGGTATATGCGCGCTCCACTTCATGAAAGAGATCGGTCTGCTGCGCGGGATCGCTGCTCCCGAGCCGCTGCATCAGGTCCAGGTAACTGTTCACATCCGTATTCGGGGCCGCGACTGGCGGCGGTGGCGCCGGACTGTCGGTCGTCGGTGATACGCAGCCGCTCAGCAGCAGGGTCGCGGCAAGCCAGGGAAACGATCTCGGCATGACGTTCAGGCTGCCTGCGGCGCAGTCGCCGCCATCAAGGGCAGGCGCACGCGGAAATGGGCACCCGGAAAGATGCCATCCACGATCTCGATGCTGCCCCCATGGGCCTGCACGAACTCAGAGACGACCGAAAGTCCGATACCCGTGCCTTTCAGGTGGCCGGACTGGGGTGCTCGCCCGGAGTAGAAAGCTTCGAAAATGGCGGCGCGCTCCTGCTTCGGGATGCCGGCACCCGTGTCTCCCACGTCGAGCACCAGCCGCTGCCGTTCGACGCGCGCATGAATGTAGATCGTGCCGCCACGCGGGCTGTACTTGAGGGCATTCGACAGCAGGTTGTCCAGGATCAGCTTGAGCTTGGCCCGGTCTGCCTGCAGCTCGATGTCGTCCACCTTCAGTTCGAGGTGGACCCGCTGGGCGAGCAGCGTGAGCTGGTGGGTTTCGAGCGCGGACTTGATGAGGGGCCGCAGGCGGAACTCGCTCAGTTCGAGCCCCGTATGCCGTGCCTGCCAGGCGCTGAACGACAGCAGGTTCTCGATCAGGTGCTGCAGCTTGATGCTGTTGTCGCGCAGGATGGTGGTGACCTCACGTTGGCTGCTGTCCAGTTCACCGACCGCTCCATCCATCAGCAGTTCCGTGCCTTCGCGGATATTCGCCAGGGGCGTTTTGAGTTCGTGGGACATGTGGCGGAGGAAGCGGTTGCGTTCCTGCGCCAGCTCCAGAAGCCGTACCCGCAGCCATTCGAGCTGCTGGCCCAGGGAAACCATGTCCGAAGGTCCGCGAACATTGATGGTCTTGGAGAACGTGCCCTTGCCCAGCTGGTTGATCGCCTGGTCGATCTGCCGGATCGGCCGCATCAGCAGCGACGTGAAGAGTCCGACCAGCAGGGCAGTGATGAGGATCAGCCCGGCCGACTGCCAGAAGAGGTAATTCTGCGTTTCCTCGGTGGCTGTCTGCAGGCGTGACAGTCCCGTTTCGATCTGGCTGCCCGTATAGGACGAGAGGTTGGCCGCCGCGGCCGACATGCGGTCGAACGCGTCGAAGGCAGTGGCAAGGATTTCCGGGCTGGCAGTCGGAAGCGCCAGCAGGGCAGCGTCTATCTCCTCGTGATTGGTCCGCAGGGTGGTGAGGTACTCGGCACGGGTCGGGTCTCCCCCCACGTTCTCGAGTGCCGTCAGGGTTTCGGTGAACCGGACCCTCGAATCGGTATAGACGCTGAAGAGCCCCGGGTCGTTGAGGACCTGGTACAGCCGGACGCTCCGCTCCATCGAGGCAATCTGCTGGAACAACTGCTGTGTATAGTGCGTGGTCTCGACGCCCGTCCTGACCAGCATCGCGCTTTCGTCCGAAAGATTGCGGACCTTGGAGGCCGAGTTGAAGACCGCCACCAGCAACGGAATGGCCACCAGCGCAAAGCCGATGAGCATCAGACCGGTCAGGGATCGGGGCCGTGGAAAGCGCATGGGCAAATACTAGCAGTCCTACAAGGGATTCAGGCGAATCGACCTTGGCAAACCCTGGCGAAGAAGGCACTTATTTAACTACATGCCGGTGTCCCCTTAAAAATGCGGCCGATCACGATTTCCGCCGAAAACGCCCGGATTGACCCCGGGAACCCTCGTTGGTCGGCACCCGTGGCGGCAGGTCCGGTGCTTGCAGTCATCGTTCCCACCTTTAACGAACGGGCAAACGTCCCGGAGTTGATCAAGCGCCTGGATGCGGCCCTGGCGGGCGTCGCCTGGGAAGTCATTTTCGTCGACGACGACTCTCCTGACCTGACTGCCGATGCGGTCCGTGCCGCGGCGCAACGGGACAGCCGGGTGCGGTGTCTCCAGCGGTTGGGGCGGCGCGGCCTGTCTTCCGCCTGCATCGAGGGCATGTTGGCCTCGGCAGCGCCTTTTCTCGCGGTGATGGACGGCGACCTGCAGCATGACGAGCGCCTGTTGCCGGCGATGCTGGAAACGCTCCGCAGCGATGGCCTCGATATCGTTGTGGGCAGTCGTTACGTGGCGGGAGGGGGAACCGAAGGACTCGATGCGTCGCGGCTCAGGATCAGCCGCCTGGCGACCCGCCTGGGCAGGCGTTTCGTTCCCGAGACGCTGACGGACTCGATGAGCGGCTTTTTCATGTTGCGCCGGGAAGTGCTGCCTGAAGTGGCTCGCGAGCTGTCCGGAGTGGGTTTCAAGATCCTGCTCGATATCTTCGCGTCGTCGAAACGCCCCCTGCGGTTCCGGGAACTGCCGTATGAGTTCCGCCCGCGGCATGCGGGCGAAAGCAAGCTCGACAGCCAGGTTGCGTGGGAATACGCGATGCTGCTGCTCGACAAGCTCGTCGGTCGCTATGTCCCCGTCCGCTTCATTGCCTTCTCGATCGTGGGTGGCTTCGGCATGGTGCTGCACCTGCTGATCCTTACCGTTGCCTACCAGGGAATCGGCATGGAATTCGTGACGGGCCAGGTCGTCGCTACCGGTATTGCGATGACCTTCAACTACGCGGTCAACAATGCCCTGACGTATCGCGATCGCCGGCTGAAAGGCTGGGGCTGGGTACGGGGGTGGGTAAGCTTTGTCGTGAGTTGCAGCATCGGCGCATTCGCAAACGTGGGTATCGCGGCCTGGCTCTTCTCCCGCCAGTACGAATGGGTGCTTGCCGCCATCGCCGGCATCCTGGTCGGTGCCGTCTGGAACTATGCGGTCACCTTCGTCTACACCTGGAACAAACCCCGCCGTGCCTGAGCGCCCGGCGATCTGGCCCGAGTGCCGCAACGACTGGCTGGCGCTTGCACTGGTTGTCGCGGTAGCTGCGTTTGCCCGGTTCTACCGGCTCGGCCTCGATTCCCTCTGGCTCGACGAGACGGCGAGCTGGTGGTTTGCCTCCCGCCCGCTGGCTGAGCAATGGGGCCAGGTTCCCTTCTACGAACCCCATCCGCCCCTCTACTACACGCTGCTGTGGCTATGGTCCCGCCTGCTGGGCGAAGGCGAGGCGGCGCTGCGAGGGCTGTCTGCTGGAGCCAGCCTGCTGACCGTTCCGGTGGTGTATGGGATGGGGCGGGTGGCGTTACGGGGGGAGGAAGGGAAGTGGATCGGACTGGCCGGGGCTCTCATCGCGGCCCTTTATCCGACGCAGATCGCCTATGCACAGGAAGCCCGTGCCTATGCACTCCTGACATTCGTCGTTGCACTGCTGCTGCTCAGTCTGCTGTGGCTGCTCGGCTCTGCCGAGAAGCTGAACCGCCCCTGGTCCGCGATCATGCGCGATCGCTCTTCGGGGGTACGTCTTGCTGTCGCCGGTGTCGTGTTCGCGACCTCGACTTCGTTCTGGCTGCACAACACGGCGCTCATCCTTGTCAGTCCGTTGCTGCTTGTTGCCGCATTGCTGATGCTGGCCAGGACGGGATTCTCCTGGCAGCTCGTGCGCAATTTCCTCGCCATCGGCGTCGCGATTCTTGTGCTGTGGTCGCCGAACATCCGCTGGCTGCTGAGCGGCCTGTCCGAGATTTCGGCTGGATTCTGGCTGCAGCCGCCGCGCTGGCTGGACCTCGCCTGGGGTGGGGACGAACTGCTGGGTTCCGGCGGCACTGCCTACGAGATTCCGTGGAAGGTGGGCGCTGCCGGATTCAATCTCGTGCTCCTCACTGTGGGCGCAGGGGCCCTCTGGCGACGCGGGCAGGTCCCGGCAGCGATATTGCTGCTGAGCGCCGTTATCCTCCCTGTCGGGCTCGCGGTGCTCGCAAGTTACGTGATCACTCCGATTTTCATGACGCGCGTGCTCGTATGGATCGAAGTGCCGGCGACACTGCTGGCGGCTGCCAGTACGCTCTGGCTGCCCAGCCTGTTTCTGCGCCGGAGCGCCGTCGCCATCATGGCCGGATGGCTCGCCATCGTGGTTGCGCTCGGGTGGGGGCGCCAGGTGAAGGAGCCCTGGAATGAAGTGGCGAGGATCATTGCGGAAGAGGCGACGCCGGACGACCTCATCATTGCGGACACGGCATACGCGCAGGTGCCGATGCTGTACTACCGGATTCCCGAGCGCTCGTCGGCGCAGTGGCTGCCTCTGCCTGAACCCTATCCGTTGCCCCTTGGGCAGTCAGGCTTTCCGGACGGCTTTTTCCTGCGTGGGAGTGTCCAGGAGACGACGATTGAGAGGGTTCGTCAGGCCACGACCGGCAAACGCAGGATCTGGTACGTCACGCGGGGAAACCAGGCATACGATTCACAGCAGCGAATTGCCGGGACTCTGCGGGCTATGCGTGGCCTGGGCTCCGTCCGGGTGATGAGTGGGCAAGCCGTGCTGCTGACCGAGTACTGACGCTCGTTCAGTTGCGCTGCAGCTCCGGTTCCTTCAGCAGCCGCTGTTCCCACGCCAGCTGCGAGCAGGCGATGATCTCGAGGTTGTCGTAAGCGGGTTTCCAGCCGAGTTCGCTGCGCACCCGGTCGGCTTTGGCGATCAGGCTGGGAGGATCGCCGGCGCGGCGCGGTTCTTCCCGCTTCACCAGTTCCCTGCCATTGACGCGTTCGACTGTCGACAGCATCTCACGGACGCTGTAACCGTGGCCGTAGCCGCAGTTGAGCGTCACGGAAGCGCCGTCCTGCCGCAGGTATCCCAGCGCCTTCACATGCGCGCTCGCGAGGTCTTCGACATGAATGTAGTCGCGCACGCCCGTTCCATCCGGGGTGGGGTAATCGGTCCCGAAAATCGATACGTGCGGACGCTTGCCCACAGCCGCCTCGCAAGCCACCTTCGTCAACAGCGTCGCTTTGAGTGTTGACTGGCCGATACGGCCGCCCGGGTCGCAGCCCGCCACGTTGAAGTAGCGCAGCACGACATACCGCAGGGCAGATGCGGCCGCCAGGTCGCGCAGCATCCACTCGCTCATCAGTTTCGACGTGCCGTATGGATTGATGGGTGCGGTGGCCGACGTTTCTGCGGCGACGCCGCCTACCGGAATGCCGTAGACCGCGGCGGTCGAAGAGAACACGAAATGCTTGACTCCGGCTGCCTGGCAGGACTCAAGCAGGCTGCGGGTGGAGCAGGTGTTGTTGCCGTAGTACTTGAGGGGATTCGAGACCGACTCCGGGACGATCGTGTGGGCCGCGAAATGCATGACCGTTTCGATGCCGCGTTCACGCAGCACCCGGCCCACGAGCTCGCGATCGCCGGTATCGCCCACGACCAGCGACCCATGCAGGATGGCGCTGCGAAAGCCGGTGGACAGGTTGTCGAGGATCACGACCTCCTCGCCCTGCTCCCCGAGCTGGCGGACTACGTGGCTGCCGATATAGCCGGCGCCGCCGGTAACGAGAATGGACATGGGTTGGGGACGCCAGTGATGAGGGGATAGCGGACAGGGGACAGCAAAGATGGGGACATGATCGCAGAGCGCTGCGGACAGGCTCTTTGAATAGGGTCTCAGTCCGGGGCGCGGATTTCAATTCCGGCGCGGGGCCTGTCAGTATTGCCGGCCTTCCGAATCACCCGGCCTGCCCGAACGCCCCGAAGTGAGCGACAACCAACACCCTTATGATCGCCTGACGCCCGACGTGGTGATTGCCGCGGTGGAGGCGTTGGGGCTCCGGGCTGACGGGCGCACGCTGGCACTCAACAGCTATGAGAACCGGGTCTACCAGATCGGACTGGAAGAGGCGGCTCCGGTCGTCGTGAAGTTCTACCGCCCGGATCGCTGGTCCACGCCCGCCATCCTTGAGGAGCACCAGTTCTCCTGGGAACTCGCGAGCGCCGAGATCCCTGTCATCCCGCCGCAACGTCATGGCAATGAAACGCTGTTCGAGCAGGCGGGGTTCAGGTACGCCGTATTCGAGCGGCGGGGCGGGCACTGGCCCGAGCTCGGCACCCGAGGCGACCGTGAATGGATGGGTCGATTCCTCGGGCGGATTCACATGGTCGGACGCCGCGCGCCTTTCGAGCACCGGCCCGAGTTGACCATCGAACGGTTCGGTGACCTGCCGCGCGAGTTCCTGCTGGAAGAAGGCTGGATTCCAGCGCACCTGCGTGACGCGTACGAGTCCGTAACGGCTGACCTGCTCAACGAGGTGGACCGATGGGTCCAGCAGGCGGGCGATGTTCGTTCACTCCGCCTGCATGGGGACTGTCATCCCGGCAATGTTCTCTGGACGCCCACCGGACCGCACTTTGTCGATCTCGATGACTGCCTGACCGGGCCTGCCATCCAGGACCTGTGGATGCTGCTGTCCGGCAGCCGCCGCGAGATGGAAGAACAGCTCAGCCATGTCCTGGAGGGCTACATCCAGTTTGCCGACTTCGATCATCGCGAACTCATGCTGCTGGAAAGCCTGAGGAGCCTGCGCATGATGCACTACGCGGGTTGGCTGGCAGCCCGGTGGGAAGACCCGGCCTTTCCCATGGCCTTTCCCTGGTTCGCGGAGGATCGCTACTGGGAGCAGCATGTGCTGGCGCTGCGTGAGCAGGTCGCCGCGGTAGAGGAGGGCCCC
>JANNNQ010000193.1:0-41235 GCA_031398625.1 Pseudomonadota bacterium
GGCTGCATAGCGCCCGTGCTGGTCGGCCACCTTGATGCCGTAATCAGGGGCTGCGGCTGCGGAAATGGCGGCTTCCACTCCGCGCTGTTCCGCATCGCCATCGTGCAGGTGCTCGATGGCCTGCCGATCGGTAGCGGGCAGTTCCTGTGCGACATGGCCGATGACGAGGTTGCCGGGCAGGTCGATGCGTCCGGCATCCGGCTGCAGCTCACCCCGGACCAGCGCGAGCAGGCTGGATTTGCCGCTGCCATTGACCCCGGTGAGCCCGGCCTTCTCGCCACGGAACAGGTTGAAGGTGGCACCGGAGAACAAGAGCCGCGGGCCGCGGCGCAGGGCGACGTCGGAGAAGTTCAGCATCGGCAAGACGGATCGGGAACGGCGATCAGGCGAAGAGGCGATGCACCTTGCCATCCCCGCGCGCCTGGTTGCGGATGAGGCCGAGGAAATCGTTGGCACTCATCGCGTCGCCGAACAGCCGGCCCTGTGCGTAGTGGCAGCCGCGGCTGCGCAGGAAGTTGAGCTGTTCCTCGTTCTCCACGCCTTCCGCGATCACCTCCATGTCGAGGCTCTTGCCCATGTCGATGATCGTGCGCACGATGGTGGCGTCATCGGAATCGATGGCGGCATCGCGGACGAACGACTGGTCGATCTTCAGCGTGTCGATGGGGAACTGCTGGAGGGCACTCAACGAAGAATAACCGGTGCCGAAGTCGTCGATGGACAGGTGCAGTCCCATCGCATAGAGCTCGTTGAGGAGCTTGACCGTGCGCTTGGCATCCATCATCAGCGTGGTCTCGGTGATTTCGAGCTCGAAGCAGGTCGGCGATACCTCGTGTTCCTTGAACACGGACCGGCATTGCGTGATGAAGCTCGCCTGGCGGAGTTGCTTCAGCGACAGGTTGATCGAGACCCGGCCCGGATCCGGGATTTCCTGCTGCCACCGGCGGTAATCGGCACACACGCGATGCATGACCCATTGCCCGATCTCGAGGATGAGGTTGGTTTCCTCGGCAAGCGGGATGAACTGCGAAGGCGAGATGTCGCCATGACCCGGCAACCGCCAGCGCAGCAGGGCCTCGGCCCCGACGATGTGGCCATCCCTCAGGTCCACTTTCGGCTGGTACTGGATGACGAGCTCGTCGCGTTCCAGCGCGCGGCGCAGCTTGCTCTTCAGCATGAGGCGCTCCACCGCCGCCGCATTCATCTCAGGCGTATACAGTGCGTAGTTGTTCCCGCCGTTCTGCTTCGCGTGATACATCGCCGCATCGGCGGTGCGGATCAGGTCGATCACGTTCTCCGCATCCTTCGGGCACAAGGCGATGCCGATGCTGGCGGTGAGGATCAGCTCGTGCTGCTGCACGTAGAAGGGTTTGCCCACTTCCGTCAGCACCATGCGCGCCAGCGTGACGGCCTGTGAGCGTTCGAGGTCGGCGCCTGAATGCAGTTCCTCGATGAACAGGGCAAATTCGTCGCCTGCGAGCCGGCCCACGACGGCTTCCTTCGGCACGATGCGCGTGAGCCGTTCGCTCAGGATCTCAAGGGTGCGATCTCCCGCCGCATGGCCAAAGGTGTCGTTGATCTCCTTGAACTGGTCCATGTCGAGGTACAGGAGCGCAATGCTGCGATCCACCCGGCGCGTGCGGGCAATGGACTGCTGCAGCATGTGCTGGAACTGCATCCGGTTAGGGATCTTCGTCAGCGCGTCATAGCGGGCGAGATACCGGATCCGCCGTTCGGCGCGCTTGCGGTCGGTGATGTCGCGCACGACGAAAATCGCCCCCTGGAACTGCGGATCATCGGCGGCGAGGGGTGCACCGGAGAACGAGACGGGAATGGTCTGGCCGTTGTGCGTCAGGATGACGGTTTCGCGCGTGTCGTCCGTGGCCGCTGCCATCGAGAAGGACTCGCGCTCCTGCTCTGCAAGCAGGGTCGTCAGGGGCTGGCCCACGATTTCCTGTTCGGTGAACCCGAACAGCCGTACCGCGGCGTCATTGATCTTCTTGATGAGGCCGTCGGGGGAGGTCACCAGCACCGCGTCGCTCATGCTGTTGAGCACCGTGGTGAGATAGTTCGTGGTGATGGTCGTCTGTCGCAGCCGCTGGCGCATCATTTCCAGTGCGTTCTCGAGGGCTGCGATCTCGTCGCGGCTCGACACCTTGAGCGGTCGCGAGTAGTCGCCCTCGCCCATGCGCCGGGCGGACTGGATCAGCGCCGAAATCGGCTGCTCGACGCGGCGTGCCAGCAGCCAGGCAATGCCGCCGGCGAGGGCAGTCATGGCGAGCCCCGAGCCGACGAGAATCCATGCCCAGCGATCGAAGCCCCCTGCTTCGCGATCGTCGATGAAATGCACGCCCACGAGGGCGCCGGTCACCAGCAGTCCGGCACCGACAGTGGTCAGCAGGAATCGGGTCTTGAGGCCGAGCGATTTCACGCCGGCATCATAACCGGTACGATGCCGGCGAATGAACGAACTCGAGCTGACGGGTCGTGCGCGGACCCACATCGTGACGCTGGAAAACCCTCGTTTTGCACTGCATTACGAGGTCGTCGCGTCCTTCCTCGCGATGCGCGATGCCGCTGCAAGCGCCGGCGTCGATCTCGTTGCTTCCTCCAGTTTTCGCGATTTCGACCAGCAGGTCGCGATCTGGAACGGCAAATGGCAGGGCGAGCGGCCGCTGTTCGACCGCGCGGGCCAGCCGCTGGCCGGGCAGTCGCTGAGCGAGCCGGACCGGGTGAATGCGATCCTGTGCTGGTCAGCCATTCCCGGAGGCAGCCGTCACCACTGGGGTTCGGACCTCGATGTCTACGACGCTGCCGCCGTGCCCGAGGGCTACAGGGTTCAGCTCCTGCCGCAGGAATATGCGCCCAATGGCCTGTTTGCCCGGCTGACCGACTGGCTCGAAGCCAACATGCACCGGTTCGGCTTCTTCCGTCCGTTTCGCGAAGACCGCGGGGGAGTCAGTCCGGAACCCTGGCACCTGAGCTATGCGCCGGTCGCGAGGTCGGCACTCGAGCTGCTGGAACTTCCCGTGTTGCGGCGGGCGATCGAGTCGAGCGGCCTGGCCTGCAAGCACCACGTGCTCACCCGCCTGCCGGAAATCTACACGCGGTTCGTCCTTGCCATCGATCCGCCGCTCCGCGGCTAGCTGCCTGTTTTCTTGCAGAGCGCGCAGAGCGGCCAGTAGAGCTTCTCGAGACGCTTGAGCTGGGCGGACTGGTCCTGCTCGAAGAAGCGTGCGAGTAGGGGCGTCGTGAAGCCGAATCCTGCCACGCGGACCTGCGTCATCTCGCCGAGGGACGTGAAGTAGACCAGCGTCCACGTGGTCGCAAAGTCACTGGCCGGACCGAATTCCGCCGGGGCCTGCGTCACGCGCGTCGCGAGCAGCCGCTCCGGCTCGAAACTCAGGATGGCGCTGGTGGTCTTGCCCGGACCCGCTGGCACTTCCACCAAGCCGCCGAGTTGCAGGTCGACCTTCGCCCCCGCAATGCCTACCGTCGCATAGCCGTCCGCGGTGGCGAACGCTTGCCACACGGTGGCGAGCGGGGCATTGATGATTGCCTCGGTCACCAGCGGTTCGGCGGCGCTCAGGGGCTGGCAGGCCAACGCGAGACACGCGAGCCCCCGTAGAAGTGGTCCCTTGCTGTTCATCGGCTGCCCCCTCTGCGTCGGCCGGTCAGGGCCTTTCGATCGTGAATTCCATGTCGGCACTCTGGTTCTCGCCGGCTTCCGTCTTGAGTACCCACCGGTCGCTGATCGTATACCGAAGCTTCAGGGTGTTGATCGATTCCGTGAGTGAAATGCCGTAGCTCACGAACAGCCGCGGTGACAGGAATCGTCCCAGCACCAGGGCCGTATCGTTGGCACCGGTGGATTCCACGCCGATCTCGCCGAGCCCCAGCCGCCGGCCGAGTTGCGCAGCGAGAATGCCGCCACCCTGCAGTGCCAGCGTATCGCGCGCGGAGCCCACTGCATTCGCATCCCGGTTCTGCAGGTCATCGATCGGTTTGCCGACCAGCAGGTACGACAGGATCTGCGTCTGCGACATCGAGGGCTCCGAATAGAAGCCGAACCGCGGGTCGCTCAGCGTGCCCCGCACATTCAGTCCCACCTTGGTCGTTTCGATCGTGCGCTCTGCCTGGATGTCGAGGCCGGGGTCGTCGAGCGGTGACGCATCGAACAACAGGCGCCCGCGCGTGATGTCGAGGCTCTGTCCGTAGGCTTCGTACTTGCCGCTGGACACGCTGAGCTCCCCGCGTCCCAGGGCGATATCGCCGGTACGCGTCGTCGTTCCGACACTGCCACCGAGCTTGCCCTGCAGCCCGAACGTATCGAGCTGCACGTCATCCCCCAGGCGGATCCGGATCTCGCTGCTGACGAAGAAACTGCCCTCCGTGGCAGCGGGTTCGTCCTGGACCAGGCGGCTGTCCGGCGACACCTGCACGGCGCCGCTCAGGTCGGTAGGCTGGATGCGTGCGCTGGGTATGAAGACTTCGCCCGCCGCCTCGATCTTGCGGCCGTCGATCAGGAAGCGCAGGTCGGGCGCGGCTACGACCCGGTAGTCGGGGAGGTCCGCGACCAGCAGGTTCTCGCCTTGCAGGTCAAGCGTGCCCGCCGGCAGCCCGTTCCGCCAGGCGAGCGTGCCCCCCAGGCTCCACGTGCCTTCACCCGCGTGGCCGGTGCCCTTGAACTCGAGCCGGTTGGCGCTGAGGGTCAGGCCGATCTCCATGTCACGCAGGGCCAGGTTGATCCGGTACAGGTCGAGTGCGCCACGGGACAGCGCAATGCGGCCATCGAGCTCCGGCTGGCTGACGCGACCGGACAGGGCAACGTCCGCATCGAGCACGCCTGCGGCATCGTCAATCTCCGCCACCAGCAGCGTCAGCAGGTTTGCATCGCCCATGCGCGCCCGGATCCGCCCTGTCAGTGGCAGCTCTCCGAGCGGGCGGCCGGGCAACCGCGTCGCAGTCGCGTTGGCGGCGATGAAGGTTTCCGCCGAGGAAGCGAGGCCGATGGTCGCGAGGAACGAATCCCGGGTTGCCCGCACGTCCGCGCGACCCGATCCGATCTGCACGGTTTCAGTGGCATCCGCAGAGTCCCGGGACAATTGATACACGATTCCGCCACCGGTCAGTACGAGTGATGCAGCGCCTTCCCAGGGGGACTGCGCGGCGCCATTCGCGGCCACGACAAGATCCACGGTTCCGAGATAGCGTGGCTGGCCGGGGAAGGCGAGGCGAATGACATCGAGCGGAAGGTCATCGCCGGTCGCATCGACCTGCCAGGCCCCGCCGCGCTGCCAGCTGCCATTGCCGCAGACATTGCTCTCCAGCAAGAAGAGGCACAGGCGTTCGACTGTCGCGTGGTTGCGTGACACCACTGCGGTGGCGGGCTCGGCGAGGCGTACGCTCCTCCTGTCATCCGTATTGGCCACCCGGCCCGAGGCGATCTGGCCCGTCCAGGTGCCCTGGACCAGCGTGCCGGAGATTTCCAGTTCGCCGTCGGTGGCGATGCCGCCGTCCGTGCGCGACGCCACCTGCACGGTGAGCGCATGCGTCTCCGCATTGCCCTGGCCTGACACGCGCAACGCCTCGGCGTGGATCGCTCCGTTCCGGACATTGCTCAAGGTGGCAGCGAGCTGCGATGGCGCAAACCCCGCGAGATCGACATCGGCGTCAATCGCCATCGCGCCGACCGTCCAGCCAGCGTAGCCGAGGTCGCGACCTTCGATGTCCGCCGTGATGTGCGGTGTTCGCCTGGGGCCGGACGCGCTGCCATTGAAGCTCAACCCACCCTGTACTTCCGGCAGCAGATCCTCCAGGGCCCGGGCGCTGAACGTCCAGTCGAGATCGACCTGGTCGCTCACCGTGCCTGCCACCGTCAGGCGTGCCTCGCCCATCGCGAGCGCCGTGTCCCGGATGCGCCATTCGTCTCCCGTCCGCGCCACGCGCCCGCTGCCGTTCACCGGCAAGCCGCGCAACCGGCCCTGCAGGCGGCTCAACGTGATGTCGAAAGCGGCTTCGCGGTTGATGCCTGAACCCGTGGCAGCAGCTACCAGTTCGATCTGTCCGGGAAACGCCGCCTGCAGGCTGACCGGATTGATGCCGGTTGCGCTCGCATTCACCGCCCAGCGCAGCGGGGTTCCGAACGTAAGCGTCGCATCCCCCGTGAGCGATCCCTCCAGGGTGTTGATGTCATAGCGCTCGACGCGCAGCGCTTCGCGCGACAGCGAACCATTGACGAGCCCACGCGCTGCCGGCAGCGACTGCCCGGTGACGCTCGCACTGAGGCTGAACTGGTATGGCAGCGGACCCGACAGCGTGAGTCGTCCCGCAGGACTCGTCACCACCGGACGCGCAGCCGACAAGGGCCACTGCACCTGGACCCATTCTCCCGCGATGTTCACGGCAGGCGGGCCACCGTCGAAAGCGAGCCGTCCCTCGGCCCGCAAGCGCGCGGGGCCGGAGGTTTGCGCAAGCGTTGCAGCGCTGACGATCATCGTGCGGTCCGCATAGCGCCCGCTCGCATCCAGGTTGAAGGGTGCAGCGTCGAGTTCCGGCACAGTCAGCTGCCCGGTGACGCGGAAGACTTCGGGGCGCGCACTGAAATCGAGCCCAACGGCGGCCAGCGAGAAGGGCGGGCGCTCCAGCCACGGCTCAAGCGAGAAAGCAGGCGCGGTGATCCGGCCTTCGAGTTGCCACTGGCCACCCGTGCGGGCGAACCGGCCCTGGACATGCGCTTCTGACGGCGCGAGCAGATCGGCTGCGAATCCCATCGCTTCCAAGGTGCCGTCGGCCTCGGCGGCGATGTCGAGGTCGGGGCGATCTCCATCCGGCAGCGTTCCCTTGCCCGTGAACCTGAGTCCCAGGGGGCGTGCGGCCCGGAGCTCGAGGTCGCCCTGTGCGCTGAACAGGGGGGAAACCACGTCGAGCCCGTCAAGCCACAGTCGCTCTGACCTGAGCCGCAACGCAGTCCGTGTCCTGGTCGCCGTGATGACCTGACCGCCGACGGTGGTGAGCGTGACGGAACCGAACTCCGCCTGCGTCACGGCGACGCGCAGAAAGCCGGGCAGGAAGCGCGGTGGGGTGACCGGGGCTGGCTCATCCGGCGCTGCCTTGAGTTCGATGGTTGCCGACCGGGCGGTGAGCGCGTCGATGTCGATCGTCTGCAGCGCGAGCCAGCGCAACCTGAGATCGACGACGATGTCCTCGATAACGATGTGAGCGCGTTCGTGATCCAGCTCGAAGCGCGCGATCCGCAACGGTCCGGTGATCCTTCCAGACACGCCTTCTGCATGGATGCCGAGCCGCTCCAGGCGATTGAGCTGCGCGACCAGGAGCTCGATCCCTGTCTGTGTGTACGCGAGCAGGTAGAAGGCACCGCCCAGCACCAGCAGGACCGCCGCAGCCACGATGACGGCAGCGCGCTTCATCTTCAGAAGAGCGTCGAGATGTGCAGGTGCAGTCGCGGCGTACGCCCGGATTCCGACAGCGCCTGCGCGACGTCGATCCCGATGCTTGCCACGGAGACATGCCAGCGCATGCCGATGCCGGCCGAGTACTCGAGCGAATCGCCGAAATCATCGAACGCATTGCCGGCATCCGCGAATACGGCAGCGCCGAAGTTGCGTGGCAGCAGCCTTTCCAGCTCGACCGTTCCCACCAGCAAGTGCTTGCCACCGATGCTGTTCCCGTTCGCGTCCTTTGGCGACAGTTCGTTCAGGCTGAAGCCGCGGACGCTGTTGTCACCACCGGCGAAGAAGCGCTGCGAGGCAGGCAGCTCGGAGAACTCGTCGACGCGGCTGACGCCCAGCTCGCCCTTGATGCGCAGATGCCAGAGGTCCGACAGGTTGAAGATCCGTTCGCCCTGGAAACGGAAGCGCAGGTAGGAGGCATCGGATCCCAGGGTGCTTGGCGATCCGGTCAGCTCCGCGAACAGCGAGTACCGCAGCTGGTTCGTGGTGAGACCCGGCTGGACGGGCAGCGTCGCAAAACTGATGCCCGGGATGAGCAGGAAATCCTCGATGGTGGTGGCCGGCACGCTCTCGGTTGCCGTCGCGGTGGCCGGCAGCCCGGACTTTTCGTTCGACAGGCGCAGGAACACGACGCGCTGCCACTTGTTGCCGAGCGCCTCGGTGAGGCCGACGGCGAGTTCGTCCTTCTGGCTGATCGTATCGCCGAACTCCTCGTTGCGCGTGAGCACGCTGAACTCGAGCTTCTCGAGCGCCACGTCCATGACCGGAATCGCATAGCTCGCGGACGCTTCCTCGACGACGTCAGAGCCGATCAGGCCGACCTGCAGCCGGTGGCCACGCGCGTTGACGCGGCGGTTGTCCCAGGTCAGTCGGCCGCGGGCCCTCGTGTCGGTGGCATAGCCGGCACTCACCGCATAGCGATGCCGCTGGTTGGGCTGTGCACGGATGCTGACCGGCACGGTCAACTGTTCCTGGTTGCGGTCTCCCGTCTCGACTTCGACGCTGGCGAAGTACTGCGTATCGTCGAGCACATACTGCGTGCGCAACAGCGCATCGACGGAGTAGGGATCGCCCTCGCGCATGCGCAGCAGCCGCTGCATGGAGGAAGCCAGGATGGCGTCCTGTTCGATGGTGATCGCGCCGAAGCGGTACATCTCGCCGGTTTCGAGTTCGAGATCGATGGTCGCGCGCCGGTCCGTGGTGTCGATCACCAGTTCGTTCCTGACGAGCCGGGCATCGAGGAAGCCCTGGTTGGTCGCGGTCCGCAGCAGGTCGGTCTTCACGCGTTCGTACGTGCCGTGATTCAGGCGGGTGCCGGGACGCAGGTCCCGTCGCGCCAGCAGGGCGGCGATCTGGCGATTCTCCGCGCCCGCTCCGGTGACGTTGATGTTCACCGTCGAGATGCGGACGTCGCGCCCTGCCTGGACGGTGATCGCTACCTGCCAGTCATTGCCTTCGGGTGTGACGGAGTACTCGACTACGGGCTGGTAGTACCCGAGCGGTTCGAGCGCCCTGCGGGTTTCAAGGGGAATGCGCCGCGCGAGACGGGCCATCGTTTCCGGTTCGATGTCATCCCGTTCCGCATAGCGGGTGAGACTCAGGAAGGCGCGGATGTTGTTCGCGAGTTCGTCGCGCACGCCCTCGATACCGATCGCGACGTCGGCATGAGCGCCAGACGCAGCCAGCAGCAGCGTGAGGAACCCGAGGCCTTTTGCCCAGGCCTTCAGGCTTCACTCCGGCGACGAGTCGAACGCAGGGTCACCCACGGCCACTTCATCGGGATCGCGGGTGTCGAACCAGACTTCCGGGATGTCCGCGCTCTTGAACTCGAAGCGCGAGCTGCCCGTCTGGACGCCAGCGGCATCGAAGCGACGCTCATGCAGCACCGTGCGCCCCGTGCGTTCCACCAGCAGGACGCTGGAACAGCGGGTGCCATAGCGGTCGTGCACGATGAACGGCGCGGAGACCACGCGCTCCCACTCAAGGGGCAGGCCCGTGGCGGGCAGGCTGTCCAGTGGCGCCTGTTCCCGATCGTTCAGCATGGCAAAGAGGTCCTCCGGTTCGACATCCGGTTGGGCCAGGAGCCTGGTGAATCGTTCCCGGGTGCGCGTGAGCTTCGGCCATGGGGTATCCAGCAGGTGATTGCTGATGCCGTAGATGCCGCTGGCCAGCGCGCGCGGCACTGACTCCCCGCGGTTCGAGAAGTAATGGAGCGCGCGAGGTCCGCCCACAAGCAGGTTGAAGCCGGAGTAACGCGGCGCCGCGCCGCGCAGGTCATCCAGGAATTCCTTGGGCGACGTGGCACCCGTGAGGAAGCGTGGGATGAGGCTGCCACGCGACGGCACGCCCTCGATGGGGGCCTGCAGGTCGCGGTAGTTGGTGACGACGCCGAAGCGGCCCGACCGCGCCACGCCCAGCCACGTGCCCCCTGCCTGCAGGTCGCGTCCCCCGAGGATGCGGGGATCGTCCTGCCACCAGTTGAGCGGGGCGGATTGACGGTCGTGGAACTCGTCGCGGTTGCCCGCGAGCACGAGGCGATAGCGGGGATGGGTTTTCCAGCCAATGAGGAGCAGACACATGCCGCGGATTGTAGCGGCAACCGTGTCGCTGGCGGCTACCGGGAGCCGGTCCGCCGCCAGTCATCGATCAGCCGATACGAAATCGATTGTGCCGGTGGCAGCAGCACTCTCCCCAAGTCCAGGTCGGCGCGGCTGAACCAGCGGGCACCCTCCAGTTCACCGTCGTGGCAGGTGATGTCCACGGACCTGGCGCGGGCGGTGAACCCGAGCATCAGCGAGGCAGGAAACGGCCAGGGCTGCGACGAGTGATACGTAATTTCTGCCGTATCGACCCCGGTTTCTTCCCGGACTTCACGCGCGACGGCGTCTTCGAGGCTCTCGCCCGGCTCGACGAAACCGGCGATGGTCGAGTAACGCCCGGCAGGCCAGGCAGCCTGCCTGCCGAGCAAGGCGCGCTCGTTGGCTCCCTCGCCTTCGCTGACCAGCACGATGATGGCCGGATCGATGCGGGGAAAATGCGGGGTCTCGCAGCGGCTGCAGGTCATGACATGCCCGGCGCGGCTGCTGGACGTCGGCGCCCCGCACGCGCCGCAGAAGCGATGCCGGCCCCGCCAGAGGATCATGGCGCGTGCGTAGGCGAGCAGGCCGGCCTCGTCGTGATCGAGTGCGCCGCCCACTGCGCGCAGGTCGGCAAATTCCGCATCCTCGAGGACCGGCCGCTCGGCACCCCGAAGCTCGAATGCAAAACAGAGCCGGTTGCGAAACTCGCCGAGCAGCACCAGCTCGGACGAACTGCTTACCAGGTCCCGGGCATGGCGCCATTCGAGCAGGCGCGCCTGCGGGCCGCCCGGGGTCGTGACCACCAGGTTCCGTGCCTGCCACACCGGAATCAGGAAGGCGTCCGCTTCCAGCGAGAGCGTTTCCAGCCAGCTTGCGTCGTCCCGCAGCCTGGCGTTCCGGTCGAGATAGGGTCCGGCGTAGATGTGCGGCCTGCGGAGGGGGTCGGGCATGGCTCATTCTAGCCTTGGGGGTCTGGCCGCGGCGCTGGCGTCAGCTGTTTCACGCGGCACAGGGGGCAGGCGGCAAGCGGCATCGCATAGATGTCCCGCACGTACACGCCGGCACAGCGCGGGCACCGTTCCAGCTGCAGCTCCTCACCCTGTGACAGCGCGAGGAGCAGGAACCACGCATGCTCGAACGACAGGCGCGAATCGCGCCAGCACAGCTGGTAGGTCTCGAAGGCATCGCAGAACAGCCCGCCGAACTCGAGATTCCGGCCGGCTGCCGCACCCTCGCGGCAGTCCTGCAACAGCCCGAGGGCCGCAAAGATGCCTCCCAGCAAGGAGGCTTCCAGCTGGTTCAGGGTGTTGCGCGTGAAGTAGGCAATCTGCCTGGGCGACTTGCCGCGCCGGCGACGCACCGCCGGGCTGGCGGAACCCGTCACCACATAGCTCCGGTACAGCTTGCGGATCCGGTCATCCGTGAGTCCGGTGCAAAGCCGGATCGTGCAGGTCCGGGCCTCGTGCCGGATCATTCGCAGCGCGAGATCGAACCGGAGCAGGTCGCGGCTGTAGCGATGATCGGTGATGCGCATGGGGACTCCCTGTCCTCGTCCTGGAGGGTTGGATCGGGCTCTGAAAGCGGCTTGGCTCTTATAGCCGGGATATGGCATAAATGCCACATATGGTCCGTTTGGACCATATATGGTTGTTTTCATCATTTTCAGGCCAGTGAAGGGAGCCCAGGCAATGACGCAGAGTTATCTCTCCAATCCGCCGGTACTGGCGGCCGGAGACGTCGCCCTGGTTGGCAGGCTGAACCGGGATTACCTCGATCTGCTCTCGGGCACGGGCCCCCACGAGCTGCTGGGCGTCGAACTGCTGGGAGCATTGCGCCAGGCGGACGCCGGCATGCGGGACGCCATCGCGGGGTGTTCCTATTCCCTGTTCACCCTGAGGTTTCCGGAAGGAGCCGCAGGGGAGTGGAGCGCCCTGCCCCAGGTACAGGACCCGGCAGCCCACCGCTACAGCGCCCTCACGGGCGATGCCGGTACCTGGCCTGCGTTCATTACCACTGCCTGGTTCTTTGCCTGGCACCTGAGCCGCAACAGTCCGCTGTCTGCGCGGTTCATGCTCTGGCTGCATCCCGGGCACGCGGCCCTCCTCGCGGATTTCGCTCCATGGCAGTTGCGCCATCTGGCCGCGCTGCAGCCATCGCCCCTGCCACCGCGCTGGCAGAGCAATCCCTGCTTCTGGCCCGATCTCATCCGCTTCGCCCGCAACCACCAATCGCTGCGGCTGACCGCCGCGCAACTGCTGGGCGTGCAGCTGCTGGCGGCCGACATCGAGCTGTCGCCGCCACGGACGCGCCGCTGATCATGCTAGGCTTCGCGGCCAATGAAAGCCCTGTCGTTGCGCGCGCTGACCAAGACCTACCGGAACGGAGTGGAGGCCCTCAAGGGCATCGACCTGGACGTGGAAGAGGGCGATTTCTTCGCACTGCTCGGCCCGAACGGCGCCGGCAAGACCACTGCCATCGGCATCGTGACGTCGCTCGTCAACAAGACGTCCGGCAAGGTCGAAGTCTTCGGCCACGACATCGACACGCAACTCGAGCTCGCGAAATCCTGCATCGGCCTCGTGCCGCAGGAAATCAACTTCAACCAGTTCGAGACGGTGACGACCATCCTGCTGAACCAGGCCGGTTTCTACGGCATTCCCCGGGCCGTCGCGCGTGACCGCGTGGAGAAATACCTGACGCAGCTGCAGCTGTATGAAAAGCGCAGTTCGATCTCGCGGAGCCTGTCGGGCGGCATGAAGCGCCGGCTGATGATCGCGCGTGCCCTGGTCCACGAGCCGCGGTTGCTGATCCTCGATGAGCCGACTGCCGGCGTGGACATCGAGGTGCGGCGTTCGATGTGGGACTTCGTGCGCCAGATCAACGTGGCGGGCACGACCATCATCCTGACGACGCACTATCTCGAGGAAGCCGAGACGCTCTGCCGCAATGTCGCGATCATCGACAAGGGCCGCATCATCGAGAACGATCGCATGAGCCGCGTGCTGCGCAAGCTGCAAGCCGAAGTGTTCATCTTCAACCTGCGTGAGCCGGTGACCGAAGCGCCGTCGCTGCCCGGGTACCGCGTCACCCTGCCTGACGATCATACCCTCGAGATCGAGGTCTCGAAGGAGCAGAGCCTGAACGAGATCTTCACGCGCCTGACTGCCCTGGGGCTCGAGGTGCTGTCGATGCGGACCAAGACGAACCGGCTGGAAGAGCTGTTCATGCGCCTGGTCGAGCGCCCGAAGACAGCCGCGGGGGGAGCAAACCCGTGAGCGCAACCCGGCCGTTGCCGGACAACCGGCGGTTCAAGCCCAACCTCACCGGGTTCAATACCATCGTCATCCGCGAGTTCGGCCGCATCGTGCGCATCTGGGGCCAGACGCTCGTGCCGCCCGCCATCACGGCGACGCTCTACTTCATCATCTTCGGCAGCCTGATCGGCAGCCGCATCGGCGACATGGGCGGGTACACGTACCTGCAGTACATCGCGCCGGGGCTGATCATGATGTCGATCATCACGAACTCGTACGGCAACGTCGTGTCGTCGTTCTTTGGCGCGAAGTTCGGCAAGCACATCGAGGAACTGCTGGTGTCGCCGCTGCCGAACTGGCTCATCGTGCTCGGCTACATGTGTGGCGGGATGCTGCGCGGCCTGCTGGTGGGCGGCGTGGTCACGATCATTGCCCTGGCCTTCACGCACCTGCAGGTTGCGCACCTGTTCGTGGTGCTGAGCGCGGTACTGCTCACGTCGGTCGTGTTCTCGCTGGCGGGCATGATCAACGCGATCTTCGCCAAGAACTTCGACCAGATCACGTTCATCCCGACGTTCATCCTCACGCCGCTCACGTATCTTGGCGGCGTGTTCTACACCATCACCCTGCTGCCGGACTGGGCGCAGGCGCTGTCGCACGGCAACCCGATCCTCTACATGGTGAATGCGTTCCGCTACGGGTTCCTGGGCGTATCCGACGTCGACCTGGCCACCGCCTACGCCATCATGGTCGGCGCGGCGGCAGCCCTGTTCATTGCCTGCGTGTGGCTGCTCGAACGCGGCACCGGCACGCGCGAGTAGGTTTTTTCCAGGGGCCTACTTCTGCTTCCAGGCGCCGCCGTCCCGGTAGTACCAGCCGCCGGCGGCCCGCTCCACCCAGCGCTGCGCGAAGGTCTTGCGGATGTCCGCTTCCCAGTCGGGACGGCCGTTCGCAGCCGCGATCTCGCGATACAGGTTGGTGCGATCCGAGTTCTCGTCGGCCACCAGCTTGCGGGCGTTGTTGCGCTCCGGCAGCGGCACCAGGTTCTGGTCGCGTACCTCGATCAGCCCATCGTTCGTGAAGCCGACGGCGCCCGAGTCGTAGTAGGGCTTGAGCTGTCCATGCCGTGCTTCCATCGACTGCGTGATGGCACGGACGGCCGGCGTCGCGATATTGAGATCGGCCTGCGCGTGGGCCGCCGGGATCAGGAAAGCCAGGACCTGGCCTGTCGCGACGAGCAGTCCCCGTCCGGCACCGGCGGGTTCATGCACCGCAGCCTGCGGACTGGCAGGCGTCGCAGCGCCCGGTTGCTGGGACGGGCCCCATACGTCCTCGATGATGCGGTCTGCGGCTTTCTCGGCTGCGGCTGCGGGGAAGTAAACGTTGATCGTGACGCAGGCCGACAGCAGCATGCAGACTGCGGCGAACTTGACGGACATGAAGCGGCGCATGGGGATCTCCTCTTAAGTCGCGGCAAGGACTCTGCCGTCTTTTCAATTAACTGGGCCTGAATCCTACTCCACAACCGGGCCTTCCGACTCTGCGATGGCCGCGAGCTGCGCCAGCAGGCGCGGCCAGTCCACTCGCCCGGCGTTGCCGATCACGTCGATGCGCGGCAAGCCCCGGCCTTTCACCAGGTAGTAGCCCCCGTTCGGGGCCGGCTCGACGCCGTCCATCAGGCAGATCTCGTTCTCGAGCCGGCAGGCAATGCCGAGCCTGTCGTAATTGAACTCTTCGAAGAAGCTCATGAAGCCGCTAGAGAGTGCTGCGCCGACGCCGGCGCCGCCGCCGCCCAGGTTGCCGATGTTCTGCACGGCGCGCTGGCTGATCCGGTGGCGCGAGCGATCCTCGGGCGGCGTGTACAGCCGCAGGTCGAATTCCGCGGGCTCCCAGTTGAACAGCACCATCTCGTTGACGTAGCCGGACAGCCGGCCGGTGATCAGGCCGAAGGAAAACGCCGACGTCACCTGGGCCAGGTCGAGGTTGTAGATGTCGATGCTCGAATACAGCCGTGGCCAGTCGCCGAACGGATCCTCGATTTTCAGATCGCTCACTTCGAGGCGGCCGTCGAACACCTGCGCCCGCAGGGTGGTCGCCAGCGTCAGCACGCCGTCATCCAGCCTGAGATCGGAAATGCGTCCTGCGAGCTGGCCGCCGAACTCCGGCCAGCCGAAGGCGCGGGACAGGCGCTGAACGCTGATCGGCTGGACGTTGGCATCGAGCGCGAACGTCATTGCCGGCAGCCCCGCGGCGCGAACCTCGAACCGGTCGAGTTCGAGCGCGCCATCCAGCAACGGGATGCGCATCGCCTGCAGCAGTACGAAGTCCCTCTCGTGCGCACGGAAGTCGAGTGTCGCGGCGCCGAGGTCGAGGCCGAAGACCAGGCCGCCTTCCCACTCAAGTCGGGAGGGGGCGACAGCGCCTTCGCTGCCAGTGCCTCGCCAGTGAACATTGCCGCTCAGGGAATAGAGGGCGAGTTTGCCAGTGCCATCGTCTGCCGACAGTTGCCTGATCTCGATGTCTGCCCGCTGTGGCGTGCCGTCCGTGATGACGACGTGCCCGCTCAACGTGCCGGTCGTTTCGAGTGCCTTGAAACCCGTGGCCAGCAGGAAGGGTTGCAGGTAGCTCGCATAGGCACCGGGCAACGTGAGGTGGCCGATCTCGATGTCCAGATCGACCAGCATCGACTCCGCGGCGGGATCGAGCAGGGCCTGGCCGCGGCCACCCAGCACCTCGCGCTGGTCGACAACGAAGTTCTGGAGTTCGATGCGGCCGTCCTCGCGCCACCGTCCTTGCGCGCTCACGTCGATTGCATGCACGCCGAAATCGAGGAAGACCGGCTCCGCATAGGCCTGGCCGCTCGCGCTGCTCGCCTCCACGGTGAAGTTCCAGCCCGCGGCCCGTTCGAGTCGGCCTGCAAGCGCAAGGGCCAGCCTGTCGGTGGCAAGGTTGCCCGCTTCGTTCCCGGTCGTGAGGTCGGTGAAGGTGGCGGCAAACTCGATGAGCGCGGGTTCTGCGCCCTGGCCGCGCGCCTGCCCCGAGAAGTCGACGCGACCGCTCACGGTGGCTGCCGGCAGGGTCATCGAGGCAGCCCTGGCAACGGCCAGCAACGCTTCGCTGCCGACTCCCTTGAGTGCCAGTTCCCCCTGCCACGCCCCGTCGCGCAGGGCCGCATGCAGGCTCACTGTGCCACCCCCCACCTTGAGATCACTGACTGTTGCTTCGAGAGCCCCCCCTGCCAGTTCGTAACGCAGCGCAGCCTGGAAGCGCTGCCGGCCCAGCGCGGGCAGGACCGCATCGACTGCTGCACCTGGACAGGACACCTGCCGTCCTGCGAGCTGGAACGCCGGGCAGGTCACGGTGATATTGCGCACGGGTTCCCGCACGCCGGTGATGACCAGCTCCTCGACGGTGACGCGAACACCGTGCAGTTCCCGGGCAGATCCGGGCGTGCCGAGCACGACCTGCACCCCGCGGGCATTCCACCCATCGCCTGCAACTGCCTCGAGGGCCAGCGTGGCCGAGTCGATGGCGCCGACCACGGTGGGAGCCAGGGCTGCGGCGGCCGCTTGCAGCAGTAACTTGAGCCGCGGGAAAAAGTCACGCAACCGCTTGCCGGATCTGCAGTGGTCGGTTCTCGTCAGCATGGCCGGCATCATGACGGAAAAAAATCCGGCCGGCAGTCCGTCATGTATCTGATGTACTCTAATTGGCATTGCAATTGCGAAGGGAGTTTCTCGTGCGCTACCTGAAAATCGCTGCGCTGGCAGCTCTGGGCCTGATCGCAGGGTGTGGCCAGCAGGAAGCCGGACAGGAAGCGGCCGCCCCGGCGACCATGCCACCCGCCATACAGAGCGATGCTCCCACTGCGATCGTGCAGGCGATTGCCAGCACGGAACGACTGGGCGGCGACACCGACGAGGATGCCCGTCGTCACCCGCAGGAAGTGCTGACCTTCCTCGGCGTCGAGCCCGGCATGCGCGTACTCGATTTCCTGGCCGGCGGCGGGTACTACACCGAGTTGCTGTCGCGCATCGTCGGCCCGGATGGCACGGTCATCGCGTACAACAATGGCCTGTATGCAAACTTCTTCGGCGAAAGACTGACCGAACGCCTGAACGGCGGCCGGCTGGCGAACGTCAGGCCGCTGACTGCCGAAGCCAATGACCTCGCCTTCGAAGCCGGCGAGCTCGATGCGGTGCTGCTCGTCATGTCCTACCACGACCTGTACCACCGTCCCGGCGAAGGCGAGACCGCCGCGGAGGTCCCGCAGGTGGTAGCGAAACTCTATGAGGCCCTGAAGGCCGGTGGCATCGTGCTGGTGCAGGACCATGTTGCGGCTCCCGGCTCCGACGTCGTGGAAGCGGCTGACACCCTGCACCGCATCGATCCGGAAGCCGTGAAGCGTGTCTTCGCCGCCGCCGGATTCGTGTTCGATGGCGACAGCGCCCGCTTCGCCAATCCGGAAGACGATCACACCAAAGGGGTGTTCGACGAGTCGATCCGCGGCCGGACGGACCGCTTCATGATCCGGTTCAGCAAGCCAGTGCCTGCCGATACCCCGACGGAATAACCTCCCGTCCACTGCAGCCTGCCAGGCACCCCATGGCCGCCAAACGTGCCCTGATCGTCGACGACTCGCGTTCCGCCCGTGTGATCCTGAGCCGCATGCTCGAGAGCTACGGGCTGCAGGTCGATGCCGCCGAAACCGCCGAGCAGGCGTTCGAGTTTCTCGCCCATCACCGCCCGGACGTGATCTTCATGGATCACCTGATGCCGGGCATGGACGGGTTCCAGGCAGTGCAGGCCCTGAAGTCCAATCCTGCGACCGCGATGATCCCGGTGATGATGTATACCTCGCAGGAAGGCGAGCTGTACGTCAGCCAGGCGCGCGCACTCGGCGCAGTCGGAGTGCTGCCGAAAACCGTCAAGCACGCGGATGTTTCCCGCGTCCTCTACCAGCTCAACCTGCTGCACGAACGGCGTGAAAGCCGCTCGGCGCTGTTCGTTGCAGCTCCGCAGGCGGAAGCAGGATCGACGCAGGACGTGCAGGTGGCATCGGCGCGCGCGGAGGAAATCGATCTGCCCCGCGCAGCGTCCGATAGCGAAGCCAGCCTGCAGCTGCTGCTGGCCAAGGCGTTCAAGGAACAGCAGATCGAGCTGCGCCGTTTCATGCTGGCGAGTTTCGAAACGTTCGTCCGCCGGATCAGCGCCGACATCAAGGCCGCCAGCACGCCGCAGCCCGCCGCACCGGATCCCGCGACACCCGCGCCCGCGGAGACTGCGCAGTCCTCGCGCTGGCCCTGGCTGACAGCAGGGATCGCAGTCATTGCCTTGCTGCCCACGGTGATCCTGGCGGCGTTCTATCTGCGCATTCTCGACACCACCCGCAGCCTGACCGACGCGAACAGCCGCCTCGCCCAGCTGGTGGCCGAACAGCAGACGCAGATCAACGCGCTGCGCGATGCGCCTCCCGACACCAGCCCGGCAGCCGGTGCGCTGCCCGCGGGCCTGCGTTCTGCCGAGGTCGAGACGGAAATCGTCGGCTACGGCGAAGCCCCCCTGTCGGGGGCGCGAGTGGAAAAGCTTCGCAGCCTGCTGGCGCGGCTCCGCGCCGAGTCGTTCCGGGGCGTCGTACGCGTCGAAAGTTTCATCGGCGATTTCTGCCTGTCCGGCAATGCGATCGAGGGGTTCTCTGTTGCGGCGGAGGAATTGCCCGCACGACGCTGCGAAGTCACGGGCAATCCGTTCGAGGACGGCTTGACTGGCGCACAGAGGCAGTCGTTGCCCTTTGCGAATCTCGCCGCCTCCGTGGCGCAGGAAACAGGCGGCGCCATTCGCGTGGAGACGGTTTCTTCCGGACGGCGGCCCAGCGTGCCGTACCCCTCGCAGTCCGAGTCGCTGACGGCGGGCGAATGGAACCGGGCGGCGGCCCGCAACAACCGTGTCGAGTTCGCGGTCGAGCCCAGCGGATGAGCGTAGCCGGATTCGTTCCGCCGGCCTGGCTGCGCAATCATCATCTGCAATCCATCCTGCCCACGAGCCGCGTGCGCCGGCCGTGGGTCATGGGGCGTGCCCGTCCCCTGCTCGACGCGTCCCGCGCAACCGTCCTGGATTGCGGAGAAGGAGTGCGGCTCTCGGGCTTTCATGCCCGGCATGAGCCTGCGGCCACCCGGCCGCTCGTCGTGCTGTTGCACGGGTGGGAGGGCAGCGCCCGGTCGCTCTATGTCCTCTCGCTCGGCGGCCACCTCTTCGCGCGGGGCTACGACATCTTTCGCCTCAACTTCCGCGATCACGGCGGCAGTCACGCGCTCAATCCCGGCCTCTTCCACTCGTGCCGGCTGGATGAGGTCGTGGGCGCAGTCGCGCGACTGCGAGCGTCCCATGCCGGGCCCCTGCTGGTCGGCGGCTTCTCGCTCGGCGGCAATTTCGCGCTGCGGGTGGCGGCCCGTGCGCCAGCGGCGGGGATCGATCTCGATGCGGCCTTCGCGATCTGCCCGGTCTTGAGTCCGCAGCACACCATGGCGGAGCTGGAACGGGGCTGGTTCGTCTATCGCGAGTACTTCATCGCGAAGTGGAAGCGGTCACTCAGGGAAAAGCAGCGCTGCTTTCCGGATCGCTATGACCTGAGCGATATCCTGAGGCAAAGGTCGTTGACCGCGATGACGGACTGCATGGTGCGCCGGTACAGCGAGTTCCCCGATCTCGACGCTTACCTCACCGGCTACTCGCTCGTGCAAGGGGCACTCGCCGATCTCAAGGTGCCGAGCCACGTGCTGATTGCCGCAGACGATCCGATCATTCCTGCGCGCGATGCCGTTTTCCTGCCGCGCATGCCGGCGCTGGCACTGACCCGGTCCCGCTTCGGTGGACACTGCGGCTTCCTGGATCACTTCGGCAGCGAGAGCTGGGTCAACAACTGGGTCGCCACGTCCCTCCGGCCCGGTTAAGTCGCTACCCAGTCAACGATCGTCTGCCGCTGCAGCCCAAGCCCCGCCACGCCCACCGTGACGACATCGCCGGGCTGCAGGTACTGCGGCGGCTTGCGGCCCATGCCGACGCCTGAGGGCGTGCCGGAATAGATGACATCGCCGGGCTCGAGCGTCATGAACTGGCTCAGGTAACTCACGAGGAACCCGGGCTTGAACACCATCTCGCGCGTGTTCGAGTTCTGCCGCCGCTCGCCGTTCACATCGAGCCACAGGTCGAGATTGGTCGCATCGACCGGGCCTGCAAGGATGAACGGCCCGAGGGGGGCGAACGTGTCCGCGCTCTTGCCCTTCACCCACTGGCCGCCGCGACGGATCTGGAAATCGCGCTCCGACACATCGTGGCCCACCGCATAGCCGGCGATGTGCGCATGGGCAACGTCTTCCGTGATGTACTGCGCGCGCGTGCCGATCACGATGACGAGTTCCACTTCATGATCCAGTGCGACCGACCCCTTCGGCCGGATCACGTCGTCGTCCGGACCGCTCAAGGAGGTCACCGCCTTCATGAAGACGACCGGCTCCTTCGGCACCTCAAGCCCGGCTTCGGCTGCATGGTCGCGGTAATTGAGGCCGATCGCGATGATCTTGCCGATGCCGGCCAGCGGCACGCCGAAGCGCGGCGTTCCGGCAACCGCGTGCAGGGAAGTCGGGTCCATCTTCGCCAGCCGTGACAGTGATTCCGGGGCAAGCGTCGCGGGGGTGATGTCATCCAGGATCCCCGACAGGTCGCGGACGATGCCTTCGTCATCGAGCAGTCCCGGCCGTTCGTGGCCCCTGGGTCCGTAACGCAGCAGTTTCAGTCCGGGTGCGACGCCCAGGTCATCTGCATTATCCATGGTGCAAGCCTGTCGTGATGTCGAGCATGGCTGCCTGCCAGCGTCCATGACGCTTGACGAGGGCAGGATGTTCCTGAGGAGTGAAGCTCGTGAAATCCGCAGCAGGGCTCCACGCCCCGGGAGCACCGCCCAGCAGGAAGGCGAGCCCCGTGGCAGTGGCTTCGCGCAGGGTCGAGCGGTCCACGGTCAGCCCCGTGAGGGTTGCGACGCATTCGAGCAGGTAGTCCGACTGCGAGAGGCCGCCAGCGGCGACGATGCGACCGAGGCCAGGCTGCGTAGTCCGCATTTCCCGGACATTCGCTGCGATCAGGAAGGCGATGCTCTCGAGGATCGCGGCCACCTTCTGCAGTTCATCGTCCGCCCCTGGCTGCTCGAGGAAGCGGGACTTGAGATGTGGAATCCAGTACGGGGAACCGACGCCCGATACGCCGTTGATGAAGACGGGGATGTCGAGGCCGGCAAGTTTTTCGCGCGTCAGCGACTTCGCGGCCCGATGATCGTCGAGGCCGGTCTGGTCGTCGAGCCAGTCGAGGGCACTGCCTGCGCCATTGACCGTGCCTTCCAGCGAGTAGCGAACGCCATCCGCCTCGACGAGCAGCACGCTTCTCAGCATCGGGGTCAAACCCGGATCAGCGCCTGCAGGACATTGCAGGAAGGCGCCTGTGCCGAGATTGAGATAAATCGTGCGACCGTCGGGCAAACCGTGCGCAAACGGCACCGTCGACTGGTCGCCGCTGGCGAACGTGATCGGCACGGCGTGGTTGGGCAACGGCAGCGTGCCGTAGGCGTAGCGGCTCGGCACCGACTGCGGCAGCAGCTTGACCGGGATGCCCGCCAGTTCGAGCAGCCCTGGCGACCAGTCGCAGAGGGTGATGTCCCAGAGCAGGGTCCGGGAGGCATTGGCAGGATCGCAGACCAGCGGCCGTTCTGCCGCGAGGCCATGCAGCAGCCAGCTGGCGAGGGGACCGATCATCAGCGTCCCGCGCTGCGCGGCCTCGCGGACGGCCGGCAGTTCGTCGAGGCACCAGCGCAGCTTGCTTGCGCCGTAGTGCGGGGAGAGCGGCAGGCCGGTTATGCGACGGACATCGGCTTCCCGTTCGTGCCAGTGTTGCAACCAGGCTGCATTGCGCCGGTCCTGCCACGAGAGGACGGGCGAGAGCGCCTCGCCGCTGCGCCTGTCCCAGCAGACGATGCTCGATCGCTGCGTGGCGAGCCCCGCGGCCGTGATGCGGCCCACATCCGTGCCGAGTGACTGGCACACGTCCGCAATCACGATGCGCACTGATCCCAGAATCTCGGCGGCCGCGTGTTCGACGCGATCCTGGCCGGAGCGATAGGTGCTGACCGCGGCAAAGGCTTCGGCGATCTGCCGCCCCGTGCGATCGAAGACGAGCGCCCGGCTGGCGTGTCCACCCTGGTCGATCGCCAGCAGGAGGGGTTCTTCGCCATGCCCTGCCAGGCTGCCCAGATCCCCGGAGAGGCCGCGCAGTTCGCCGATCAGCCAGTTGAATTCGTCACGCTGCATTCGTTCTTTTTGAGAAGGCTACAGGCTACAGGCTACAGCCAGAAGCGCCGGACCGAAAGCTTCCGGGCATGCTCTTCACTTGTAGCCTGCAGCCTCAGTCCGGGCTCAGCCGGATCGTGCGGGTGTCTGCCCGCGCCTTCGAGGCGGGAAGTGACGGAGCGATCCTGTGCATCACCTGCTCCGCAGCCGCGCGCCAGCCGGTGAGCTTGCCGCCGTAGAGGGTGAGCACGCGGGGGCGATCGGCCCGGTCCTGCGCGAACAGGGTTTCGCGCGAGCGGCCGAAGGCCCCACCGGTCGCGACGGGCAACACCCTGAGCCCCGCAAAGCTGTGCAGCACCGGCAGCTCCTTCTGCCCGCGGTACTGCGGAAAGTAATGGCGCACAATATGGACCAGGTAGTCGATCTCTGCCTGCAGCGGCTGCACGTCGTCGGGATTGCCATAGAACGCCGTTTCGGTCGTGCCCACGAGCGTCATGCCCTGCCACGGCATCACGAAGACAACGCGGCCGTCGTGCGGGCTCTCGACGTAGTAGATTCCGCGCTCGATGACGCCGGGCAGAGCGATATGCGTTCCCTGCACCAGTTCGACGGCGGCAGGTGGGACCGTCGGCGAGACGCGTCCCAGCAGGTCGTTGGCCCAGGGGCCCGCGGCATTGACCAGGGTCCGCGCCTTGCAGCTCTGCACGCGGCTGTTCTCGGTGTACGTCACGGTGGCGCCTTGTGGCTCGAGTCCGGCCGCAACGAAATCAGCGGGGGCCGCAACAACAGCTCCCAGTGCCACGGCGGAACGCAGCACGGCGCGCGTGAGCGCTGCATCATCTGTCTGGCCATCGTAGTAGCGCAGCACCGCTTCGAGGCCGCGTCGCTCGAGGCCATCGAGCTGGTCCCACTCGCTGCGTGGCACCGACCCGAACCTCGTTCCTGGACCGAAGCTGCCGAGCGCTGCATACAGCGACAGGCCGGCCTTCAGCTGCCACGGCCGCCGCCGGGTCGCGCGATAGACGGGAATGTGGAAAGGCACGAGTCGCACCAGGTCCGGGGCATTGCGCAGCATCAGCGTCCGTTCGTGCAGGCTCTCGCGCACGAGGCGGAACTGCCCCGATTCGAGGTACCGCAGGCCGCCATGGATGAGCTTGCTGGAGCGGCTGGACGTGCCCGATCCGGGCTCGCGTTTTTCCAGCACGAGGACTGAATGGCCGGCAGCCACTGCCGCCTGCGCGACGCCCGCGCCATGGATTCCCGCCCCCACCACCACGACATCGAAGGCTGTCATTCGCTTCCCGCTTTCCGGAGCTCGCGCAGGAGCGCCCTTACCTGCATCGTTTCCACGTAGTCGACGCCCCGTGCCGCGAGTCCGAGCGCCTGCGATCCGCTCGTCACTTCGTATACCACCCAGCTCCACGGGCCCCGCCAGAGCCGGGTCTCCTCATGCCGGAGGCGCTCGTGATTGCAGAACAGGTAATCGGGCCTGACCGCCTCGCACTTGAGGGCCGTGAGCGCCGACACTTCGCTCAAGACCCACCCTATCGGCAGGTGCGCAAGCTGGCGCGCAAGATGCACTGCGGCCAGGTCGAACGAGATGATCACGCATTGCCCCGCGACCGGCTGCAGGGTGGCACAGACCCGGGACACCACCGTCTCATGACCGAAGGTTCGCAGCGATGCCCGTTTCAGTTCCACGAAGGCGGTGGCATCCGGAAAGGTTTGCAGCAGCTGCGTCACCTGGTGCAGCGAAGGAATGCCGACGTCGGCAAAGGCCTCCCCGAAGCGGGCGGGTTCGCCCACCTTGATTTCCGCCAGCTGTCGCCAGGTCATCTCGAGCGGGTTGCCCGGTACACCGGCGGTACGCAGCAGGTCGGCATCATGCAGCACGATGGGAACGTGATCGGCAGTCAGGTGCACGTCGAACTCGACATGGGCCAGCCCAAGTTCGAGCGCCGAGCGCAAAGACGGCAGGGTGTTCTCCGGATATTCCGCTGCGTTGCCGCGATGCGCGACGATCCGGGGCGGGGTACGGGAAGACACATCCATGGCCCGGGATTGTACCGATGCGGGCAGGGTCGGCCGTGACCGACAGCTTGCTTCGGCGCGACCTGGGGTGGCAGCGTATGGCCATGAGGCTCCTCACCGTTGCTGTCGTGGCCAGTTTCGTACTCGGTTGTGGCGGAGGTTCCCCCGCGCCACCGGCCGCTCCCCCCGTCACACCCCCGATTGGGGGCACGAGCGGTCTCGACCAGCGCCCTTCCAATACTGCCTGCGTGGCGTGGGCCCGGCCGACGGGAATCGATGCCATCACCCTGCCCGAGTTGTTCGCCCCGCTACCGAACTTCGCGAGTCCCGTCGCCATGCTGCAGGCGCCAGGCAGCAGTGCGCGCTGGTTCGTCGTCGAGCAGGCGGGGCGGGTCCGGGTTTTCGACAACCAGCCGGCCGTCAGTGTGCATACGAGCTTCATTGACATCGAGGCCCGCGTTGTCGATGGCGGCGAACGGGGCCTGCTGGGCATGGCCTTTCATCCCGACTTCCCCGCCGATCCCCGCGTATTCCTGTCGTACACGACGGGTACGCCGCTGGTGTCGCGCATTGCTGCTTTCACAACACCTGACAACGGCTTGACGCTCGACCCCGCTTCGGAACGGATCCTGGTCACCGTCAACCAGCCCGAGGACAATCACAACGGCGGCCACATCGCGTTTGGTCCTGACGGCTTTCTCTACATCGGTCTGGGGGATGGGGGCGGTGGCGGCGACAATCATGGCGCCATCGGCAATGGACAGCTGGCGACGACGCTGCTCGGCAAGATCCTGCGCATCGATGTCGGCGCAGAAACCGCGACCTCGTACTCGATTCCCTCCGATAATCCGCATGTCGGCAATCCCCAGTGCGGCGGCAACGGCACGGGCCCGCAAAGCTGTCCCGAAATCTACGCGACCGGTTTCCGCAATCCGTGGCGCTGGAGCTTCGATCGGGACACGGGCGATCTCTGGGTCGCCGACGTGGGCCAGAACATGTGGGAGGAAGTCAGCCTGGTCGAACGTGGCGGCAACTACGGCTGGCGTCTGCGTGAGGGGGCGCACTGCTTCAATCCGTCGAGCAATTGCCCGACTGCCGGCCTGATCGATCCGGTGACGGAATACGACCACTCGCTTGGCAATTCCATCACTGGTGGTTATGCGTATCGTGGCCCGCAATCCACCAGCCTGCGGGGGCGGTATCTCTTCGGCGATTTCGTTTCCGGGCGCATCTGGGCCTGGCTGCCGGAAGCCGCCGCGCAGCCGCGCCAGCCCACGCAGCTGGCCGATACCGCGCTCAACATCTCGTCCTTCGGGGAAGGCAACGACGGCGAGCTCTACGTCGTGAACTACGGCGGGACGCTGCATCGCGTTGTCTTCCAGGCGGCAGGATCCGGTGGGACGGTGCCGAATCTGCTGAGTGCGACGGGCTGCGTTGCGGGTACGGACGCGACCCAGCCGGCAGCCGGTCTGGTGCCCTACACGGTCAATGCGCCGTTCTGGTCAGATGGCGCGGACAAGCAACGGTTTCTCGGACTGCCCAATGGCCAGAACATCACGGTCACTGCCGACGATTGGGAACTGCCGGGCGGCACGGTGCTGATGAAGCAGTTCCGTCTCGGCACGCGGCTGATTGAAACGCGCCTGCTGCTGCGCCATCCCGATGGCGTATGGGGTGGCTACACCTATGAATGGAACGGCCAGCAGACCGACGCTGCCCGCGTACAAGGCGGCGCCATCCGCGACCTGGGAGGGGGCCAGCAGTGGATTTTCCCGAGCGAGTCGCAGTGCCTTGAATGCCACACGAGCGCGGCGGGGCGCAGCCTCGGTCTCGAAACCGCCCAGCTCAATCGCAGCTTCACCTACACCGCAACCGGCCGCACTGCCCACCAGATCACGACACTGAATGCGATCACGATGCTGTCGCCACCGATCACGGCGGACGTGACTACGCTGCCCGCGCTCGTCGATCCGGCAGATACAACCGCGACACTGGCAAACCGGGCCCGGAGTTACCTGCACACCAACTGTTCGCAATGCCATCGCCCCGGCGGTCCGACCCCGGGCAGCATGGACCTGAGGTACGCGACCCCGCTTGCGGCCACCAACACCTGCAACGCTGTCCCGACCGGTGGGACGCTCGGGATCGCGAATGCGCGGCTGGTCTCCCCAGGCAACGCAGCGCAATCCGTCCTGCCCGCCCGCATGAATCGCCGCGATGCGCACGGCATGCCGCCGCTCGGTTCGATTGCCGTGGATACCGCAGGCGTCGCGCTGATCAACCAGTGGATCGCATCGCTTACTGGCTGCTAGTCCTTTCGTCTTTCCTCGAACGTCACCACCGGCTCGCCGCTGGTGATGGTCATCTCGCCGATCACGACAGCGCCGCGGGCGATCGCGATGGTCTTCGCGCGGATGTTGCCTTCGATCCGCGCCGCCTTGCGGATCTCGAGCTTGCCGGTCAGCGTGAGGTTACCCGTGAGGGCGCCGGCAATCACGGCCTGGGTGGCCGTCACCGGTCCGGTCCAGCGGGCATGCTCGGCCAGCAGGAACGCACCCTTGATGCGGCACTCCCCGGTCGCGATGCCTCCCACGGAGAGATCCGAATCGCAGGCCATGTCCCCGACGAACTCGGTACCCGCGCCAATGAAGGTGGGGCTGCCGGCAATGCGGTCGAGCAGGCGGCGGCGGGGAGGTTCGGTCATGGCTTTCCTTGTATGGGTGCTGCGAGACGGCCTTATGTCGGATCTGGATCACAAGCTGACAGGGTGCGCCTCAGGCAAGGCTCGAACCTGACAAAAATGGTCACTGCCGGTCGTCCACCCGCATTGAATCAACCTGTTGATTAAATGGACATTTCAATGATGGCATGTGCCTTGCAAAGTCGTTGGGCAAAGGTAGCACACACACCATGTTCAACTTCAACGCCGCCAACCGCGAAATCATCGCCCTCCTGCTCCCGGATTCGGGTCCGGAGCCGGCGACTGCCCTGGTGCGTCGTGCCGATGGGCAGATGTCCCTGGAGCCGGTGACCCGGGACAGCCATTTCGCCCGCGAGTCGATGACCACCGGCTGCTTCCGGCGTGGCAAGCCCATCGTCGACCCGGTGTCGCGCGAAGTCATGGGCTACGAGATGGAGATGGTGCCCGCGCCCTGACGAACTGATGTGACGTTTTCATGCGCTGAACCCCTCCTTCCCCGGGGGTTCTAAGGTCTGCGCCGCTGCGCTCTTCCCCGCACAGCGGCGCTTTTTTTTGCCCCGGGCGCACACCGTCCGTAGACTGGCCGTCCATTACTAGAATGAAGAGCGGGCGGGGAATCCAGTGGCTACCACACGACTCGATAGCGGCAGCAGCGCCGGTACGCCAGGCTGGCCGCGCAAACAGGGGCTGTACGATCCGCAGTTCGAGCACGAAGCCTGCGGCGTGGGCTTCGTCGTGGATATCAAGGGTCGCAGATCGCATCGCCTGCTCAGGCAGGCCATCGAGATCCTGAAGAACCTCGACCATCGCGGCGCTTGCGGCTGCGAGGCCAACACGGGCGATGGCGCCGGCATCCTGCTCCAGATGCCGCACGCCTTTTTCAGGCAAGCCTGCCTGCAGAACTCTGTCGCGCTGCCTGAGCCCGGCTGGTACGGCAGCGGCATCGTCTTCCTGCCGCGCAGCCCGAACAAGCGCCGCCGCCTGGAGGAGCGCTTCGAGCAGATCGTGCAGTCGGAGGGCCAGTCGATTCTCGGCTGGCGCACGGTGCCGACCGACCACTCCATGCTCGGCGAAACGGCGCGGGCCAGCGAACCCTTCATGGCCCAGGTGTTCATCGGCCGCAATCCCGAACTCAAGGACGAGCTCGCGTTCGAGCGCAAGCTCTACGTGATCCGCAAGCGGGCCTACAGCGAGATCCGCACCTCGACGAGCGACGGCGCCGAATCATGGTACGTACCGAGCCTGTCGGCGCGCACGTTCGTCTACAAGGGCATGCTGCTGACGCTGCAGCTTGACCAGTACTTCCTGGACCTGCAGTCGCCGCAGACGGAGACGGCGCTGGCGCTCGTGCACTCGCGCTTCTCGACCAAAACGTTCCCCAGCTGGGATCGGGCGCATCCCTATCGCTACAATTCCCACAACGGCGAGATCAACACGCTGCGCGGGAACATCAACTGGATGAAGGCCCGTGAAGCGCAGTTTGCGTCCGCTGCCTTCGGCGAGGACACGTCCAGGATCCTGCCGATCATCAATCCGAACGGCTCGGATTCGGCGATGTTCGACAACACGCTGGAACTGCTCGTGCTGGCGGGCCGATCGCTCCCGCATGCCGTGATGATGATGATTCCGGAGCCGTGGTCGAACCATGAAAACATGGACGAGGCGACGCGCGCGTTCTACCAGTACCACTCGACGCTGATGGAACCCTGGGATGGTCCGGCCTCCATCGCGTTCACCGATGGCGTCCGCATCGGAGCCGTGCTCGATCGCAACGGCCTCAGGCCTTCGCGCTACTGCGTGACCAGGGACGGCCTGGTCGTCATGGCGTCGGAGACCGGCGTGCTCGAGATTCCGCCGGAGCAGGTGCTGCACAAGGGACGCCTGCAGCCGGGCCGCATGTTCCTGGTCGACACCGAACTCGGCCGCATCGTCGATGATGAGGAGATCAAGCGCGCCGTCGCGCGCGAGCGGCCGTACGGCGAGTGGCTCGCTGAATACCTCGTGCACCTTGAGGACCTGCCTGCCGCCCCGAATGTCCCGGTGCCCGATCACGACACGCTGCTGCACCGGCAGATTGCCTTCGGCTACACCTTCGAGGACCAGCGTCTGCTCCTCATGCCGATGGCGCGCGATGGCGTCGAGGCCGTGGGCTCCATGGGCAACGACACGCCGCTCGCCGTCCTCTCCGCGAAGCCGCGGCTGCTGTTCGATTACTTCAAGCAGTTGTTCGCCCAGGTCACCAACCCGCCCATCGACTGCATCCGCGAAGAGCTCGTGACGTCTTCCGAAGTCTGGCTGGGCGCCGAGGGCAATCTCCTCGAGCCCCGCCCCGTGGATTGCCGGCGGTTGCAGCTCAAGGGGCCGGTCCTCACCAACGAGGATTTCGCCCGCATCCGGCGACTCGACCTGCCGCAGCTCAAGGTGGGGTCCCTGTCCGCGCTCTTCCCGGCAGCGCGGGAAGAGACGGGGCTCGTCAAGGCACTGGATGACCTGTGCGAGGCAGCCCGCCGCCTGATCACCGAGGACGAATGCAGCATCCTGATCATCAGCGACCGCGGCGTGGATCGCGAGCAGGCAGCCATTCCCTCGCTGCTGGCCGTCTCGGCGCTGCATCACTTCCTGATCCGGGCGGGCCTGCGTACCCGTGCAAGCCTGGTGCTGGAAGTGGGCGATGCGCGTGAGGTGCACCATTTCGCGCTGCTGGTCGGGTATGGCTGCAGCGCGGTGAATCCGTACGTGGCGTTCGAGACCATCGACGGCATGATCCGCGAGGACCTGCTGCCGAATGTCGACCACGGGACCGCGTGCAGGAACTTCGTGAAGGCGGCAACGAAGGGTGTCGTCAAGGTCATGTCGAAGATGGGCATCTCCGCCGTGCAGAGCTATCACGGCGCGCAGGTTTTCGAAGCCGTCGGCCTGCACCAGCATGTCGTCGATGAGTATTTCTGTGGCACGCCGTCGCGCGTCGGCGGCATGGGGGTCGACCTGATCGCGAAGGAAGTGCTGATGCGGCACCACGCTGCGTTCCCGGAGCGCGAAGTGAACGGGCACACGTTGCCGGCCGGCGGCCAGTACCAGTGGCGGGCCGAGGGCGAACACCACCTGTTCAATCCCGAGTCGATCCATCGCCTGCAGAAGGCAGTGCGCACCGGCAGCTATGCGACCTACCAGAGCTACGCCGGGCTGATCAATGACCAGGCGAAGCGCCTGAGCACGCTGCGCGGCCTGCTGGACTTCAAGACGGTGACTCCGGTGCCGCTCGATGCAGTCGAGTCCGTAGAGAGCATCATGAAGCGCTTCAAGACGGGCGCGATGTCGTATGGCTCGATCAGCAAGGAAGCCCACGAGACCCTGGCCATTGCGATGAACCGGATCGGCGGCAAGAGCAATACGGGCGAAGGGGGCGAAGACCCCGAGCGGTATGTGACCCTGGCCAATGGCGACTCGAAGAACTCCGCCATCAAGCAGGTGGCCTCCGGCCGCTTCGGCGTGACGAGCGAGTACCTCGTCAATGCCCGCGAGCTGCAGATCAAGATGGCGCAGGGCGCGAAGCCCGGTGAAGGCGGCCAGCTCCCCGGGACCAAGGTGTATCCGTGGATTGCAAAGACGCGCCACACGACGGCCGGCGTCGGACTGATCTCGCCGCCGCCCCATCATGACATCTACTCCATCGAAGACCTTGCCGAGCTGATCCACGACCTCAAGAACGGCAATCGTCACGCGCGCATCAGCGTAAAGCTCGTGGCGGAAGTGGGCGTGGGGACCGTGGCGGCCGGGGTGGCGAAAGCGCACGCCGATGTCGTGCTCATCAGCGGTCATGACGGCGGCACCGGCGCCTCGCCGCAGACATCGGTGATGCATGCGGGACTGCCATGGGAACTGGGGCTTGCTGAAACCCACCAGACCCTCGTACTCAACAACCTCCGCAGCCGCATCGCGGTCGAGACGGACGGCCAGCTCAAGACCGGGCGCGATGTGGTCATTGCCGCGCTGCTCGGGGCCGAAGAATTCGGTTTCGCCACGGCACCGCTGGTCGCGACGGGCTGCATCATGATGCGCGTGTGCCATCTCAATACCTGTCCGGCGGGCGTCGCCACGCAGGATCCCCGATTGCGCGAGAAGTTCACCGGCAAGCCCGAGCACGTCGTGAACTTCATGCGCTTCATCGCGACCGACATGCGCGAGATCATGGCGCAGCTCGGCTTCCGCACCGTCGAGGAGATGGTCGGCCACGTCGACCGGCTGGAGCCCCGCAAGGCCATCGATCACTGGAAGGCGAAGGGCTTCGACTTCAGCAACATCCTCTACCAGCCGGATGTGGGCCCCGAAGTCGGGCGCTTCCGGCAGATCCCCCAGGACCACGGCCTTGACCGTTCCCTCGATCTCACCGTGCTGCTGGACCTGTGCAAGCCGGCCATCGAGCGGCGCGAACCGGTAAGCGCTGACCTGCCCATCCGCAACGTCAACCGGGTGGTCGGGACGATCACAGGCAGCGAAGTGACCAGGCGCTGGGGCGCACGCGGCTTGCCGGATGACACGATACGGATCCGCTTCAAGGGCTCCGCCGGCCAGAGCTTTGGTGCATTCCTGCCCAACGGCATGACTTTCCACCTCGAGGGGGATGCGAACGACTATGTGGGCAAGGGCCTGTCAGGCGGCAAGCTCGTGATCTTTCCGGCGGGCGGCACCACGTTCAAGGCCGAAGACAACATCATCGTCGGCAATGTGGCGCTCTATGGCGCAACCAGCGGTGAGGCCTACATTCGCGGCATGGCGGGCGAACGCTTCGCCGTCCGCAACAGCGGCGTGCAGGCGGTGGTCGAAGGCGTTGGCGATCATGGTTGCGAGTACATGACCGGGGGGCGCGTGGTCGTGCTGGGTGCTGCCGGCCGCAACTTCGGCGCGGGCATGTCGGGCGGTGTCGCCTATGTCCTGGATGAGCGTGGCGATTTCGCCGGCCGCGTGAACAGGCAGATGGTGGATATCGAGGCGCTCACCGATGCGGAGGAACTGCTCGAAGTGCGCGCCATGATCGAATCGCATCGCACGTATACGAAGAGTTCGCGCGCGCAGGATATCCTCGACGCCTGGGAGAAGTTCGCTCCCCGGTTCGTCAGGGTCATGCCCCGCGACTACAAGCGCATGCTGGCGGGGATCCGACGTGCCCATGCGCAGGGACTGTCGGGCGAAGAAGCGATCATGGTGGCGTTCGAGGAAAACTCTCGCGACCTCGCCCGCGTCGGCGGGAACTAGAAGCAGAAAGAACATGGGCAAACCCACAGGCTTCATCGAGTACCTGCGCGAGCTCCCGGTAGACCGTTCGCCTGCGGAGCGCACCGGCGACTGGGAGGAGTTCCACCTGCCGCTCGAGGAAAAGCGCCTCAAGTCGCAGGCAGCGCGGTGCATGGATTGCGGGGTGCCGTTCTGTCACACGGGCACGCTCATCAGCGGCATGGCGTCGGGCTGCCCCATCAACAACCTGATCCCTGAGTGGAATGACCTGGTCTATCGCGGGTTGTGGCGCGAGGCGCTGGAGCGCCTTTCGCAGACCAACAACTTTCCGGAGTTCACCGGCCGCGTGTGCCCGGCCCCTTGCGAGGGCTCGTGCGTGCTCGGCATCAAGGACCCGCCGGTCACGATCAAGAACATCGAGAACACCATCGTCGACAAGGGCTGGGAAGAAGGCTGGATTGTTCCCCAGGCGCCCACCCTGCGTACGGGCAGGACAGTCGCGGTGATCGGCTCCGGCCCGGCGGGCCTTGCCGCCGCCGCGCAGCTCAATCGCGCCGGCCATGCCGTGACAGTGCTCGAACGCGCTGACCGGCCCGGCGGGTTGCTGATGTATGGCATCCCGAACATGAAGCTCGACAAGCGTGCCGTGCTCCGCCGCATCCAGCTGCTGGAGCAGGAAGGCGTGAAGTTCATCTGCAACGCGAATGTCGGCGACAACGTCGAGGCGCAGCTGCTGCTCAAGGACTTCGACGCGGTGGTGGTCTGCACCGGAGCAACGAAGCCACGGGATCTTGGAGTGGCTGGCCGCGCGCTCAATGGTGTGCATTTCGCGATGGAGTACCTGACGCACAGCACGCAGGCGCTGCTGAACGGCGGTGCCGGCCACAGCCCGATGCATGCGGCGGGCAAGGACGTCGTCGTGCTCGGTGGGGGTGATACCGGAACCGACTGTGTCGGCACCGCTTTGCGGCAGGGATGCAGGAGCCTCACGCAGGTCGAGATCCTGCCGCAGCCGCCCGTGGAGCGCGCCGACGACAATCCCTGGCCGGAGTGGCCGAAGACCTACAAGCTCGACTATGGCCAGGAAGAAGCGGCAGCCCGATTCGGCGCTGACCCCCGCGTGTACCAGACGACGCTGAAGCAACTCGTCGGGGATGCGGCAGGGGCGGTCACCGCGATCGTCACGGTCCGGATCCGCTGGGAGAAGAACGACAGGGGGTTCGCGCCCGTCGAAATCGCCGGCACGGAGAAGACCTTGCCTGCGCAGCTCGTGCTGCTGGCGATGGGCTTTCTCGGACCGGAGCAGCCATTGCTCAAGGACCTGGGGCTCGAGACGGATGGCCGCAGCAACATCAAGGCGGACCATGGACATTTTGTGACCAGCATCAAGGGCGTGTTCGCAGCGGGCGATTGCCGTCGCGGCCAGAGCCTCGTCGTCTGGGCGATCAACGAAGGTCGCGGCGCTGCGCGCGAGTGCGACCGGTACCTCATGGGCAGCACCGATCTGCCGTAGTTCCTGCCTGACCCTACATGACCAACCTGTATCGCCGCTTCCAGCACACTTTCTCCGTTCATGCCGACAAGGTCCTGATCGAATCCGGGAACCGCCTCGTTACAGGCCGCGAGCTGAACGCGATGGCGGCAACCTACGCTGCGGTCCTTGAGGAAGCCGGTCTGCGCGCAGGCGACCGGCTTGCGGTGCAGGTCGAGAAATCCCTGGAGAACATTTTCCTTTACCTCGGCTGCCTGCGCGTCGGCGGGATCTACATGCCGCTCAATACGGCCTACCAGCCCGCCGAGATCAGCTATTTCCTGGGTGATGCCAGGCCCGTCGTCGCCGTGTTCGATCCGGCGCGGCTCGCAGAACTCACCGCAGTGGCGCGGGAGGCCGGAGTACGCCGGGTTCTGACGCTCGGCGCGGATGGGGATGGCGAACTTCCCGCCCTCGTTGCACGCACCACGCCTTTCTCCGCCGCAACCGACCGTGCAGACGATGATCTCGCGGTCATCTGCTACACGTCGGGCACGACCGGCCGCTCCAAGGGCGCGATGATCACGCACGAGAACCTGGCGTCGAATGCGCGCACGCTGGTCGGGCTGTGGGGCTTCACCGATACCGACGTGCTGTTGCATGCATTGCCGCTGTACCACATCCACGGCCTGTTCGTGGCATTGCACTGCGCGTTCCTCAGCGGCGCGAAGATGTTGCTGCTGCCAAAGTTCGACGGTCGCGTACTCGAGCTCCTCCCCCGATCGACGGTGATGATGGGTGTGCCGACGTTTTATACCCGCCTGCTCGCGGATGCAGCCTTCACGAAAGAAGCGGCACGCAACATCCGCCTGTTCGTCTCCGGGTCGGCTCCGCTGCTGGCAGACACCTTCATCAGTTTTGAAGCGCGCACCGGCCATCGCATCCTCGAGCGCTACGGCATGACCGAGACCGGCATGATCAGTTCGAACCCGCTTGAAGGCGAAAGGCGCGCCGGCACCGTGGGCCTGCCGCTGCCCGGCGTTGAGGTACGCGTTGCAGATGAACAGGGCAATCCGGTTCCGCAGGCCCAGGTCGGCATGATCGAAGTCCGCGGCCCCAATGTCTGCAAGGGCTACTGGCAGATGCCGGAGAAGACCAGGGCGGAAATCCGTCCCGACGGGTTCTTCATCACCGGTGACCTGGGGTTGAGGGAGCCCGATGGCTACCTGCGCATTGTCGGTCGCGGCAAGGACCTCATCATCTCCGGGGGGCTGAACGTGTATCCGAAGGAGATCGAAGAGGCCATCGACGCGCTGCCCGGCGTGGCGGAAAGTGCGGTTTTCGGCGTGCCGCACCCGGATTTCGGCGAGGCTGTGATGGCAGCGGTGATTGCGCGAGCCGGTGCGGAACTTCACGAGGCAGCGATGATCGCAACCCTGCGGAGCCGCCTGGCGGCGTTCAAGACCCCCAAAAGGGTGTATTTTCTGGACGAACTGCCGCGCAATGCGATGAGCAAGGTGCAGAAGGCTGCGCTGCGCGAGCGGTTTGGCAAGACGTTCACTTCATGAGGAATGGACATGCGCGGGTGGTTGCTGGCGGGAGTGCTGGGTATGGCAGTGGCGGAAATGGCGGGGGCGGCGACGACAGCGGTGCCGAGCGCGAGCCGTATCGAAACGGTGACGCTCGGGAACGGCATGACCGTCATCGTGTGGCCCGACAGCGACATCCCGAACGTCGCGCTCTACAACTTCGTCAAGGTGGGCAGCCGCAACGAAAGTCCCGGCATCACCGGGCTCGCCCACTTCTTCGAGCACATGATGTTCAACGGGACCAGCAAGCGCATGCCTGGCGAGTTCGACCGCGTCATGGAAGCGGAGGGCGCCGCGAACAACGCGTACACCAGCGATGACCTGACGGTGTACCAGGACTGGTTCCCGAAGACGACGCTGCGCACGATCTTCGAGCTCGAATCCGACCGCCTGCAGAATCTCGCCTTCAAGCCCGAAGTCATCGAGAGCGAGCGCAATGTCGTCTACTCCGAACGGCGTCTCCGCACCGAGGACGACAACCAGGGCCGCCTCATGGAACAGGTGCAGGCAACGGCATTCCTGGCGCACCCCTACGGCAATCCCACCATCGGCTGGCCTTCGGACATCCAGTCCTGGCGCAGCGAAGACCTGCAGCAGTTCTTCAAAACCTACTACGCGCCGAACAACTGCACGCTGGTCATCGTGGGTGACGTGAATCCGCAGGAGATCTTTGCGCTCGCGCGCGAATACCTCGAGCCCATTCCTGCGCAGACACCGCCGCAGCCGGTTCGCACGCAGGAGCCCGAGCAGCAGGGTGAGCGTCGCGTGATCGTGCAGGCAGAAGCGCAGACACCGCTGCTGCAGTTTGCCTATCACTCCCTGGCAGCGGCCGATCCCGACATGCCGGTGCTCGAGCTGCTGATGCGAATCCTGGCGCAGGGTGACTCCTCGCGGCTGCACCGCGCCCTCGTCGAACAGGAGAAGGTCGCCATCGCGGTCGACAGTTACTGGCAGGAAGGTTTCGATCCGGGGCTGACCTGGTTCTTCCTGACGCTGCCTGCCGGAGGCGATGCCGCTGCCGCGGAGGCCGCCTTCACGCGCGAGATCGAGAAAGTCGCCACGGGCGGCGTGACGCAGCCTGAGCTCGCCAAGGCCAGGAGTTTCGTAACGGCCGACTTCTGGCGCAATCTCGCCACCATCAATGGCAAGGCCCAAGCCCTCGGTACGTATGCGGTTTTCCACGGCAACTACGGCAAGCTGTTCGACGTGCCGGCCACGTACGAGAAGATCACCGCTGACCAGGTCAAGGCACTGGCTGCCAGGTTGCTGAAAACGACCAACCGCACGGTTGGAGTGCTGGTGCCGGTTGCAGAAGAGGAGGGCGCATGATGCGGTCCTTCGGTCGCCGGGTCGCGGGCTGCGTGCTCGCAGGAGTGATGATGGTTTCTGCTTCCGCTGGTGAAGCTCCCGGCGTGCGCATGCCCGCCTACGAGCGCGTGGTTCTCGACAATGGCGCCACCTTGCTGCTCATGGAGCGGCATGAGATTCCGCTGGTGGGCTTCCAGGCGATACTGCGGGGTGGTGCGCTCGGCGACAGTGCGGACAAGGCAGGGACCGCGAGCCTCCTCGCGGGATTGCTGGAGAAAGGGGCTGGCAGCCGTGACGCCTTTGCCTTTGCCGATGCCATTGCAGACGTGGGCGGTGCCCTCACTGCCGATGCGGGCATGGAGGCATTGACGGTTTCCGGGGAATTTCTCGCGCGTGACCAGGGACTGATGATCGAGCTGCTCGCGGACCTGCTGCAGCGGCCGCGCCTGGAAGCAGTGGAGTTTGAGAAGCTGCGTGAGCGGCAGATCGAGTTCATCCGCGCAACCAAGGACGGAGACCTGTCCGCGGTGCTGCCCAGCTACGGTTCTGCTGCGATCTTTGGTGCCCACCCGTACGCGCGCCCCGTCTCGGGCAGCGAAACCACCCTCGAAGCGCTGACCCATGCCGATGTCACCCGGTACTACCGGGACCAGCTGGGTGCGGACCGCCTCATCATCGCGGTAACCGGCGATTTCGAGGGGGCGGCGATGAAGAAGCGTCTCACCGATGCGTTCGGCCGCTGGGCCAGGGCGAAAGTGCCGGTGCCCGCTGCGCCGCCGACTGCAAAGCTTGACGGTCGCAAGGTGCTGCTGGTCGATGCGCCTGGATCAGCACAGACTTACTTCCTGATCGGCAACGTCGGCGTGGATCGCAGGTTTCCATCGCGTGCGGCGCTGGATGTCGTCAACACGCTGTTCGGCGGCCGCTTCACCTCGATGCTGAACTCCGAGCTGCGTGTCCGCACGGGTCTCACTTACGGCGCGCGCTCCCAGTTCGTTCGGCCAACGCAGGCAGGCCAGTGGCAGATCGCAACCTTCACTCGCACCGATGCAACGGTGGAAGCCACCGATCTGGCTCTCGAGACCTATGCAAGGTTCAAGCAGGGTGCGATCGATGCGACGCAACTCGCGTCCGGCAAGAGCTATGTGCTGGGCCAGTTTCCCACGCAGCTTGAAACCTCGCCGCAATGGGCGCGGCAACTGGCAGAGCTGGAGTTCTATCGCCTGGAGCGCGGCTACGTCGACGGTTACGGTGCGGCACTGGCCGGTGTGACGCTGGCGGATGCCACGCGGATCACGGGTGAGGTCTATCCGGCCCTCGAGAACCTGACCTTCGTGTTCATCGGGGACGCCGAAAAAATCCGTGCTGGCATCGCGAAGTACGGGCCGGTCACGGAAATGAAGATCACCGATCCCCGCTTCGAACCCTGACTAGCCGGTCTGCCGGGTGTGCCGCCTGAGCTGGCGCTTGAGCGAGGCCACTTGCAGGCGGAGATCGTTGTTCTCCGCAAGACTGCCATGCCACCGCAGCCCCACGTAGGCCAGCAGGCACCCGAACACACCAAGGATAAACAGCATCATTCCGGACTCGTGCGCGTGGCGCGGTGGTAGAAGTGGGAATCCCTGTCGGGCTCGGGCGTACCGGCCGCGAAAGCCTGCAAGCACTTGGCGGAACAGACGAAAGCGCGGGGATCCGGATCGTTGAGCGCACCGGGGTTCGGCACCCGGCTGACCTCGAAATGTGCCAATGGCCGCTTGCCGTCCTCATGGCCGATGTCCCGCTCGCAGACATCGCAGGTCATGATCAGGATTTCTGCTGGCGGATGATAGGTTCCCGATTTTCGCCACCCCATTTGCATCTCCTGCCAGATCAACGTGGCGCAGCGAAGAGGAACTCCTCCCGCAGACTACCCCATCCGGCGTCCCCCCGTGCGCCTTTCCCGTAGGTGAATGGACTGTTGCGGCAATAAGGCGCACGCTGTCCGGCTTGCCGAGTGCACGATCGACTTGTGAGGAGATCACTGATGAACTGGACCATTGCTGCCGCGAACTGGGGAACCTTCCGCGGGACGGTCAGGGCGCGCTGGGGAAAACTCTCCGATGAAACCCTGGAGGGCATTGCGGGCGAGCGCGAACAGCTGCTCCAGAAGATCACCGAAACCTACGCGATAACGCGTGCCGACGCGCAGCGCGAACTCAAGGCGTTTGAAGAGCGCAACAAGAACTATCGCCCGAAGTAGTTTCTTCCAGGTGCGCGAGTGGGCGCTCCAGCGAACTATGTCGAGTACGTCCTCGATCAGCTCTCCTCGTTCGCGCGCGTCACGTCGCGCCGCATGTTCGGCGGCGTGGGCCTGAAAGTCTGGGCCAGGAATTCGCTGGCAGTAGCCGTGGCAGCGGCGGCGAAGAAACGCTGAAGATCTTGCAAGACTTTGCGGACCGGGCGTAGGATCCTTCTCATGAGGCGCAACATCGTATCGATTATGCAGATGGCCACTTTGAGGTGGACTGCCTGATCGTGCGCAACAAACAGGCAGCTCGTTAACGCGACTGCCGACCGATCGAAGACCCCGGAAGGCAGCCGCCCAACCGGGGTTTTTCGTTATGGATGCAGGGAAACTCATCATCAGGGGCGCGGAGCCCGACGACTATGGGGCATTGCAGGTGCTGCATGCCCAGCCGAAGGTCATTCACGGGACCATGCAGATCCCCTTCACCTCGCAGGAAGTATGGCGGAAGCGATGCATTGAGCGACCGGAGAACTTCCGGATGCTCGTTGCGTGTGTGGACAAGGAAATGGTTGGCTGCGCGGCAATTGTTACCCCGGTTGCGATCCGCCGCCGTCATGCCGGTGAACTCGGGCTTTGCGTGCATGACGCCTGGCATTGCCGGGGCATCGGCTCGGCTCTGCTGAGTGCGATCATCGACCTCGCGGATCGATGGCTCAACGTCCACCGCATCGAGTTGACCGTATACACGGACAACGTGGCCGCCATCGCGCTCTACAGGAAATTCGGGTTCGTGCACGAAGGCAGGTTTGTGAGATGGGCCTTCCGCAACGGTGAGTATGCGGACGTGTTCGCAATGGCCAGGGTCAAGTGAGAGCTATAACCAACAGTTCGCTGAACTCGCAGAAAACACCGTAAATTTCAGTTGTTTCGTGCGATCAGCAGTAGCATACTGGATGCGCAAACAGTGCGGTGTTCATCGTCCTTTTTCAGTCTCGTTCCCGTTCGCGGCGTTCCGATCAGAGGTGACCTATGGATGGTTCCGTCTCTGTCTGTCCGGGCGATGTTCCTCCTCCGATCTCCCGCTTGAGTTCATCTGAGCTCGAAGCGGAGCTGCTGACGCTCACGGGTCATCTCAACGCCGCCACGCATCGGTGGCTCGTGCTGCTGGCCGAGTTCGATACGCGCAATGCCTGGAATGGCGGGGGCACCCAATCCTGTGCGCATTGGTTGAACTGGAAGTGCGGGATCGATCTCGGAGCAGCCAGGGAAAAGGTTCGAGTCGCCCATGCCTTAGCAAAGTTACCCAGGATCTCTGCCTCGATGGCCCGGGGCGAGATGAGCTATGCGAAGGTTCGCGCGCTGACCCGGGTGGCCGATGCCGCGACCGAAGAAATGCTCCTGATGATCACCCGTCATGGCACTGCCGATCATGTCGAGAAGACGGTCCGGGCTTTCCGCCGAGCCAAGGAAGCCGAGGAGCTGACCCGGGAAGCGCAGCAACAGGTGAATCGCTTTCTGTCTTACTCCTACGACGACGATGGTTCATTGATCCTGAAAGCCCGCCTGCCCGCTGAAACAGGAGCACTGATCCTCAAAGCCTTGCAGGCAGCGATGGAGCATCACCACGAGAGCGGCACAGATGAAAAGGTCGAGGCGGACGTTTCCGCGGAAACGTCAAGAATTTCTGAATCATCACCCCGGATGAAGCGCGCCGATGCGTTGGTGCTGATGGCTGAAAGCTTCCTGGCCAATGGACCAAAGGAGCTGAATGGCGGTGATCGCTACCAGATCGTGGTGCACGTGGCCGAAGAAACTCTCAAACACGACCACCCCGGCTGCTGCGAACTCGAAGACGGCCCCGCCATCGCGGCTGAAACCGCCCGACGCCTCGCTTGCGACTCTAGCAGCCTGTCGGGCTTAGCGATGGATACAAGATCAACGGATAAGCGATAATCACGAACAGTTTCCTCTGGAATGATCTCCGCCATGAGCAACTTTCGACCGATCAACCGTGACACTGGATACTTGCTGCCGCCGTC
>JANNNQ010000213.1:0-26531 GCA_031398625.1 Pseudomonadota bacterium
TGAAAATCTACAGATACTCAGCCTCACCCTCTGCGAGCAAATACCCTTGGATGAGCTGCTTGCGCAGATCGACACCGACCAAAATTCGTCCGAATCTCATAACCAGATGAATTTATTCGATTAACGTTGGGACACTAGTGACTAGAAATAAAGAACCAGGCAACTGAGATCAGCTTGAGTACCTGCGTCTTTATAGCGAGCAGCGATAACACGCTGGATGTATTGCGGCGAGTTTATCCTGCGTTGGAGCGATTCTGGCCCGACTGCCCCTATCCGTTGTTCATCGGGTTGAATGAAGCGCCGTTGTCCTTCACCTCCGCAAGGGCGGTGAGAACGAGCGTCGCCGGATGGCGAGCGGAGCTTCTTGCGCAACTGGAGCAGCTTAATCACGAGCGACTCGTGCTTTTGTTGGATGACTTCCTGTTGACGAATCGCGTGGATACGCGATTAGTGGTCCAGCTCGTAGAGCGAGCTCATGCGCAGCAGCTTGACTATCTCCGTCTGTTGCCGCTCGATCAAGCCTGGCTGGCAAGGCTGTTCAGGTCCTCACGGGAGGATATCGAGTACATCCCGGCCTGCTATCCTTACTTTTCATCGTTACAGATCGCAGTATGGCGCAGAACACATCTGTGCCAGATGCTCGCCGCAGGTGGCAGTATCTGGGATTTTGAGCTGCAGCGGCTGCCGGGCGCCCGTCATGCCGCCACCACATTGGGAGCGCCGATCCGTTATCGGCACGTGGTCGAAAAAGGACAATGGATGGCGGATGCGCCCCGCCTGCTACGGAGGGCGGGCCTCTCGGATGACCTCGGTACGCGGACTCGGGAACCCGAGAGCGCAGTCATACGCCGACTGGTGCGCCTTGCATTGTTCCAAGTGGTTGGTTACGGCGTCATGCGCCTGCGTCTGGCGCTGCGTGCCAAGGCTGATGGCGGGTGAGTAAGCTTCGTACGAAGATCGCGTCGCTGCGTGTCCGTGCGATTTCCCTCCGGACACACATCGACAATGCAGTTTCCTATCTGACATCGCGCACGGTCTCGGCGGTACTGTTCCTAATTCCGATTCCATGGTTTATCGAGCGCCACGGCGATTCTTCCTATGGCACTGCCACGATGTTGCTGCTGGTATTCTCTTACCTTCACATGGTTGATCTCGGTTTCGGCTACGCGGTCAATCTGCGCATTGCGCGCTCAATCGCACGGCGAACCTGCCGAACTGACGCGATCCTAGGTACCGCCTGGCCAATCTACGCTGTCTGCGCTTCGGTGATCGCGCTGCTGATACTGGCGGCCGCCGGTCCTTTCTCCAACTTACTCTTCGGTTTCACGGACAATGCGCGCTATATCCGCATGCTAGCGCCGTGCACCGCACTCCTGATGTTCAGCTCGCTGTTGACGGCTACGCTGCAGGCGCACAATAAGATCAACTGGATCAACTACTCTCGCGTGATACTCGATGTTGCGAAGGCCGGCGGCCTGCTGTGGGGTGGCATGGCTAGTGATCCGTTACCTGCTGTGCTGATCGCTGTGCTTATTGGTTGTTGCGTCAAAACGCTGGTCGATTTCTTGCTGGTGCAGCGCGTTCGCGAATTTTCGGGATTTCCGCAACCCGCTTGGAGTGTGCGCGATTTTCGAATCAATGCGGCTTTTGGGCTTCCGATGATGATGTCGACGATGCTCGGTATCCTATTGACTGGGCTTGATCGCGTATACGTTTCCCGATTACTCGGGCAGGCGCAGCTTGCGCACTACTCGATAGCGGCGGATCTCTGCAGTCGCGGTTACATGATCTCTTGGGCGATTATCGGCAGCATCTACACTTTGTTGATTCGGCGGCAGGCTACCGGTCGCACCTCGCATGATCTGTTCAGCATCATGCTGATGTCCGTGCTGGGTATCGTCTTGGTGTTCTATCTGCCTTTGGCTCTGTTCGCCGAGGTATTGCTGGGATGGTGGATCGCTCCCGAATTCGCCTCAGCCGCGGCGCCGTCGCTACGTATTTGGACGGGTACGGCCACAGCCTACCTGTTTATGTGCGTGTATCACAGCTACATCCAGTCGCAGGGACGGCCCCGACTGCTATTAGTCGGATCGCTGATCGCTTGTGCAGTACTAGTTTCGGCACTGTGGTTCATCTCGGGTGAGCCGACAATTGAAGCCGTTGCCACCAGTGTATTGCTGGCATTCGGAAGTCAGGCCCTTTTCTTGGTCGTTGCCAAGGCCCGCCTCAATGAGCGGCGTAAGTGATGCTGTGAGTATCCAATTTAGTGTCGTCATACCAACCCATAACCGCCGTGATTTGTTGTTTGGTGCCGTCGACTCCGTATTAACATGGGCACGGACGGGCCGGGCCGAAATCATTATTGTCGATGATGCATCGTCCGACGGAACGCAGCAGGCAGCGTTGGAACAGTATGAGAGCGATCTCGCCAAGGGAGTCGTGAGATTCGCGCGCCTCGATGCCAATACCGGTGCAACTGGTGCGAAGAACGCTGGAGCCGCACTCGCACGCGGTGAATGGATCGTGTTCCTCGATTCCGATGACCAACTTTCGCACGATGGAGCGGACGCTATCGAACGGTTCTGTCACCCTGGGGCGGATCTGGATCTTGCCTTCTTCCGCTGTGTGACCGAAGAGGGCAGGCTAATCGGCGATGCGCCGCTCGCTGACGTCGAGGTCGGAGTAAAGACTATCCTCGCCGCCTGGCTCTGGGGCGAATGTTTGCCGGTAGTGAAGACTACGATGGCGAAACGATGGCCGTATGAAGTCGTGCTACGCGGTCATGAAGCTCTAACCTACGCGAGGATGGCGAGGGCAGGTGCCATTGTGCGAATTGCACCCGTAGTCGCGCGGATCTACGACGATCGGCGCGTTGATAGGCTTTCCTCCCGCACTGGACTTCAGCGCAGGGCGTGCCAGCTTGCTTGGGGATACATGACTATACTGCGGGAATTTAGCTTCCATATGGGCATGAGAGGAATGATGGGGGTGCTCCTGCGCATAGTGCTCCACGCGTGGCGATGCCTGAAGGGGCGTGCTGGATGATGTTATCCACCGCAGCAGTTGAGGCCCGCTCGGGCGGGCGCCTGACACAAAGCGTGGCTTTCGTCATCCTTATGCTGTTCTCACTCTGGGATTTCTACGTGCCGGACGTAGCTATACGCCCGTTCGACTTTGTCGCTACTACGGCGCTGTTGATCGTTGTGCTCTTAAGCTTTCCGCGGCCGGCACGCCTTCGCAGCGATACATTCGCCGTCATCGCCGTCTTCTGGGGCGTAACGCTCCTGTATGGCTTGATCGGTGTCGCAGACGCCGCAGAGAACGTCCGGCCAATGCTTGGTGTCCTTATCGGTGCAATGGTGCTGTCGTGTGCTGTAGCGTGGGTTGGTACGGACATAAACGCTGTGGGTAAAGCATTGGTGATCCTAGTCGCCGTGCACTGCGCTGCATTTTGGCTGCAACTGACCGTGTTCTATGCTTCTGGCTACCTGATAAACTTTCACAGTTGGCTCGGTGCTGAGCCTCGCGTATTTGGTAAGGCATTCCGCGCCTGTGGATTGTTCCTTGAGCCCGCGCACATGGCGCTCACGCTCTTCCTTCTGACGACGTTTCGTTATGCGCTCATTACGCGGATTGATCGCTGGATTATTGTCGCTACTATTACGGCCATAGCGTCAATGTCACTGTGGGGAATCATTGCATTCCTAGGCTTTTTGGTCATCGTCGTCTCGCTGAGGACCATAATAATTGCGGGCGCCATTGGTTGCGTAGTGCTCGCGACTTTGGTAATCACCTTGCAGAATCTAGAATCTTTCTGGCTTGTGGAACGTCTGCTGACGCTCGGCAAGGACGGCAGCGGGTTTGTCCGTTACGGCGTGTTGTTCCAAGGGATAGTAAATGAGTTCTGGACGCCGGCGTTCTGGCTCGGATCCGGAATCTCCAACGACTACTTGGCTTTCGGGGCTAGCGGGATGGGATTCCTGCTGAAAGCAATTGGCCTCATGGGTGTGATTGTAGTCGCCACGCTCGTCTGTGTGCTGACGCAGTTGCATCGGCGCGTTTGGCTCGCCTATGCGTTTCTCATCGGGCTGACGGCCACCACTGTCTGGACGTATATGATTTGGTGGTTTTGGCTCGGTCTGATGATTTACACGCTGACCATGTCGCGAGACTCGGATGAGTCGATTGATTCGGTAGGATCCCAAACGTGAACCGCTCGCCTCGAGTTATGCATCTGATTACCGGACTCGGTATCGGGGGCGCGGAGAACATGCTTTTGAAACTCGTGACCGAAACCCAGGCCGCAATTCCCAATCAGCATGTCGTTTCCATGCTTGGTGAAGGACCGATGCGCGTTCGGTTCGACCGTCTCGGTGTTCCGGTTACGTGCTTGGGTATGCGACGTCGCCATGGTGCTCTTGTTGCCATAGGCGGCCTTTCGCACTGGGTCAAGGCCTTGCGTTGTCATAGTCCAGATGTCCTTGTCTCCTGGATGTACCATGCCAACTTACTGGCTCTGACGTCGCGCGTCGTCTCGCGGTCGACGTCAATCATCTGGAACATCCGCCATTCTTTGCACGATCTCACGAGAGAGCCCTTGTTAACCCGCGCAGTCATCCGTGTGGGCGCGCGATTGTCGGGCCTACCGGACAGGATCCTCTACAACTCTGAACTATCGCGCGAACAGCATTTTGCGATCGGTTATGATTCAGGGCGGTCTGATCTCTTTCCGAATGGATTTGACACCTCGCGTTACGCACCGGACGTAGCGGTACGATCTCGGCTACGTCACTCGCTGGGTGTGCGCCCTGCGCAGTTGCTCATCGGGCACTTCGCACGTTTACATCCGATGAAGAATCACGCCCTATTTCTGTCAATGGCCGCAGAGCTACATGGTGAAAGCAGCCTTATGTTTCTGATGGCCGGGACGGGTGTTGAGTTATCAAATCCCGAGTTTGCAATGATGGTAGATGAGCGTGGGCTGCGCGGCCGCATCCTGCCGGTCGGCGAGATCTCTGCCGTGAACGAATACATGAACGCTTGTGACGCCGTGTGTTTGACTTCCTCATGGGGCGAAGCATTTCCCAACGTCCTCGGCGAAGCACAATTGTGCGGCCTGCCATGCATAACAACGGATGTAGGCGATGCGGCGTTATTGGTAAGAGAGGATGGGTGGGTCGTCGCGCCACAGGATTTGGGCGGCCTTGTTGCTGCGGTTCGCGAGCTGATCATGCTTCCCAGTGAGGAGCGACGCGTCCGAGGGGAGAATGCTCGCGCACGTATGGTTGCGAAGTATTCCATTAAGGAAACCGCGCTGCGCTTCCGGAGCACGCTGGACGAGGTGCTTTCGTTTTCTCGCATGAAGGTAACATAGAGCCATGTGTGGAGTTGGCGGAGTCTGGTCAGAACGGCTTAGCGCGAATGGCGGTGCCGAAGCTGCTACGTCCATGGCTGCGACTATGGTGAGACGTGGGCCCGATGCCGATGGCTTGTGGCAAAACTTCCATCGAGGGGTCACGTTTTGCCACCGTCGCCTCGCTGTCGTGGATCTTTCTGATGCTGGGCGACAGCCAATGCATTCAGTTTCAGGTCGTTATGTTGTGACGTTCAATGGCGAAATTTTCAACTTCAAGATACTGCGGGGGGAACTCGAGACGGCGGGTTGCGTCTTTCGCTCCACGTCGGATACTGAAGTGCTTCTGGCCGCAGTGGAGACGTGGGGTGTCCCAGCGGCGGTGCGACGTTTCGTCGGGATGTTCGCGTTCGCGATCTTCGACCAGCAGGAGGACGAGCTTTGGCTAGTTCGTGATCGCCTGGGAAAGAAGCCGCTGTATTTTTTCCAGCAGTCGGCGCATTTGGTGTTCGCTTCGCAGCTCACTGCGTTTCGGGGTCCGGAAGTGGGGCTTCAATTTAGTGTTTGTCCCGATGGTCTGCGGTCGTACCTGCAGTACGGCTACGTGCTTGCGCCCTGGACTCTTCTCGCCGGCGTGCGCAAGGTAGCGCCGGGACAGATCGTGCGAATTGATCGGCACGCGTTGCGCAGTGCCGTGCACTACACCGAGCAATATTGGTCCGTTTGCGATTGTTTCGATGCGGCTTCGGCGGGAACTCGCCTAACAGACGATATCCAGATTCTTGGTGAGCTGGATGTGCTGCTGCAGGATGCAGTCGCGTGCCGCAGGCTGGCCGATGTTCCGCTCGGCTCGTTTCTATCTGGAGGAATCGACTCCTCCCTTGTGACCGCTGTTATGCAGTCGCAGATGGCGTCGCCGGTAAAGACTTTTTCCATCGGTTTCGCCGAGACCGGCTTCGACGAGTCTCCTTTCGCCAAGCGCATCGCATCATTGCTTGGAACTGAGCACACGGAGGTAATCTTTGATTTTTCCCTCGCGCTGTCACTGGTGCCAGATTTGCCGCGCATCTATGACGAACCTATTGCTGATCCATCGTCGTTGCCGACGGTGTTGCTGGCTTCTATCGCACGGCCACATGTGACTGTTGTACTTTCCGGAGATGGTGGTGATGAGGCGTTTGGTGGGTACCAGCGCTATCGATGGTTCGAGTCGTTGGAGTCCAGTCGCCGCGGCGTGGGACCGGGTATTGCTCGTGCGGGCGCGGCGCTGCTCCGCAGTGCAGCAGCCTTGCCGTTTCGAGGCGTTTGGTTATCCCGACAAAAGGAGCGAGCGAGTCGCGTCGCCAGTGTTCTCTCTGCCGGTGGCGGAGTTGCTTCTTATCAGCAGTTGGTTGCATCCGGATCGGCTAATGCGATTGCGAATGCTCGGTGGCGTGGGCCAGTCCCGTCCCTGTGGGGCGCGCAGACGGAGGATACGATTGAGCTCGCCCGTAGCGTGGATCTGTCGACGTACCTGCCCGAGAACTTGATGACCAAGGTTGATCGAGCCAGCATGTGGAGTTCACTCGAGGTACGTGCTCCGTTAATGGATCACCGAATCGTTGAATTGGCCGCCCGGATCGACCCCGCACTCCTCGGAGCTGACCGTCCAGCGAAGTGGCCGCTGCGCCGATTGCTCGAACGCCATATTCCTGCAGCAGAGTTTGACCGTCCGAAGATGGGCTTCGCCATACCACTGGATCAGTGGCTTGCTGGACCGCTTAAGGAATGGGTAGGCGACCTACTCTCACCTGCACAGATTGCACGATTTGCGTTATTGGATGGCGGTGCCGTCCAGAACCTATTGCAGGCGCACGCAGCCGGCCGGTTCCGGAGCGCGTATGCGATATGGAACCTAGTAATCCTGCAGGCTTGGTGCACGGAGTGGTTGAATGGCTAATCAGCAGAATATCGAGCGGCAACGGGCTCCCATGAGTGCTGTACGTCGCTTGGCCAAGGGTCTTGCGTTTGCGGGGTTGGACCCGCGTAAGATCATCGCAATTCGGCACCTGCCGCGCTATTTTCGTGATCGTCGCCTTTTCTCAAGGCTCGGTGGTGCGGTCAAATGTACTGCGATGGTGTTGGACGACTACGATGACTTCGCGGGCTCGATACGAGGCCACTATTTTTATCAAGACCTCTTGGTTGCGAGATACATTTTCGCTGCGCAGCCACGCCGGCATGTCGATGTCGGCAGCCGTGTAGATGGCTTCGTAGCCCACGTCGCTTCGTTCCGCACCATCGACGTATTCGACATCCGGCCACTTTCGACGCTGGATCTTGACGGCATAAACTTCGTGCGGGGGGACCTGATGCAACTCGATCCGGCGTTGCATGAAATGTGCGATTCTTTAAGTTGCCTGCATGCGCTTGAGCATTTCGGTCTCGGACGCTACGGAGATCCGATTGATCCCGATGGCCATCGCAAGGGTTTCGAAAGCTTGCACGCAATGCTTAAGCCGGGCGGAATGCTGTACCTCTCGTTGCCGATTGGTCGCGTGGGTGTGCATTTTAATGCTCATCGCGTCTTTGATTCGTGCGATGTCGTTGCTTGGAGTGCTGGTCTGTTCAACGTCGAGAGGTTCGATGTCATAGACGACTCTGGACGTTTGCATCTGGACCAGTCCTTGCCGGCCCCGGTGCTTGAGTACGGCTGTGGAATATACTCGCTGCGCAAGCGCGCATAACGCGCGCGCAATCTGGCTGCTGCCGACACGGAGTCAACCTGGGAAGTGCCGCATATGATGGGACAGTGACTGCAAGTTGTCAGTGTGACTTGGTTGGATGTGCCTTTCGTTGTTTTCAGCGCAGCAGGTGCGGCAGCGTACCCCGTACGTCCAGGCTGATCGCCGAGGCCAAGATTGTTGGAAGTCTTGGTCCGGCGGTCTAGTTCCACGGGCTGTTACTTCGAAGCCGCGATCTGTAGCATTTGTGGCAGGCAAATCTGAATTTCCGTGAGGGTGTAGACACTGATGACTGAAAGCAGGCGGCCTGTGCTGCTGTTCGTTGTGAATGCCGCGTGGTTCTTCCGAATGCATCGTATGCCCTTGGCGGTAGCGGCGTGTCAGGCCGGTTTTGACGTACACGTTGCCACAGCGCCCGACACCATGGAAGACGTTCGAATCATCGAACAGGCCGGAATCACCTGGCACATGGTGACGCTACGACGGGGTAGAGTGAACGTTATCGAAGAGTGGCGCCTGACGCGAGAGCTGCTAACGTTGTTCCGTCGGCTGCGGCCAGCTATCGTGCACCAAGTGACGATCAAGCCGGTGATGTGCGGCACGCTCGCCGCACGCGTCGCCCGCATACCGTGCATAGTGAACGCAATTTCCGGCCTTGGTTTTATCTTCATCGCGCGCGGTTGGTTCGCTAGCCTTCGTCGCTGGGGAGTGCTGGCAATTTACCGCCTGCTGTTCGCCCGCCGGGGTATTCGCGTGATCTTTGAAAATTCAGATGATAAGAATCTGTTTCTTATGAGATCAATAGTGCGTCCAGGGCAGGACGTTCTTATTCGTGGCGCAGGCGTCGACCTTGAGCGGTTTCGTTTTCGCGCGCACGATAATGTTGTGCCGCGTGTGTTGCTACCGGCTCGCATGCTTTGGGACAAAGGAGTGCGTGAGTTTTGCGAAGCTGCGGCCATTCTGCGTGCTCAGGGGGTTGCAGCTCAGTTCATACTTCTCGGAGGACTTGATGCTGGAAATCCATCGTCAATCGCGGCCGATTGGCTAGAGGCACAACAACGGGCCGGCCACGTGGAATGGTGGGGCCATCGCAACGACATGGCCGAGATCTATGCTCGTACCGATGTGGTTTGCCTGCCTTCTTACCGCGAGGGGCTGCCTACCGTCCTGCTTGAAGCGGCCGCTTGCGGTTGCGCCTTAGTCACCACCGATGTTCCGGGCTGTCATGAGGTTGTGAGAGATGGGGAGACAGGCTTGCTTGTTCCAGTCCGGGATTCGGTCGCTTTGGCGGACGCATTGAAGCAGCTAATCGAGGCGCCCGTGCTGCGCGCCGCCCTTGCGGAGCGAGCGCGGAATGTTGTCGCCGTGGAGTTTTCCGCATCGCGTGTCCATGACGACACACTTGCGCTGTATCGAGAGATGCTGAAGCAAGAGGGCGTGATTTGAAGCCAATGCAGGGAGCATTCTGATGCAGTGTGATTGATTCGATATCATGAGTGCTCCCTCGATGATCGCTAGTGAAAAGCAGGGAAGCGGCGAGGAAATTTATCAGTGGTTCAACAACTTATCTTCCTTGAGCTCAATGAAGTCAACTTCGATTTCATCAGGGCCTATATTGCGCGAGGCTACTTGCCGCGATTGGCTCAGCTCATTGAGACCCACGGTGTTGAGCATACGACTTCGGAGCATCAATACGAGCACTTGGAGCCATGGATTCAGTGGGTCACGGCGCACACCGGACTTACTTTTGCGGAGCATGGGGTCTTTCGCCTGGGGGATATCGTTAGTAGAGACATTCCGCAAATCTGGGAAGTTTTGGAAGATCAAGGCTTTACTGTGGGCGCAATCAGTCCAATGAACGCCAAGCATCGGTTGCGAAATCCAGCATTCTTCGTTCCGGATCCATGGACGAAAACAGGAATCAGTGGGGGAGGCGCTCTGCAGCGTTTGTTCGACGCGCTATCGCAAGCCATAAACGATAATGCAGAGTCAAAGATCACTCCATCTTCCTTGTTTAATCTGGCGATTGGTGCGGTGATTTACGCTCAGCCAGCCAACTATGCCAATTATCTTACTCTGGCACTGACTTCGCGTAGAGCTCCGTGGCGTAAGGCGATTATTCTAGATCTCCTGCTATCCGATATCTTTGCTCGCGAAGTGCGCAGGGCGAAGTCACAGTTTAGCAGCTTGTTCTTGAACGCAGCCGCACACATACAACATCACTACATGTTCTCGGCTATGCCATATGACGGTCCGCATAGAAATCCGGACTGGTACATCGCGAGAGGGGCAGATCCAGTGTTAGAGGTCTATAGGCTCTACGATGAAATAGTCGGTCAACTTCAAAAGGCATTTCCGGTCGCGCGCCTGATGATCGCCACTGGCTTGCATCAAGTTCCGCATGAGCATGCGACTTTTTATTGGAGGTTGAGAGATCACGCCGCCTTTTTGCACCGAGTGGGGATTGAGTTCGAGGAAGTGGAGCCTCGCATGTCGCGTGATTTCTTAGTCAAGTGTTCCGATGAAGTAAAAGCGCGTCTTGCCGAGGTACGCCTGAATCAGGCTGCTCATGAAGATGGGACGCCACTTTTCGAGGTCGACAATCGAGGTACGGAATTGTTCGTCATGTTCACGTTTCCGAAGGAGATCCAGCCTAACGATCAATTCACGATTGCAGAAAGCAATTGCGGAGGGCTCTTTGAGCAGGTTTCGTTTGTCGCACTGAAGAATGGCGAGCACAATGGGATTGGATACTTTCTCGATACAGGTGTAGTAGCTAAGGAAAGGGAGGCGGGGTTCCCGCTCACGGATATTCCACGTCGAATAATGACAGCGATGGGCGTTGATTTGCTTGAAGAGGCTTGAAAAGCAACGAAGTCTCTAGTTTGACTCAGGGATTCCAGAGCCTAGCTCAAAACTAGCTAAGCGTTATGCCGATAGTTCCTTCGGTTTGGTAGACGCCCTGAATTAAGGAAGGTCTGATTAACCTACGCTTTCGAAGTCATTCATGCGCCTGATGTCGATGAACAGTATCTGTGTCACGCGGAAGGCGGCGGGCAAGCGTAAGCTCCCGTTGTTCCGCCATTCCAACGATCTTTGTGGGTTGAAAACTGTGGTGTTCCGCCCGGCGATCTAGGTAGTATTGATTAGGGAAAGTGCTGCTCGATAGATGGAGTGGCTTCTCGGCCGGGCTCCAGTTGAAGCTAAAGCGTGCTTGGTGGTGACTCATGGCAAGGATGAAGTAATGCCGAGATCTGTGGCAATTCTGGGCCTTCCGCTTTTGATAACCATCCTTTTCATGTTTGCCCTTCGCCCGGTTGCCAAGAGCGCAGGGTGGATCGACCGCCCCGGGGGTCGGAAGATGCACGAAGGCGAGGTCCCGGTCATCGGCGGCCTCGCGATGTTCCTCGGACTCCTGCTCGGGGGCATTTACAACCCGGATTCGATTGCGGGATATTCCTACTTCATTACGGCGATCTCTATCCTCGTGGTGATCGGCGCCGTCGATGATCGCTACGATTTACCTCCAACCGTCAGGTTTCTTGCCCAGATCTGCGCCGCGCTGGTGATGATTGCCGGTGCTGACGTCGGCGTTGCCGACCTCGGACGGCCGTTCTTCGGAGGCGTTGTCGAGTTGGGGTGGTTTTCCAGCCTGTTCACCCTGGTCATCGTCCTGACCGCCATCAATGCGTTCAACATGTTCGACGGCAGCGACGGGGTGGCGGGGACGCAATCCCTGATTGCGCTGATCTTCATGGGTCTCGCCTGCCTGATTGCCGGCACACTGGGGTATCTGCCGATCATCCTCTGTCTCTCTGCCTGCCTGGTCGGTTTCCTGATCTTCAACTGGCCTTCCCGTCGTACGCAGGAAGTCCGGGCTTTCATGGGGGATGCCGGGAGCACGATGCTGGGATTCTCGCTGGGCTGGCTGTGCATAGAACTTTCGCAGGGACCCGTCCGTGCGTTCAGCCCGGTGGTTGCGCTGTGGATCTTCGCGCTGCCGATCTATGACTTTTTCAGCAGCATGGTGCGGCGGCTATTGCTGGGCAAATCGCCGTTTCATGGCGATTCCGAGCACCTCCATCATGTGCTGCGGCGCCTCGGGTTGCGGTCCCGGCAGGTCGCGCAGCTCATCCTTCTGGGGGCTTCCATTCTGGCAGGTATCGGAGTGGCCGGTTACCAGTGGGGCGTCCCGGATGGAGCGCTTTTCGCGGCGTGGCTGCTGCTCGGAACCGTGTACTTCTTCGTTTTCGCGAGCGGCCGCATCATCCGTCGGCGCGAGGAACCCAGGGAGGAGGACGAATCGCCAACCGGAGTGCAGCCCACTTTATGGCGACAACGATAGTCCTGGCGGAGTAACATCGCGCGGCCGGTACCCCGCGGCCGCCGGCACAACAACAACATCCAGGGAATCGCGGTCTCGTCGGGGATCCGGATGATCAACGCCTTTGCGCTGCTGTTGGCGCTGGCCTTCAGCATTGCGTCGCTGCTCGTGCTTCGCCCCCTTGCGCCCCGGCTGGGTCTGGTCGACCAGCCCGGCGGCCGAAAAACCCATTCCGGCGAGGTTCCCGTTGTCGGTGGCGTGGCGATGTACCTTTCCATGGTCATTGCTGCCGTCATGGGAGCGCCTTGGGGTACGAACGGGTTCATGGCCCTGTCCGCAGCCGTCCTGATGGTGCTGGTAGGGGTGATTGACGATTGCCGTCCACTTCGGCCTCGCTTGCGCCTCGGGGCGCACCTCGTGGCGGCCACGTGCCTTGTCTACGGTACCAACCAGTCGGTCGAATCACTGGGGAACCTCTTCGGTTCTGGCAGCGGTTTCTCGCTCGGATGGCTCGCCGAGCCCTTTACGGTGATCGCCTGTGTGGCCCTGATCAACGGTTTCAACATGCTGGATGGACTGGACGGCCTGGCGGGAAGCGTGGCGCTGTGCGCCCTGGCGGGAATGGCGGTACTGGGCGGCCTATGCGGTGTTCCTGCAGTTGTCATCGCAGCCAGTGGAATGATTGGAGCGGTGGCCGGTTTCCTCGTATTCAATCTCCCCACGCAGTACAACCGGCGATTCCGGGTGTTCATGGGTGATGCGGGCAGTACGTTGCTCGGGTTCCTGCTCGCAGCACTGGCACTGGCGCTGGTCCAGCCAGGAGCGGGTGAGGCGGCGCCGGCTGTCGTCTTGTGGTTGCTGCCCATTCCCATTTTCGAACTGTTCACTTCCACGTGCAGACGACTTGTCCGGGGCATGTCACCGGTGGAAGCAGACGCCGGACATTTCCATCATCGTTTTCTGGCGGCGGGTTTCTCGGTCCGGGTGATCTTTTTCGTTTACCTGCTGGTGTCTGCGGGTTCCGTGGCATTCGCCCTGTGGGCGCACTCCCGCAACATTGAGGAGCCGGTTCTGTTCCTTGGTTTCATTGCGTTTTTCTGTAGCTGGCTGGCGCTTGCCCGCAATGCGCAGCTGTTCCTCAAGGTGATTCCCGAGCCCTTGCGGCGAGTTGGAGACACCCCGCTGCATTGAAGCGCGTGAATTGAAGAAACCCCGTTACAGACTGCGGTTGCTCGTAAATAGACCAGCCTGTAGACTGGCCTGGAAGCTGTCGGAGAGATCATGAAAATCGAAATCGGTGCCTACGAAGCCAAGACCAGACTTCCGGATCTTCTGCGGCAGGTAAAGGCCGGGAAGCGATTCACCATTACGAACCGCGGCGAAGCGATCGCCGATCTTGTGCCCGCCCGTTCGGCACGGCGTAAGGACAAAGGCGCCGTGATAGAGAGATTCAAGTCATTTCTGCATGACAATCCTGTTCAGGGCACCGCCAATATAAAGGCCCTCATCGCGGAAGGCCGTGAATGAATTTTGTGCTCGACGCGTCAGTCGCAATGTGCTGGCTGCTGGGAGATGGAACCGCGTCCGCAAGAAACTACGCCATGAGCGTCCTGGAGGCGATGAAAGCAGAGGACAGCCGGGCGGTCGTCCCGGTTGTCTGGAATCTGGAAGTTGCCAATGTCATTGCCAGGGCCGAGCAGAAGGGTCTGCTTGTGGAAGCCCAGAGTGAAGCGTTCATCGAAATGCTCGCGGGGCTCGACATCGATATCGACTCGGATACAGTTGCAACGGCATTGTCGGACACCCTGCAAGTCGCCCGTCGTTACCGGCTGTCTGCCTATGATGCCTCCTACATGGAACTGTCATTGAGGTCTGGTATTCCGCTCGCCACGCTTGATCAGGATCTGAACAAGGCGGCCAGGCGGGCGGGCATCAAACGTTTCGCCTGATTTTCCGGATCTTCCCCGAAATGGTGCGATACCAGAAGCTTGAGGGAGCGAATAGTTGAAGACGGCATTGATTACCGGCATTACCGGCCAGGACGGCGCCTATCTCGCCGAATTCCTTCTGGACAAGGGCTACGAAGTCCACGGCATCAAGCGCCGCGCGTCGTCGTTCAATACGGACAGGATCGACCACCTGTATCAGGACCCGCATGACCGGGACGTGAAGCTGACGCTCCATTATGGCGACCTGACCGATGCCACCAACCTGATCCGCATCATCCAGCAGGTCAAGCCGGACGAGATCTACAACCTGGCAGCACAGAGCCATGTCGGCGTGTCGTTCGAAACCCCGGAGTACACGGCGAATTCCGATGCCCTCGGGACCCTGAGGATTCTGGAGGCCATCCGGATCCTCGGCCTCGAGAAGAAGACGCGGTTCTACCAGGCCTCCACGTCCGAGATGTTCGGCAAGGTCCAGGAAATCCCGCAACGGGAAACGACACCTTTCTATCCGCGCTCCCCTTACGGTGCCGCCAAGGTGTATGCGTACTGGATCACGGTGAATTACCGTGAGGCGTACGGGATGTACGCGTGCAACGGCATCCTTTTCAATCACGAGTCGCCCATCCGTGGGGAGACGTTCGTCACGCGCAAGATCACGCGGGCCCTCGCGCGGATCGCAGAAGGCCTGCAGGACACGCTCTACCTGGGAAACATGGATTCCCTGCGCGACTGGGGGCATGCGCGCGACTACGTCAAGGCGCAGTGGCTGATGTTGCAGCAGGACCAGCCGGAGGATTTCGTGATTGCCACCGGCGAGCAGCATTCCGTCCGCGAGTTCGTCGAACTCGCCGGCGCCGAACTCGGGATGCGCATCGAGTGGCAAGGCAAGGGCGTCGCAGAGCAGGGCGTCGACCGGGCCAGTGGACGAACTGTGGTGAAGGTCGATCCCCGCTACTTCCGCCCGACTGAAGTGGACACGTTGCTGGGCGATCCCCGCAAGGCCCGCGAAAGACTGGGCTGGAAGGCGGAAACGAGCTTTGCCGCGCTTGTGAAGGAAATGGTTGCCTCTGACCTCGAGATTGCCCGCCGGGATGGGCTGGTACAGGCCCAGGGCTTCAAGACCTACAAGCATCACGAGTAGGGCCTGAGGCGATGAACCTGCAAGGCCGGATCTACGTCGCAGGGCATCGGGGCCTGGTCGGCTCCGCCCTGGTCAGGCGGTTGGAGGCGGACGGCTGCCAACAGCTCCTCCTCAAGGATCGAACGCAGCTGGACCTGACGAACCAGGCGGCCGTGCAGGCGTTCTTTGCGAGTGAGCGGCCGGAGTACGTGTTCCTGGCAGCCGCGAAGGTGGGCGGCATCCAGGCCAACAGCACCTATCCGGCAGAGTTCCTGGCCGACAACCTGCAGATGCAGACGAACATCATCGATGCGGCCTGCCGGAATGGCACGCGCAAACTGCTCTTCCTGGGGTCCAGTTGCATCTATCCGAAGCTCGCCCCGCAGCCGATGAGCGAGGACTGCCTCCTGACCGGGCCTCTGGAGCCGACCAACGAGTGGTACGCCATTGCCAAGATCGCCGGCATCTAGCTGTGCCAGGCTTATCGCCGGCAGTACGGTTTCAACGCCATTTCCGTGATGCCCACGAACCTCTACGGCCCCGGGGACAATTTCAATCTCGCGAGTTCGCACGTCCTGCCGGCCCTGATCCGGAAGATTCATGAAGCCCGCGAGGCAGGTTTGGCCGAAGTGATCGTCTGGGGCACGGGAACGCCACGGCGGGAATTCCTGCATGTCGACGACCTGGCCGACGCCTGCCTGTTCCTCATGCAGCATCACGAGGACGAGCAGCTGATCAATGTCGGGTGGGGGGAAGACGTGACCATCCGGGAGCTGGCTGAGCTGGTGGCCAGCACGGTGGGTTTCAGTGGCACCCTCCGCTTCGACCCCTCGAAGCCCGACGGCACGCCACGGAAGCTGCTGGATACGACTCGCCTGAAGGCACTCGGGTGGGCACCGCGGATCCGGTTGCAGGACGGCATCACTGCCACCTATCGCTGGTTCAAGGACAACGCCCACCGCTATCGGTCGTGAGCCACCCGGTCACGCGCTTGGCGATGTGATCCCGATGCTTTACGCCGGGCCCCGCCTTCGTTAGGCTCGCTGCCTGTTTTTCTTGTCCGTTTAGGAACTTACGCGTGAGACTGACCATTTTCGGTTCGGGGTATGTCGGGCTCGTCACAGGCGCCTGCTTTGCCGAGGCGGGTAACCACGTGCTCTGTGTGGATGTCGACGCGCGGAAGATCGAGATGCTGAAGCGCGGCGAGTCGCCGATCTTCGAGCCGGGGCTCGAGGAGATGCTGAGGAAGAACCACGCAGCCGGCCGGTTGCAGTTCACCACCGATGCCGCAGAAGGCGTGAAGCACGGCCTGTTCCAGTTCATCGCCGTGGGCACGCCTCCGGACGAAGACGGTTCGGCGGACCTCAGGTACGTACTGGCCGTCGCGGAGTCGATCGGTACGCACATGGCCGAGTACCGGATTGTCGTCACCAAGTCGACGGTTCCGGTGGGGACTGCCGACAAGGTGAAGGCGAAGATCAGCGCGACGCTCGCGGGCCGTGGCGCGACGGCCGAGTTCGACGTCGTGTCGAATCCCGAATTCCTGAAGGAAGGGGCGGCGATCGGCGACTTCATGAAGCCGGATCGCATCGTCGTGGGCACGGACAATCCCCGCACGGGCGAGCTGCTGAAGGCCCTGTATGACCCGTTCACCCGCAATCACGACCGCATGATCGTGATGGATGTGCGCTCGGCCGAACTCACCAAGTACGCAGCCAATGCGATGCTGGCCACCAAGATCAGTTTCATGAACGAGCTCGCGAACCTCGCCGAGCTCATGGGGGCCGACATCGAAAAGGTCCGGCGCGGGATCGGCTCGGATCCGCGGATCGGGTATCACTTCATCTATCCCGGCGCGGGCTATGGCGGCTCGTGCTTTCCGAAGGACGTGCAGGCGCTGGCACGCAGCGCGAAGGATCACACGTTCGATGCCGAGTTGCTCCTGTCCGTCGAGGCCGTCAACAACCGGCAGAAACAGGTGCTGTTCCGCAAGGTTCACCGCCATTTTGACGGTGACCTGAAGGGCAAGACCATCGCGTTATGGGGCCTGGCGTTCAAGCCGAATACCGACGACATGCGGGCGGCGCCCAGTCGCGTCCTGATGGAGGCGCTGTGGCAGGCGGGTGCCCGGGTCCGCGCCTACGACCCGGTTGCCGCCCATGAAGCCCACCGGCTCTATGGCGATCGGGCCGACCTGACCCTGGTGAAGAGCGCGACAGAGGCCTTGCAGGGCGCTGATGCGCTGGTGATCGCCACGGAATGGCAGGAGTTCCGCAGTCCGGACTTCGATGCAATCAAGGCAGAACTCAGGTTTCCGGTCATCTTCGACGGCCGGAATCTCTATGACCCGGCGTTCGTCACCCGGTTCGGGCTCACCTATTACGGGATCGGGCGAGGCGCAAGCATTCGATCACCGGCAGGATAGAGACGGTGCCACCCAAAGGCACCGCAGTTGGAGGGGGCGCGTTCCCGCAGTGGAAGGGGGCGCCAGGAGTTGTCAAAACTCTGGACGGGCTTCACGACGTTTGGATGGCCAGCCCGCTATTCTCGCTCCAGTATTCCCTGATGCTGTTTCTAAATAGCCAACGGGTTGGGCGGTGCCAGCGCCACCCGGCCAGAATGGCAAGTCCCGATCTGGTGACAAGACCCCGATACGAAGCGTGTCCATGCCTGCCCGACTGACCCATCTGGATGAGCTCGAAGCCGAGAGCATCTACATTTTTCGCGAAGTCGTCGCCGAGTTCGAGAACCCGGTGATGCTGTATTCCATCGGCAAGGACTCCTCGGTCCTGCTGCACCTGGCGATGAAGGCCTTCTACCCGGGCAAACCGCCGTTCCCGCTGCTGCACGTCGATACCACCTGGAAATTCCGGGAGATGATCGCGTTCCGGGACCAGCGCGTGAAAGAGCTCGGGCTGCAGCTGCTGGTCCATACGAACCAGGAAGGACTCGAGAAGGGCGTGACGCCCTTTACCCACGGCAGCAGCAAGTACACGGACATCATGAAGACCGAGGCGCTCAAGCAGGCGCTCTCGAAATACGGTTTCGATGCGGCGTTTGGCGGCGCCCGGCGTGACGAAGAGAAGTCCCGTGCCAAGGAGCGCGTGTTCTCTTTCCGCGATGCCAACCATCGCTGGGACCCCCGGAACCAGCGCCCGGAGCTCTGGCATCTATACAACGGCCGGATCAACAAGGGCGAAAGCATCCGCGTGTTCCCGCTCTCCAACTGGACCGAACTCGACGTGTGGATGTACATCCAGCGGGAGAACATCCCGGTGGTGCCGCTCTACTTCGCGAAAAGGCGCCCGGTCGTCCACCGCGATGGCCAGACCCTGATGGTGGATGACGATCGCATGCCGCTGAATGCCGGGGAAAAGCCCGCGCTCGAGCAGGTGCGGTTCCGTACTCTCGGCTGTTACCCGCTTACGGGCGCGCAGCCGTCCGATGCGGCGACGGTCGAAGACATCATCGGTGAGATGCTGGAAAGCCGGACTTCCGAGCGGCAGGGCCGCGCGATCGACCATGACCAGGCCGGGTCCATGGAGAAGAAAAAGCGCGAAGGGTACTTCTGAAGATGAGCGCCATTCCCGTCAGAGAATTCATCGCGTCGCAGGAGCAGAAGAGCCTCCTGCGCTTCATCACGTGCGGCAGCGTCGACGATGGCAAGAGCACGCTGATCGGCCGTCTGCTGCACGATTCGCAGAAGATCCTGGAGGACCACATGGCTGCCGTCCGTGCGGACAGCCAGCGCTGGGGGACGACGGGCGAAGAAGTCGATCTCGCCCTGCTGGTCGACGGCCTGCAGGCCGAGCGGGAGCAGGGCATCACGATCGACGTCGCCTACCGTTACTTCGATACGGACAAGCGCAAGTTCATCATCGCGGATACGCCGGGGCACGAGCAGTACACGCGCAACATGGCAACGGGCGCCTCCACGGCAGACCTCGCCATCATCCTGGTCGATGCCGCGCGCGGCGTGCAGGTGCAGACACGGCGGCACAGTTTCATCGTCTCGCTGCTGGGGCTGAAGCACGTCATCGTGGCCGTCAACAAGATGGACCTGGTGGACTACGACGCCGGGCGCTTCGAGGAGATTTCGAACGAAGCCCAGGCGTTTCTCCGCAGCCTCGGCGTCAGGAACGCCCGGGTCATTCCCGTCTCCGCGCTTCGCGGTGACAACGTCGTCACCCGTTCCGCGGCGATGCCCTGGTACAGGGGCCCGGCGCTGCTGGAGGTTCTGGAGACGGTGGATGTCACGCAGGACCGGGGCGAAGACCTCCGGTTTCCCGTGCAGTACGTCAACCGCCCCAATGCAGAGTTTCGCGGCTATTCCGGCACCCTGGTGGCGGGTACCGTGCGTGTCGGCGACCCCATCATGGCGCTGCCCTACCGGCACGCCAGCACGGTACGATCGATCGTCACCTACGACGGTGACCTGCAGGAGGCCTCGGCGCCGCTGGCCGTCACCATCACGCTGGCAGACGAGATCGACATCACCCGTGGCGACATGCTGGTGCATCCCGATCGCTCACCCAGCGTGGGCAAGCAGTTTGATGCGCATGTGATCTGGATGGCCGAGGCGCCCCTGCTGCCCGGCAAGCCGTATGACATCAAGATCGGCAGCCACTACGTGCGCGGCACGGTCGAGCAGATTGAGTACCGGGTCGACGTCAACGATCTCTCGCGGCACGGTGCGGACGAACTGAAACTCAACGAGATCGCGGTCTGCCGGGTCGTGCTCAACCAGCCCGTCGCCTACGACGTGTACGACACCAGTCGCGAGACGGGCAGCTTCATCCTCCTCGACCGCCTGACGCATGCGACCGCCGGTGCCGGCATGATCCGCCGGTCGGCCGCCGTGCGTTCCGCGGCTCATGCGGGAACGGCATACACGCATCCTCACTAGATCACCCGCCAGCAGCGCTCCAACCAGAACAGCCAGCGGCCGTGTGTCCTCTGGTTCACGGGACTTTCGGGTGCGGGCAAGTCGACGATCGCCAATGCACTCGAACAGGAACTGTTCCGCCGCGGTCACCACAGCTACCTGCTCGACGGCGACAATGTGCGTCATGGCCTCAACCGGGACCTCGATTTCTCGGACGCGGGCCGGGTCGAGAACATCCGCCGCATCGGCGAAGTCGCCCAGCTGTTCGTGGATGCCGGCCTGATTGTCGTGACGGCTTTCATCTCCCCCTTCCGCAGCGATCGCCGGCTGGTCCGCGAGCTGTCGGCAGAGGGGGATTTCATCGAGGTGTATGTGAGTACCCCCCTTGATGTGTGCGAAGGGCGTGACCCGAAAGGCCTCTATGCCCGGGCACGCAAAGGCCAGATCGAGAACTTCACGGGCATCACGTCGCCCTACGAGCCGCCTGAAGCGGCCGAGATCCAGCTCGATACGTCCCGGCAGAATATCGAGGAATGCGTCGCTGCCATCGTCCGGTATCTTGAGGAAACCGGCCGGTTGAAGAGTTGACCGGACCCGGCTGGGGTGCTCTCCGGCGCATCAAGCCGCCCGGATTCGCCATCAGGTGACCGGGGTTCAAGGATCTAAGGGGTGGGCAGTCGCGGTATCATCCCGTTCCCATGAAATCCGTGCCCTTTGTCATCAACTGTCATTGCCTCCCAATACTCTAGCTACCCATGCTCATACCCGTCATTCTCTCCGGTGGTTCCGGTACGCGTTTATGGCCTCTCTCGCGGGAGTTGTATCCGAAGCAGCTCCTGTCGCTGGTCGGCAAGGGAACGATGCTCCAGGAGACGCTGGCGCGCCTGGAAGGCATCGAGCTGCAGGGTGGGGTGGGCCGGGCCATCGTGGTCTGCAACGAGAATCACCGCTTCCTGGTGGCGGAGCAGTTGCGCGAGTCCGGCGTCAGTGCGCAAGCCATTCTTCTCGAACCCATCGGGCGAAATACGGCCCCGGCGGTGGCCGTCGCGGCGCTGGTTGCCGCTGGCGAGAAAACAGGGATCGCTGACGACCCGGTCCTGCTGGTCCTGCCGGCCGACCACGTGATCCGGAACATCAAGGCGTTCCAGGCGGCAGTGGCCATCGGTTACGAAGCCGCGCGGAAGGGCAGCCTCGTCACGTTCGGCATCGTGCCGCACATGCCTGAGACCGGGTTCGGCTATATCCGTCGCGGCGATGGTCCAGGGCCGAGCTATACGGTGCGGCAGTTCGTCGAAAAGCCTGATCACGATACTGCCCAGCGCTACGTCGACTCTGGCGATTACTTCTGGAACAGCGGCATGTTCCTGTTCCGGGCATCGGCGTTCCTGGACGAACTGAAAACCCATGCGGACGCCATTCACGCCGCCTGCTCGACGGCAATCGCTGCGGCGAAGCGCGATCTCGATTTCACCCGCCTGCCACTCAAGGAATTCAGCGACTGCCCCAGTGATTCCATCGACTACGCGGTGATGGAAAAGACGACCCGTGCGGTCGTCGTGCCGCTCGATGCCGGCTGGAGCGATGTGGGCTCCTGGTCCGCGCTGCACGACGCAATCCCCGGTGACCAGTACGACAACGTCAAGATCGGCGATGTGCTGGCCGCCGAGTCGGAAGGCTGCTACCTGCAGTCGACCAGCCGGCTCGTGGCGGTCGTCGGCCTGAAAGACCATGTAGTGGTCGAGACCAAGGATGCCGTTCTGGTGGCGCCGAAGGACCGCGTGCAGGACGTGAAGCTCCTGGTGAACGAACTCAAGAGCCAGGGGCGCTATGAAACGTCGCTCCATCGCCAGGTCTATCGGCCGTGGGGCAGCTACGACAGCATTGATGCCGGCGAGCGGTTCCAGGTGAAGCGGCTCGTGGTGAAGCCGGGCGCGACGCTCTCCCTGCAGCTGCACCATCATCGGGCGGAACACTGGGTCGTGGTGTCCGGCACCGCGCGGATCACCCGTGGTGAGGAAGTCTTCCTGCTGGAGGAGAACCAGTCGACGTACATCCCGGTCGGCGCGAAACACCGCATCGAGAACCCCGGCAAGATTCCCCTGCACATCATTGAAGTGCAGTCGGGGACCTACCTAGGCGAAGATGACATCGTCCGTTTCGAGGACAGGTACGGGCGGGAAGGCCAGACCGGCTGAGTCTCGGTGGCCTACCCCGGCAGCGATGGTTTGCAGTCCCTGCAGCGAGCCGCCAGAATGCCTGCGCCCCGTTCAAGTTATTCCTCCCACGACCGATCTGCACCATGACAGCCATCAAAGGTTTCAAGGCCTATGACTTGCGGGGCCGCATTCCCGATGAACTCAACGCCGATGTGGCGTATCGGGTTGGCCGGGCCTACGCGGAATGGCTGAAGCCGAAGCGCGTGATCGTCGGGCGGGATATCCGGCTCTCGAGCGCCGAGATCTGCGAGGCGCTGACGCGTGGCTTGATGGACTCCGGCGTGGATGTGTACGACATCGGCCTGTGCGGGACGGAGGTGGTCTACTACGCCACGTTCGCCGAAAAGCTGGACGGCGGCATCATGGTGACCGCCAGCCACAATCCGATGGACTACAACGGCATGAAGTTCGTGCGGGCGGAGTCGCGTCCCATCAGCGGCGATACCGGCCTCCAGGATATCCGCCGCATCGGCGAAGCCGATGTCTACACCGCTCCGGCAAAGGCAGGAACGCGCGTCGAGCTCGATGTCTGGACAAAGTACATCGCGCACCTGCTGTCTTACCTTGACCGCTCGAAGCTCAAGCCGCTCAAGATCGTCTGCAATGCAGGCAATGGCGGGGCCGGAGCAGTGGTTGACCGGCTCGAAGCGCACCTGCCCTTCACGATCATCAAGGTCAATCACGACCCGGACGGCACCTTCCCGAACGGCGTGCCCAATCCGATGCTCGAAGAAAACCGGGCGTCCACGATCGCGGCGATTCGCGAGCACAAGGCGGACTTCGGCATCGCGTGGGATGGCGACTACGATCGCTGCTTCCTGTTCGACGAGCACGGCGGGTTCATCGAGGGCTACTACATCGTGGGGCTCCTGGCGTCCGCGTTCCTGCGCAAGGAACCGGGAGCCCGCATCGTTCACGATCCGCGCCTTACCTGGGCTACGCTTGACATGGTCAAGACGCTGGGCGGACAGGCTGTCGTCTCCAAGTCGGGCCACGCCTTTATGAAGGATGTCATGCGCACGGTCGACGCAGCCTATGGCGGCGAGATGAGCGCCCATCATTATTTCCGCGAGTTCTCCTATTGCGACAGCGGCCAGATCCCCTGGCTGCTGGTGGCGCAGATCGTCTGCGAGTCCGGCAAGACCCTCTCCCGGCTGGTGGACGAGCGCATCCTCCTGTTCCCCGCCAGTGGCGAAATCAACCGCAAAGTCGCGGACGCCAAAGCCACGATCCAGCGCGTACAGGATCGCTACACCACCGGTGCGCTCCATGTGGATTTCATCGACGGGCTCTCAGTCGAGTTCGACCAGTGGCGCTTCAATCTGCGCAGTTCGAATACCGAACCCTTGCTGCGCCTCAACGTGGAAAGCCGGGGTGATGCCGCGTTGATGCAGGCAAAGACAGCAGAGCTGCTCGAATTGATTGGCGGGGACGCCGCTCACTGATCGCGACCCGCGATTTGTGAACGGTGCTCGGGCCCGGAGAGGCCGCCAGCCTGTAGTCTGACACCTGTTTGCTGTCGGCAGGGGAGAGTTGCCGGAGATGGATGACCGGAGCCGTAACCGCCTGGTAGGAGTCTGGCTGGGCGCGCTCGTGGCCGCCCTCGGCGCCATTGTCCTCGCGGGCTGGCACCTGCATGTTCCGGTGCTCCTGCAGCTGCATCCGTCCTGGGTGCCCATGCAGTACAACACTGCTTTGAGCTTTGGGGCGCTTGGCCTGGCCCTGGTGGCGCTGGCAGCAGGCCATCGCCGGGCGGCTGCTGTTCTCGGTGCAGTGCCACTGGTGATCGGCGGCGTGACGCTCACGACGTGGATCTTCGACCTGCATCCCGGGATCGATGAACTGCTGTTCCGGCACTACATCACCGTCTTCACGCCTTCGCCGGGCCGGATGTCTCCCAACACCGCGTCCTGCTTCATGCTGGCGGGGTCCGCGCTGGTCCTCACGGCCTTTCCGCGGCAACCGGTTGCGGCAGTCATTCCCTGGGTGCTCGGGCTCTTTGTCTGTGTGTGTGGCGTGGCAGCCGGACTGTGGACGCTGCTGAATACCAGCGAATCCCCTGCGCAGTCCGTCCGGTTCACGTACATGGCGATCCATACCAGCATCGGCCTGCTGGTTGCCGGAGTTGCCATTGCTTTTTTCGCCGCCCAGGGCCGGGCAGAGCTTCCAGCCGCGGAGCGGATCTGGGAACTGCCTGTGGGCGCGGGCCTCGCGATTGCAGTGGTTTCCCTCGTCCTGTGGCAAGCCTTTACCGTGGCAGGGGACCGGCGCATCCGTACGGAGATGCGTGAAGCCAGGGAACAGATAGTAGCTACCCTCAATGCGGGCAGCACGGCCTGGGAGGAGGCGATTGGCCGGACGGCACGGCGCACTGCACGGGAAGCGACGATCGTGTCGGATGCGACGTGGCGAGCAGCAGCCCTGGAGTATTTCCGCGGCAACAACTGGCTCCGGGAGATTGTCTGGTTCGATCCTGACGGCTCCATGCGGCAGCATGTGGTCCGCGATCCCGGCGAGTTGTTGCCTGATGCGATCGTGGAGATCGAGCCGGCGACGAACCCGGTTTTCCGCAAGGCACTCGATACCCGGACGGTACAGTTGTTCCGCAACCAGACCCACAGCCACCCACCCGCCGAGCATATCGGCTACATCCTTGCGCCTTTCGGCTCCAGCGACGTCTCGGGAATGCTGGCGTTTACAGCGAGGCTTGATTCGCTTTTCGAGCAGACGATCGGGGAAACGGCGCGAGGCTACAGCGCGGAGATATCCGATGCGGGACATCGGGTGTTTGCACGCCTTGCGCCGGCCGCCGCGGTTTCCGGCCAGGACTTCGGTTCGGAGAAGCAGGAAGTACAGGTTTACTGGAGGCGCTGGCAGGTGGAGGTCAGGCCGGGCCCGGAAATACTCGGGCAGCTCCCGACATTGCTGCCCAAGCTCACTCTGCTGTTCGGTCTGGCGCTGTCGGTGCTGATGGCGGTGGCGCTGCGCTATGCGGGCATGGCACGGCAGCGGACGGCGGGTATCGTGAGCGCGCGCGCCCTGCTTGAACGCGAGGTCGAGGAGCGCCGCCGCGCCGAAGTCTATGCGAGGACCAGCGAAACGCGTGCCCGTCTGGCGCTGGCTGAAATGCAGCAGATCGTGAATCAGTCACGGGACCTGATCTGCACCTTCGATGCGGCCGGGAATTTCCTGTTGATCAGCGCATCGGCGAAGCAGATTCTGGGTTACAGCCCTGCCGAGATGGTCGGGCGTTCCTATACTGAATTCCTGCACGAAGAGGATCGCGAACGCACGGCAACTGAAACTGCTGCCCTGCAGGCTGGCAGGGTAACGCGCGAATTCGAGAACCGCTTTCGCCATCGCGACGGGAATGCGGTGTATCTCAGCTGGTCGGCCGCATGGCTGCCTGAGGCCCAGACCTCCTACGCCATCGCGCGCGATGTCACGCGGCGCAAACGACAGGACGCCCTGCGCGAGGGGCAGCGTGCCGTCCTCCAGCTGGTCGCCACGGGTTCTTCGCTGCGGCGGGTGTTGCAGGAGATCTGCGAATACATCGAGCGTATCGATTCCGATGCGTTCTGCTCCATCGTGCTGCTCGATCCGGAAGGCGATCGCATCAAGACAGCTGCCGCCCCGCGGTTGCCGCCGGAATATGTCGCTGCCATCGAAGGGTTGCCCATCGGCCCGGCCGAAGGTTCTTGTGGCACAGCCATGTGGCGCCGCGAACCCGTGATCGTCGGCGACATCGAGACGGATCCGCTGTGGCAGCAGTATCTGGGTCTGACCCGGCCCCATGGGCTGCGCGCCTGCTGGTCGATGCCCATCATGGGGAGCGACAGCCGCGTGCTCGGTTCGTTTGCGCTCTACCACTTCCAGCCACGCCGTCCGGAAGCCCATGACATCGAGATGATCGAGTCGGCGGCGGGTCTTGCCTCGGTTGCGATCGAGCGTGACCAGGTCC
>JANNNQ010000220.1:0-2139 GCA_031398625.1 Pseudomonadota bacterium
TGAACCAGGGGATGCGCAGGAACGCCCAGTCGGTGAAGAACTGCGCCGCCAGCGTGGCCACGGCCAGGTACAGGCCCTTGATGCGCAGCGACGGCAGGCCAAACAGCAGCCCCACCGCCGTGGCCCCCAGCCCACCTAGCAGAAGGGCGACGACCAGCGGCACCCCCGGCAACCGCACGAACACGTTGTAGGCCGTGTACGCCCCCACTGCCATGAAGCCGCCGCTGCCCAGCGAGACCTGGCCGCAATAGCCCACCAGCAGGTTCAGCCCCAGTGCGGCGAGCGAGAGGATCAGGAAGGGGATCAGCACCGCCCGCAGCAGGTACTCGCTGGCCAGCAGCGGCACCGCGATGAAGGCCAGCGCCAGCAGCACCAGCACGGCGATGCGGTCTTGCCGTACCGGGAAGATCTGCTGGTCGGCGCGGTAGCTGGTCTTGAACTGGCCGTTCTCGCGGTAGAGCATGGTGTCCTCGCTGCCCTACACGCGGTCGATGATCTTCTCGCCGAACAGCCCTGCGGCCGCACCAGCAGCACGGCCAGCGCCAGCACGTAGGCGAACCAGATCTCGATGCCGCCGCCGATGTGAGGCCCCAGGTAGATCTCCGACAGCTTTTCGCCCACACCCACAATGAGCCCGCCCACGATGGCACCCGGCACGGAGGTCAGCCCGCCCAGGATCACCACCGGCAAGGCCTTCAGGGCCACCAGCGAGAGCGAGAACTGCACCCCCAGCTTGGAGCCCCAGATCACCCCGGTCACGAGCGCCACGCCGCCGGCAATGCTCCAGACGATGACCCAGATGCCGCTGAGGCCAATGCCGATGGACTGCGCCGCCTGCGGGTCGTCGGCCACGGCGCGCAGGGACCGGCCGGTGGCCGTCTTCTGGAAGAACAGTGCCAGCAGCGCCACCAGCACGGCGGCCACCGCGGCGGCGATCAGGTCCTCGGGTGTGACCAGCACGCCGCCTTCGAAAACTTGCGGCCACAGCAGCAAGGGGTCCTTGGGGAGGCCCAGGTCGATCTTGTAGATGTCGGAGCCGAAGATCGTCTGGCCGGCGCCATCGAGAAAATACGCGATGCCCAGCGTGGCCATCAGCAGGCTGATGGGCGCCTGGTTGACCAGGTGCCGTAGCACCAGCCGCTCCACAGCCCAAGCCACCGCCACCATCACACCCAGCGCCAGCACGAAGGCCAGGGTGTTGGCCAGCGCGCGGCTCTCGATGCCCAGCCACAGGGGCAGCCATTGCGCGAAGCGCGCCATGGCCAGCGCTGCGAACAGCACCATGGCGCCCTGGGCGAAATTGAACACGCCGCTGGCCTTGAAGATGAGCACGAAGCCCAGCGCGATGAGCGAGTACAGCATGCCGGCCATCAGGCCGCCCAGCAGGGTTTCGAGGAAGAAGCCCATGTCAGTGTCAGTGCTTGGTGCCCAGGTAGGCGCGGATCACCTCGGGGTTGCCGCGCACCTGGTCCGGCGTGCCGTCGCCGATCTTGCGGCCGTGGTCCAGCACCACCACGCGGGCGGAGATGTCCATCACCACGCCCATGTCGTGTTCGATCAGCACGATGGTGGTCCCGAACTCGTCGTTGACGTCGAGGATGAAGCGGCACATGTCCTGTTTCTCTTCCAGGTTCATGCCGGCCATGGGCTCGTCGAGCAGCAGCACGCGCGGCTCCATGGCCAGCGCGCGGCCCAGGTCCACGCGCTTTTGCAGGCCATAGGGCAGCCGCCCCACCGGCGACTTGCGGTGCGCCTGGATCTGCAGGAAGTCGATGATGCGTTCGGCCACCTCGCGGTGCTGGGTCTCCTCGCGTTCGGCCGGGCCCCAGCGCAGCGCCTGCAGCAGCAGGTTGCTGCGCATGCGCAGGTTGCGGCCGGTCATGATGTTGTCGAGCACGCTCATGCCCTTGAACAGCGCCAGGTTCTGGAAGGTGCGCGCCACGCCCAACTGGGCCATGCGCCGCGGCGTGAGGCGCGGGCCGTTGGCCGAGAACGACTGGCCGGCGAACACCAGCGTGCCCTGCTGCGGCACATACACGCCGTTAATGCAGTTGAGCATGGAGCTCTTGCCGGCGCCGTTGGGGCCGATGATGGCGCGGACTTCGTGCTCGCGCACGTCGAAGCTCACCTCCTGCAGCG
>JANNNQ010000229.1:0-1942 GCA_031398625.1 Pseudomonadota bacterium
TCAACTGCCTGTCGGTGCTCCAGTACGCGGTTGACGTGCTGCGGGTTCGCCACGTCATCGTCTGCGGGCACTACGGTTGCGGCGGCGTGCGTGCCGCGCTCGAGGGCGGCAAGCTCGGCCTCATCGACAACTGGCTGCGGCACGTGCAGGACGTCGCCGCGAAGCACCGGCCCCTGCTCGAAGGCGTGGTGGATTTCACGGGGCGGGTCGACCGTCTTTGCGAGCTCAACGTCATCGAGCAGGTTGTCCACCTCGCCAGGACGACGATCGTGCAGGAGGCGTGGCAGCGCGGCCAGGCGCTGACGCTGCACGGCTTCGTCTACGGACTCAAGGATGGGCTGCTGAACGATCTCGCGATCGAGGTCGATGGCGCAAGAGCACTGGAAAAGAGCTACCCGAAGGCCATCGCGCGGCTCTGACGACGCGAGCGATCGACGTGCGCGGCCGCTGACGCCTAACAGTTCGTTGAAATTGCAGGGACTGAGGACTCGCTGATCGCTACCGATGCGCTTTTCGAGATGGTTCGGCTTCGGGCAGTCGCTGGCGGGCGGCTTAATCGCCGTTTTGCGTTCGTCTTGCTTCGTTTCGTACTCGAATCCAGCCGGCGGACGCACTTCTCCCGTTTATCCGCTTCCCGCCATGATGGGTGCCGCCGCCAGCAGCAGCCTGGGCAAGCGGCGCAGGTTCACCGCCAACATCGACATCGTGAATACGTCGCTCACCTTGCGCCGGCCCCGCAGCTTCACCTGCCGGATCGTCCCGCCGTGTTGCTTGCCGTCGCCGAACAGCATCTCGATCGCCTTGCGAATAACCTGGCTGGCTCGATAGCCTGCATGTCGCGTGGTACGCCCGTCGATGCGGCTCCTGCGCTTGGCGCGCTTGCCAGTCCGGGTGTTGTACTCGTAGGCGTTCTGCGCCACGTGCGGGGTCACGCCGATCTCCCGACAGCCACTCACGAACCCGGCATTGTCGAAGTTCTTGTCCGCACCGACCGTCCTGCGCTTCTCGCCGGGCAAGCCCTTCAGCATGTCGATCGCCGCCTCGGGCTCGCCGGTGCCCGTGGCCTGCGTGACGCGGGTGTCCAGCGCCAGCTTGCTGCGGTTCTCCATCAGCACGTGTCCCAGGTAGGCCGGCACCGATTCCTGCTTGTTCGACTTGGCGTACAGCCGCGCTTGCGGATCGCTCGTGCTGGCGTGGGTGTCGTTGCTGCGCTTCTGGCCCTTGAAATCGACCTCGCGGTTGCTGCCGCCGCCCGAACTCGGCGGCGGCGGACCGTCCTTGGGCACGAAACTCTTGTGCGACGCCCAGGCACGGATCAGCGTCCCGTCGACACTGAAGTGCTCGTCGGACAGCAGGCCCGCGGCCTTGGCCTGCTCCATCACCTGGCCGAACAGGGCGCGAACCACGTCGTGCTCGATCAGGCGGTCACGGTTCTTGGTGTAGGTGCTGTGATCCCACGCCGCCTCGTCCATGCTCAGGCCCACGAACCAGCGATACAGCAGGTTGTAGCCCAGCTGCTCGCACAGCAGCCGCTCGCTACGGATCCCGTACAGCGCCTGCAACACCAATCCCCGCAGCAGCCGCTCCGGCGGCACCGACGGCCGCCCCCAGTCCTCGTAGATCGACTCGAACAGCAGGTCGAGGTCGCGCAGCGCCAGGTTGATGATGTCCCGAATCGGCCGCAGCGGATGCTCCGCCGGCACATAGTCCGCCGTCTGCCGGGTCACGAACAAGCCTTCTTGCGTCACGTCCGCTCCGCGCATCGCTGTCACACCATCACGATTGAGTCGACCATGACATTAACGAATCGCGAACGTTTCGGGCAGATACCAAGGCCCACTATTTCAACGAACTGCTAACGCCCTTTGCCCGAAGGTGTTGCGACCTTCGCGTCCTCGCGCTTCGCCTTCTCCATCGCTTCGGGCTCGAGCTCCTCCGCCGC
>JANNNQ010000230.1:0-1762 GCA_031398625.1 Pseudomonadota bacterium
AACCCATCTTGAATCGGACGGCTGCGCGATGAAGGATCGTGTCCACATAAGGTTTTAGGTGGACACGATGGCAAGAGACAGATCAGCGTCACGGCGTCGCTATAGCGCTGAGTTGAAGGCCCGAGTGAGGGCTGAGTGCGACGCACCCGGCGCGTCGGTGGCCAAGGTGGCGATGTCGCATGGCATCAACGCCAACGTGGTGCACCGCTGGCGGCAACTGGCCCGCGAAGGCCTGCCCGTAGTGCCGGCGCGCACTGGCGAGTTCGTGCCGGTGTCGTGGGCCGGGGTGGCGTCAGCCAACGCCACGAGCGATATTCGTATTCAGGTGCGTCGCGGCGCGACCGCGATGACGATCACCTGGCCCGTGTCGGCGGGTGACTGCGCTGCCTGGCTGCGCGAGCTGCTGCGGTGATCCGGGTGGACGCCGTGTGGCTGGCGGTGCAGCCACTGGACATGCGCGCCGGTAGCGAAGCCGCATTGGCGCGCGTCGTGCACGTCTTCGGTGCGGCTCACCCGCATCACGCCTACCTGTTTGCCAACCGACGTGCCAACCGCATGAAGGTGCTCGTGCACGATGGGCTGGGCATCTGGCTGGCCGCGCGGCGCCTGCACCAAGGCAAGTTCGTCTGGCCCAAGGACGCAGGCAGCACCTTGAGTTTGAGCCGCCCCCAGCTCGATGCCCTGGTGCTGGGCCTGCCATGGCAGCGCATCGGCCAGACCGGCATCATCAGCGTGTTGTAGATTCGTTGCGCCGTCGCGAAACTGCGTTGCTAACTGGCGAGTCAAGCGGCACAATCACGCTCCGTGATTGACGCCGCTGAACTGAACCGACTCGATGCGCAGCAACTGCGCGAAGTGGTTCAGTCGCTGATGGGCAAGCTGACGTCCCAGCACGACGAGATCGCGCGGCGCGAGCGCGAGATCGCCTTCAAGCAAGCCACCATCGACAAGCTCACGCACGAGATGGCCGTGCTCAAGCGGCTGAAGTTCGCCGCCCGCAGTGAAAGATACGGCGAGTCGTTCAACCCCGAGCAACGCAGTTTGCTGGAAGAGACCCTCGAGGCGGACCTGCAGGCGCTGGCCAAGGAGCTCGAACAACTCGCCCCGCCCGCCCAGGACAAAGGCGACAAGCAACAACCCAGGCGCCAGGTGTTGCCGGCCAATCTGCCGCGCCGCGAGATCCGCCACGAGCCCCAGAGCACCACCTGCGCGTGTGGCTGCGCGCTGACCCGCATCGGCCAGGACGTGGCCGAGAAGTTGGACTACCAGCCCGGTGTGTTCACTGTCGAGCGCCACATCCGCGGCAAGTGGGTCTGCAAACACTGCGAAACGCTCGTGCAAGCGCCGCTGCCCGCGCACATCATCGACAAGGGCATCCCCACCACGGGCCTGCTGGCCCAGGTGCTGGTGGCCAAGTTCGCCGATCACCTGCCGCTGTACCGCCAGGAGAGCATCTTCGAGCGCGCCGGTTTGGCGATCCCCAGATCGACGCTGGCGGCCTGGGTCGGGGCCTGCGGCGTGCAGCTGACACCGCTGGTGGCGGCGCTCAAGCGCGACATGCTCATGCACGGCGTGCTGCACGCCGACGAGACGCCTGTTGCGATGCTCAAACCGGGCAACGGCAAGACGCACCGGGCGTACCTGTGGAGCTACTGCACCACGAGCTTCTGCGCTGCAAACAGCACGCAACCCCAGATCGTCGTCTTCGACTTCGCGCCAAGTCGGGCCGGTCATCATGCGCGCGACTTCCTGCGCATCAACG
>JANNNQ010000249.1:0-2534 GCA_031398625.1 Pseudomonadota bacterium
ACTTTGCGCCGCCGCATTTCTTCGACCAGACTCAGACCATCAAGATTTGGTAACATCACATCGACCACGACACTATCGTACGGCTCGGTCACCGCGAGTTGCAGCCCTTCCTCGCCATCGGCGGCGCGATCCACGGCAAAACCCGCCTGCCGCAGCCCTGTCGTTATGAACGAAGCAATTTGAGGATCATCCTCAATAACCAAGACGCGCATAAACATCCTCGCTCTGATTGACTCTGTTCAAGATCGTACTTGAAACGTCAGGCTTTCCTTCTGATATGCCGTGCCCCTACTTCACCTCTGTACCTCCTCAGATATAAAAGGCAAGGAGAGTAACGCACATCATAGATAGAAGGAGGAAGAGTTATGCCAGGACGTGAAGGGATGTCAAAAGTCACCAATTGGGGGCGGTGGGGCAAAGAGGACCAAAAGGGCACCGCCAATTTTATTACTCCCGCGGTCATTGTTGCCGCGGCGAGGTTGGTCAAGAAAGGCAGCGTCTTCTGTTGCAGTATTCCCCTCGACCAAGCCGGGCCGGTCTTTCCGACGCGGACGGCGATGCAACGGTTCATGTCGGTATTGAATGTGCCGATCACCGAGCTCGGCATGCCGGGATCGGCTATTGTCAATGATGATTACGTGACCATGTACCTGCAAGGGTCAACCCAATGGGACAGCCTCGCGCATGTTGGGTACGAGAATAAGTTCTACAACGATACGCCGACAAGCGCTGTCACCGCGCACGCGGGAGCGGCGCGGAACGACATTGGCCAACTGTATCAGTCATTTGTCACGCGTGGCGTGCTGATCGATATGGTGCGCTACAAGGGCTACGAAAAGGATGGCCACCTGCCCAAGGATTATCCGATTACCCCGGATGACCTTGATGGCTGCTGCAAAGCCCAGAAGATTGAAGTGAAGAGTGGCGACGCGCTGTGTTTGCGCACGGGGTGGGTACCGTACTGGTATTCACTGAAAACGCACGCTGAAAAGGAAGCCTACTTTCACGCGCAACCGGGTATGTCGGTGCATACGCTCGATTGGATCCACCAGAAAGAAATCTCGTGTATCGCGGTGGATAACATTGCCGTGGAACGACTCCCGTCGGAAATTGATGGGGAGTTTATTCCATTTCACCAAATCGCAATTCGCGATATTGGGCTATCGTTGGGTGAGATTTTTACTTTTGATGAACTGGCAAAAGATTGTGCCGCCGATGGGGCCTATGAGTTTTTGTGGGCAGCCCCACCACTCAACATTCCCCATGCGGTGGGTAGTCCGCTCAACGCGTTGGCGATTAAGTAGCGGGCACTAGTACCGACAAAAAAAGAGGGGCGTAGGTTCTACGCCCCTCCAGAACACTCACCGTCTTATGGCGTTACACTCTGCGTCCCGCCAGCGCTTCCAGCCGCGCGATCCGCTCTTCCAGTGGCGGATGGGTACTGAACAACTTGGCAATGCCGCCCGCGGACAACGGATTGACAATAAACATGTGCGCGGTTTGCGGTGAGGCATCCATTGGCAATCGCTGTGAGGCAACGCCGAGCTTACGGAGGGCTGAAGCTAACGCCATGGGATCGCCGCACATACGCGAGCCAGTTTCATCCGCCGCAAATTCGCGGGTGCGAGAAATCGCCATCTGAATGAGCATCGCTGCAAACGAAGCAACGATCGGCAATAAAATCATTCCCAGGATTCCGCCTCCGCCCCCTTCTTCATCGCTGTCGCGGCGGAACCCGCCCAGAATCGCGCCCCATTTCATCATGTCGGCCAACATCATAATCGCGCCGGCTAGCGTTGCCGCAATCGTACTAATCAGGATGTCGCGATTCTGAACGTGGGCTAATTCATGCGCCAGGACGCCCGTTATTTCTCGTTCATCCATCATCCGCATCAGGCCGTCAGTCACCGCAACGGCTGCATGCTGAGGATTGCGCCCAGTGGCAAAGGCGTTGGCCCCTTCATTGGGAATAATATAGACCTTTGGCATTGGCATCCGTGCGCCGAGTGCGAGGTTATGGACAATACGATACAAGGTTGGGGCTTCAGATTCCGTGACTTCGCGAGCGCTGTACATCCGCAAAACGATCTTGTCGGAAAACCAATAGCCGATGAAGTTACTGACCAATGCGAAAATTAACGCGATCAGCATTCCGTTCTGGCCACCGAAATAATTGCCGATGGCCATCATCAACCCGGTGAGTGCGCCAAGCAGTAGCGTTGTTCGTGCCATACATTGTTCCTCCGTTGTTGTAATAGGTAAGACTGTCCCATTCTACGCCAAAAGGCTCATCGAGCAGCAGGACGCGTGGGCGATAGACCAGCGCGCGAGCCAGCGCCACGCGCTGCTGCTGTCCGCCCGAGAGCTGGCGCGGGAGGCGCTCGTGGAGCCCATCCAGCCGCACGAGCCGGAGGGCCTCCGCGATGCGGGGCGCGATCTCCGCCCTCGGCACCCTGCGCATCTCGAGGCCGAAGGCCACGTTCTCGGCCACCGTCAGGTGCGGGAACAGCGCGTAGCTCTGGAAGACCATGCCG
>JANNNQ010000264.1:0-13433 GCA_031398625.1 Pseudomonadota bacterium
GCGACGAGATGCAGGCTGCGCTGGAAACCTCGCAAGCGGATGTGCAGCGGGCGCGCGCCGATGTCGAATCGGCGAGGAAACAGCTCGGATCACGCGGCGCCGACAATCCGCAGATCCGCGCAGCAACTGCGGAACTCGAACGGGCCCGGCTCGACCTCGAGAGAAGCAGCGTCATGGCTCCCTCTGACGGCCTGATCACCAATCTGAAACTGGCGGTCGGACAATACGTGCAGACTGGCGCGCCGGTGATGACCTTCGTCGACACCCGCACCGGCTGGGTCGTTGCCGAGTTGCGCGAGAAAAGCCTCGGCAACCTGCAGCGCGGCGACAAGGCCGAAGTGGTCCTCGACGGCCTTCCGGGCCAAGTCTTCCCTATGCGGGTGGAGAGCATCGCCTGGGGTGTCTCGTCAGGCTCCGGACGCGACTCGTCCGGCCTGCCTACCGTCAGCGAACAGAAGGAATGGCTGCGCAGCGCCCAGCGCTTTCCGGTATTACTGACAGGCGACAACAAATTGCCGTTAGGCTCGGTACGCGTCGGTTCCCTGGTTCGCGTCATCGTGTATTCCGGAGAGAGTTCGATCATGAACGGTTTGGCTTGGTTGCACATCCGCCTGACAAGCCTGTTCAGCTATGTCCTCTGAGGCTATTTCCGGCAGCGGCGCAAGCCTCAGGTCGCACGAACTGTTTGACGCGTCGACCCGCCACGCGCTGAGAATCGCCGGCGGCATGGCGATCCCGTTCGTGATTGGCGAAGCCCTCGGCTGGGACCTGCCCTTCATCGCTTCGATCTTCGCGTTGATGATGCTTTCCACCAAACAGCCGCCGCTGAAGCTTGCCGCTGCGATCGCGTCGGTGGCCGGCATCGCGGCCGCTTTTTTAGCCGCCCTGCTGCTGACTCGCCTGACGCTTGCCTCCCCGGTAGCCTTCATCACTACATTCGGCCTTGCCCTGTTCGCAGGCCTTTATGGCCAGCAGCGCAGCGCTTCGCCGATCTGGTTTTTCTTCCTGGTCGCGGTAACCGTAACGCCGCTGATGGCAGCGCACTCCCAAGGCCTGGCTACGACAGTCGCGCGGATCATGATATTGGGGATGGCCATTGCCATCCTGGCCGCGTGGCTGATGCATGCGCTTTTCCCCGAACCAACGTTGGCCACGGGAGGCAGCGCTCCGGTGCCTCCCCCTGGGCTTCCCAGGCCCGCCGCTGAAGACCGGCGCGTCGCACTGATCGGTACACTCATCGTCGTTCCGCTCGTCCTGTTCCTGCTGAGCAGGGAGTCCGCGGCCCTTGTCGTGACCATTACCGTGCTGTCGATCCTGCGGACTGCCGGGTTCGCTGAGGGAAAACGGGCCGTGCTCGGAATCCTGCTGGGCAACCTCATCGCCGGCGGTGTGGCCATCGTCGCCTACTTCATGATCGATGCCGCGTCATCCCTGCTGATGCTCGCCCTCATCATTCTCGCCGTCTCGCTTTTTTTCGGCGAGCGCATAGCCAACGGCGGCCCGTCCGCCCCGCTGTATGTCGGAGCCGGCACCGCAGCGCTGGTTCTGCTTGGCCTAGGCCTGAGCCCGTTCAACGACGCGACCACCGCGTTCGCATCGCGCGTGGTCTATGTGTTCCTGGCGAGCGCGTACGCCCTGGGGATGATTGCCCTGCTGGCATCGCTTTACCCGCGCCCGCATGACCAACCAGCGCAAAGCGGGGAATCCTCATGAATGCACCTACCTTGGGAGAAAACGGATGACGACAACGACTGGCAACGCTTCGCTGTGGGACACGCTCGATCACACACCCTCGAGCCGGCAACGGGTGTTCCTGCGTTACTTCACCGCAATTCTGGTGGATCTCGTGATACTGAACCTGTTCGCCGAATACTGGGAGCACGTTTCCGCGGACTCGTTCACGATCACCCTGCTCGCCGCCGTGCTCTTGCAGGTGCTCCTGAAGCTCACCATCGTGCTCGAGCATAAGCTGGCTGCCTACTTCAACGCGAAGCAGGGCGGCTTTGCGAAATTCATGCGCTTCTTCACCGCCTGGCTGGTGCTGTTCGGGTCGAAGTTCGTCATTCTCGAAGCGCTCACCCTCGCGTTCGGTGACGGCTTGCGTTTCGGCGGGCCGTTCAACGGGATCGTGGCCCTGATCGCGGTCGTTGTCGCGATGCTCGCGGCCGAAGCAGCCATCGTGCTGTTTTACCGCCGTATGGGTTGAAGGGAACCGCAACATGAGCGCAAACGTGAGGCTGGTCAATCAGAACTGGTGGATCACCACCCTGCTGATCAAGGAGCACAAGTACTGCCCACCCCTTGCGAAGGACATCAAGTGCGATGTGCTCATCGTCGGTGGGGGATTCAGTGGCATGAGCGCAGCTGCTGAATTTCTGCGCAAGGGCCTGAACGTAGTCGTAATTGAAAAAAACATCATCGGCGGCAGTTCTTCCGGCCGCAGCGCCGGGTTCCTCACGCCTGACAGCGAGCTGGAACTACACCAGCTCGTTCGCCGCTACGGCCCCAAGGCCGCCGCGGAAATCTGGGAAGCTCCCTGCCGCGGTATCGAACGCATCGTCAATACGATCAAGACCCACGACATCCAGTGCGGGCTGCTGAAGCAGGATTCCCTGTTCCTCGGGCTGGGATCCGGTGGCACGGAGGCGGTCGAGTCGGAGCGCGCGTGCCGTGAGAGTGTCGGATTCAAGGATCAGAAAACCTACAGCGCAACCGAGTTGACCAGGATACTCGGGGCGCAGGGGTATACCGCCGGGATAAGATACGGTGGCACATACGGGGTCAATCCGCTGGCGTGCCTGCAGGGAATCAAGGACCTCCTGATCGAGAATGGCATGCAGGTCTTCGAGAGCACCGCAATGGAAAGGCTCGAGGACCATACTGCGTATACGCACGGTGGCAGCGTGACCGCCGACAACATCATCATCGCGGTCGACAAACTTAGCGACTCGATCAGCCCGTTGGCGGATGAAGCCTTTCATGCGCAAACGTTTCTGAGCGTGACCGAACCCCTTACGGACCGTGAATTTCGCATCCTGTTTCCGTCCGGCGAGCAAATGCAGTGCTGGGATTCCAAGCTGGTGTACTCCTACTTCAGGCTGACCAGCGACAACCGCCTGCTCCTTGGAGGAGGCACGCCCATCACGACCTTCCTCAAGGATGCCTACAACAATCCCGGCATCATCAGGCGCATCATCAAGGATTTCCGCAGCCATTTTCCACAGCTGAACAATCTTTCCTTCATGCAGTTCTGGCCTGGGCAGATCGACATGACTCGCGACCTGCTGCCGGTGATCGCGAGGCCGCCGGAGCATCCTCACATCCGGTTCATCCTCGGCTGCGTGGGCATACCCTGGGCAACGTTCTGCGGAAGCTTCGCCGCCAGGAACATCCTCGGAGAGGCGGACGAGGACTACAAGAAGTATTTCAACTACTTCTCGAACCGGCGCAACTTCGCGTTTCCCACCAGCCTGGGAAAAGTGATTGGCAAGCCGATTCTCTTTGCGCTCGCAAACAGCTGGGCCAAGTTCTACCAGATCGACAAGCTGCGCAGCCACGACGAGGCCGACAAGGAATTCTGAGCTCGTCGCGTTTTCCTGTCGCGGCACCTGGCCAATCCAGGCAGGGACTTTGATTCAATAGCCACCTATGGATTCGGCTGCCGTGTGGCTGCCGTTCCGCCATCGGGGCCAGCGCGCGGTTTCAGCCATTTCCTCGACTTCATCTTCCCGAGCAGATTCTGGTCGATCTGCGGGGCAATCAGCTTGTTTACCGCGTACTCGACCTGCCGGTACTCGTCGGAGCAATATTCCGCGCGTGATTCCGGCAGGTATTTTTTCTCGACGAGATCGGCGAAAAGCTTCGGATCGGCGCCGTATGCCATGCACAGCAGGTTGTAGAACCGCTGTGCGGGCAAACCGTGGGCATCGGCGAACTGCTTCATGCCCGGGGTCTGGGCCTGCGCCTCATGCCCGTACATGTAAGCAACGCCGACTACAGTCCGGCGGGCGTCTTCCGTGCCGAGCTGCATCAGGGCATAGGCCGCGATCTGATCGGCGGCATCTTCCTCACGCCCCAGGATCGGAAGCTTCAGCATATCGAACAAAGCATGTGCAATCTCATGCAGGAACACTTCGATACCAGGGCCCACTATGGCGTCGTCGCGTGTCACGCCCGCGGCCGTCGTTCTCGTGGGTGCGTTGCCCACTACTTCGGCGATGTACTCGTAACAGACGGTGACGGCGTGGCTGCCTGGCTCATACCATGCATTCGACACCCCGTCGCAGCCTTCGAACTTCAACAGCAAGGGTTCGGGCAAGCGCACCGGACTGAGGAACTCCCTGAATTTTTCCAGGACCTGGCGCTCCTTCATCAGGTCATGGATTTCCCCGTGTGCCGGATTAGTGGGAGATACGTATTCAATCCGGATCTGCCCCGGCATCACCGCCGGGAGTGAGGTGCCAGACGCCCTGGCCGACTCCAGCGAACAGACCATTTGCAAGCAGATGGCCGAACAAAGCGCGGCGCCTTTCCACCTGAGGGGTTTCATCAGTTGTCGCCTGTCCGCGTTTCCGGCGCATTCTCGTCCTGGCCTGGCCCGTCCGGCCGGTTCCGAACCCACTGCCAGAACAGCTGGTAACCGACCGCAAGAATCACCGGGCCTATGAACAGGCCGATGATGCCGTTGGTGACCATGCCACCCAGGGCGCCGATCAGCACCACCGGCATCGGCACCGCGACGCCACGTCCCAGCAGCAGTGGCTTGAGCACGTTGTCGACCAGGCCGGCGACGAACACATAAATGGCAAAGACGATGGTCGCGATGCTGGCACCCTCGGTTGCAAAGACGAAAACAATCACCGGTAGCGTTATCAAGGTCGCCGGCAACTGAAGGATGCCGAACACCAGCACCGCCAGCGCGAGCAAGCCGGCGCCAGGGATACCCATGAGAACGAAGGCGATGCCGATCAGCAGCATCTGGATGAAAGCGATGCCGACCACGCCCTGGGCGACCGCGCGGATCGTGGCTGTGCACAGTTCGGTAATGTTGGGTCCCTTGCCCGGACCGAAGACGCGCGATGCGATCTGTACCGCGCTGCGGCTGCCGCCTTCGCCATAGGCCATGAAAATGCCCGCGATCAGCAAGGCCGCGATAAACATCAGCAAGCCCATCCCGAAGCCGGCGAGCTTGCCCAGCAAGTTGAGACTGAACTCTTTGACCTGCCCGGAGAACTGCTGCATCAGTCCGGTCAGGTCGGTGGCGGCCTGCAGCCAGAATGCATGCAGGGGACCGCCTACCAGCGGCCACTCGGCTATCGAATCGGCAGGCGGCGGAATGTGCAAACCGCCACCCCTGACCATGGCCAGCGCATCCTCCACCGAAGTCACCATCGAGGCGCCCAAGAGGTAGATCGGGACGGCCAGGATGCCGATGGCAATCGCCACGATGAATGTAGCAGTTCGGCCTTCGCTGGCACCCAATTTGCCCCTCAGCCTGCCCTGCAGCGGGTAAAGAGTCACCGCGAGGATCAGCGACCAGAGCATCAGGTCGAGGAAAGGATGGAAGATCTGATAGGAGGCAATTGCCAGAACGGCGATCAGGCCGGCGCGAATCAGCCCATCGAGCAGGCCGCGGGATAGCGCTTGTTCTGAAGTGGGCAGTTGCGACATTGACTATGTCCTCGCGTATCGCCGCAATGGAATGCGACCGGTTAAGCCGCCAGGGTCAGAACATTTCCCATCGTTATCCACCCCGAGAGTGGATATCGATGCCCCGCAAATGCAGTGGTCGGAGTCATCCGCCAAGCGCCATGATCGCGGCCATCAGCACCGTGCCAGTGATCGCGAGGGCGAAGCCGCTATACCAGGGACGCCCGCCCGAGTAACGCGCGAGAACGCATCCTGCAATGAATAGCATGGCAAGGGCGATGCCGTTGGATACACGAACAGCGAGTGCAGCCTGGTCGATAAACATGAACGGCACCACGACCGGAAAAGTCGCGAGCACTACCAGGGCAAAGATGCCCACTGCCCCAACGAAGTCTTGCCCATGCAGGGGCAACCGTCCTGGTGATGGCGGGAGTGCTGCAAGGCGCTGGCGAAGCACTTCAAGACCCTCGCTGCCCAGGGTGGTGGCGATGGATGGCGGCAGTACCTCCGCGACGATCGATTGCCCCTCGGTCGCATCAGTCGCACCGCGCAAGCGCGCGGCCATCGTGCGGCTTCGCGTACGGCCGGTCGCAGTTCGCACCAGATACATCACTGCATCCGCAAGCCCCCAGGCAAGGTTGCACCCCAGAGCGGTGATCATCATCGTGCGCACGTCTTCCTCGCCTGCCGAGGCCACGCTGAGCGATCCGACGAACGTCATCGCCATCAGCAGACCAAAAATCACTTCGGAGACGCGCTCGACTGGATCGAGGACGCGCGCACGCTTCTCAGTACCAACGTCGCTCATGGTGCCAGCCTCCCCTGATTCGCACATTCTGACAGTGGCATTCGTCGACCCCCGCAATCCTGCGTCAGGGCGAGGGGACATGCAAGCAGTGGCACGCTCACGCAGCGCTATCGTTGCTTCGCTCAGGCAACGACGGTTGCGCCCTTGATAACGTAGTCCGGCAGTTTCGGCGGAGCCGCATACAACTGCATGTACTTGATGCTGGAAAACGGAATGACCATGAGGGCGCCATCGACTTCCAGCACCAGGGCCTTCTTTTCGAGGAGCTTGTCGAGTCGCCCGGCCACCAACTCGTCATGGGTAATCTGCTTGGGAAAGCTGAATCCCACTTTTGAGCCGTCGACAAAGTGAATGGTCAGTCCGAGGTCTTTTGCCATGTTCCGCCTCCGTCAGAGTACTGGATTTGTCGCAGCGGCGGCTGCCACTGCCTCAAGCAAGTACAGAAAATCGAATAGAAATCCACAGGCCTGCCACCCACCGCATGGCTACACCGGCTGCGCGCCGTATTCGGGGCGGGCTGAACCTGCGGCGATCAGCCTGGCCGGAAGCGGAATTCTGCCTGAATATTCCCGGGCGTACCCGCCTCCGGTATCAATGCGCCCGCCGTGCTTGACTGCGGCCGCAGGGGCGCTACCCTGCCGTCTACGGGGATTCACCGCCAGCGTGGGGACGCACCGGTGACTTGAGGCCGGAGCTTCGCGCCAGTTTTCACGCTCCACCAGACACCAGCCACTGCCGTTGAAAACCATGAGTCCATTGAAGCGCGTTCTGATCGGCGGCATTGCCGTTGCATCGACGCTGCTGCTTGTCGCAATCGGCGGTTTGCTCTCGGCGCCGCTGTGGATCGATGCCGCCGCCGTCAGGAAGGAAATCGCCATCCTGGTGCTACGTGCGACCGGGGATGTCGCCGAACTCGATCGCATCCAACTTCGACTGTTTCCGCCGTTCAGCGTCGAAGTCACGGGGCCACGGTACACCGTGCCGGACGTTGCGGAAGTCAACGCCCGCACTGCAGAGGTCGATCTGGCATTCTGGCCGCTGTTTGCGGGCCGGGTACAGCCGGGAAGCGTACACCTGACCGGATTGCGGGCAACGATCCGTGTGCCTGCCGGAGCGGTGGACGCAAAACCCTCATCGCCGGCGGAGCTGGAACGGCGTTTGCGCGATATCCTGGCTGGCATCACGCGCGCGGCTCCCGAGCTGAGTGCCAGTGCTGAAGACGCCGTCCTCACGCTGCATCTGCCCGGTAGGGCGCCTTTCGTATTGAAGAATGTCGATGCGCAATTCCGTACATCTGGCGGCATCATTGAGTCCAAGGTATCCGCCGTCTCCGATGTCTGGGAGCGGGCTTCCCTGACATTCTCGGTTCTGGGCGATTCGCTCCAGGGCGCGGGCCGCCTGGAATTCGTCGGACTGAGTGCGGGGGGCATCCAGGATCTGGTTGGAATTGACGCCAGCCTGCCCCGTGCAGAAGCCTACCTGATTGGACGCGTCGACTGGCAGATGCGCGGGCTTTCCGACCTGAAGGCGGAAGCTGTTGCCTCCACGCCGCGGCTGACGCTTCAAAGGAACGGCGCCGCGCAGGAGATCCGGGGAATCGTCGCGGCAGCCGGACTGGAACTCGAGGGCCCGGCAATGAAGCTGAGTGTGCACCGTCTCTACGCGCAGGCGCCAAATTTGCTGCTGGGCGCCGGCCTGATTCGCGATGAGCGCGGACATCACGAACTGGAGCTTGACGCCAGCGGCGCAGACCTTGTGGCCCTGCAGTCTGCCGCGCGCACGCTCGCTTCTGATATCCCATGGATTTCGAGACCCCCGGCCCTGCTCCGCGCAGGAACGTTGACCACCCTGCATCTGGACAGCAGCGGTGACAGCCTGTCGGAGTTGTTCGATATCCCCGCCCTGCGCGGCGAAGCCACCCTTGACGGAGTGACGCTGGACATCGCCCAGCCGGCCCTCACGCTTTCCGGCGTCGGCGGCCGCATCGGCATCGATCACGGAGACCTGCAGGTGCGGAACGCAACCGCGGTCGTGGGGAAATCCGTGCTGCACAACGGGCAGCTCGCGATGCGGCTGACGGATGATTCCGTCGACGACCTGCGCGCCGAAGCGCTGATCGATCTCGACCTCGGAGAAACGATCGCGCTGGCAAAACGGCTCATCCGGCGCAAGGGAGTCGACCTCCAGCTCGAGGCGGTGCAAAAACTCGAGGGCAAGGCGCAGGCGCATATCGCACTTTGGGGAAATCCGCAAGCACTGCAGGCCTCGGTGGAAATGTCCCAGGTGGCGTTGTTCGTGCAGCACCGCTACGTCCCGCTGCCCTTGAGGCTGAGTGGCGGGCAGTTCACCTATGCGAAAGGCGCGATCAGCTTGCACGATGCTGCCGGCGGGTTCGGACAGTCCGGCTTCGAAAACCTGGACGCATCGCTGATACTGTCCCCGCCCTACCGTTTCGAGGTCTCGCAACGCAACGCCAGCCTTTCCCTTGAGGAGTTGTACGCCGCAGCGCGCAACATTCCGGCGTTGAAGCCCGCCCTCACGGAGATTCGCGACCTGACGGGTAAGGCCTCCCTGTCGGAAGTCGCGGCCAAAGGTGCCCTGCAGACGCCGGAAGAGACGCGCTTCCGGGCGGTCGTCAATCCGCACAACGTGAAGCTGCTTGCGCAGCGCGTCGATGCCGAGATACTGTTCGACGGTGGCCGGATCGAAGTCTCGGATCGCCTGATCGATGCGAGGGAGGTCTCGGTCAGCGTGATGGATTCGGACTTGCGTGTTTCCGCCCATGCGGAAAACTACCGCACCGGCATCCGCGCGATCGATGCCTCGATCGGCGGCGACCTGGGCGCCGCAACGCTGGAACGGGTTTACAAAGCGACAGGTCTGGCACCCGCGATGCAACTGCGTGCACCGTTGCATATTGCAGACTCGAAGATTGCATGGAAAGACAACGGCGACGTTTCGTTCAAAGGCAAGGGCCAGGCCGCCGGAACCATCGACCTGGACATTGCCGCCCGCAAGGCCGGGAACAAGCTGAACCTCGATCGCCTCGCGCTGAAGGACGCGTCCTCCGATGTGATCCTCTCCGGGGAATACGCGGGCGAGAATATCAACGCCGCATTCAAGGGCAAGCTGACGGGTGCGACCCTGGCCGGCCTGCTGGTCCAGCCGCCGGTCTCAATGGATAAGGTTGAGGGTGACATGCAGGCCGGGATTCACCTCGGCAAGCCGTGGATCACCCTTTTGCAGGGACGGCTGCGGGGCGCCAATATAACCATTCCCGGAGATCACAAGATCCCATTGCAGGTGGAACGATTTGTCCTGACGGCGGGCGGCGAGAAAATCAGGGTCGAGGAGGCCGTTCTGTCCGCCGGCGGGAATCGCGTCGAGTTCAGCGGCGATATCACCCGCGAGAACGAGAAGTTCGTGCTCGATGCCGATCTGCGCGCCGAGCGGATCGTGCTGCCGAAGTCCATGATGGATTCCGGAGACAAGAAGGAAGAAGGCGACAGCAAGTTCAAGCTCTCGGACCTTCCCGTGGCCGGTCGCATCGGCCTCGACATCCGCAGCCTGGAGACGGAACGCGTGACCCTGGCGCCGCTCGTGGCCGAAATCAGAGTCGCACAGGAAAATCTGAATCTGCGGATAAACGAAGCCGCACTTTGCGGGATCACGCTGTCGGGAACCGTGGTGGGACACCTCGAGGACCTCCAGCTGGCCGGCGGCCTGACGGCGCGCAATTCGGATCTTCAGAAATCCATCGCCTGCCTGACCGGCGAGCGCATCGTCGGCAGCGGACAAATGGACGTAGATGCCAGCTTCACTGCCCGGGGCCCGTTGACCACGCTGGGGGAACGGCTGGTCGGCCCATTCTCGGCAAGCGCCCGCGACGGTCAAATCGACAAGTTCGACACGCTGAACCGGATATTTGCGTTCCTGGATGTCACGGAACTGGTGCGCGGCCAGAAAATCGGGGTTGCCGGCAACGGCCTGCCTTACCGGACCGCGCACGTCAAGGGAGCGCTGGCAGGGACCGAAGTCCACATAGAGGAAGCGGTGATTTACGCACAGTCGGTGCATGTCGTCGCCACCGGTGACATCGACTACGGCACCGGCGGCCTCAGGATGGACGTGCTGGTGGCGCCTTTGCAGACCGCCAACGCGATTCTCGACAAGATACCGATCGTGAAACGCATCTTTGGCGGCACCGTCCTGGCGCTGCCCGTACAGGTTTTGGGAACCGTGCAGAATCCGATCGTGGTGCCGTTGGGCCCGGGTGCTGTTGCTTCGCGAATGACGAGCATTTTCGCCAATACACTTCGGTTGCCCGTCGACGCCGTCAAGATCTTTTCGCCGAATGCATCCGGCAAAGATTCCGGCCGGGAGGTCAAGTAAGATGGCGCAGCACCGGACGGGATTGTCGGGCGTCATGGCACATTCCGTACCGGGTACCCCAAACACCGATTGCACGGCCGATGCAGGCGTGGACCAGTCAAGCAAAGGAGGATGGAAATGAATTCAACAAACCGCTTCGTGGTTCAGGGGGCACTGGCCCTGGCAGGATTTTTCTGCATCTCCATCACTTACGCCCAGAACGCCACCGAACGCGCGGAACATTGGGAGGCGAGCTTCCATGTCACGGAAACCGAGTCCGAAACCGTGAACGGCGACAATTCGGCCACCGCCGACATCGACAGCGGCATCGGCTTTGGATTTGGCTTCGGCTACAACTTCAACGATCACCTCGGGCTCGAGTTCAATACCAGCTGGCGCGAGGCGGACTATACGGCCACGACGACGCCGGCTGCCGGCAACGGCAACGGTCCGCAATCCTTCTCGGGCACGCTGGAAGTCGGCACGTTCGCGGTCAATGGCGTGTACAACTTCCTTGCCAAGGCGCTGACGCCGTTCGTCACCGGGGGCGTGGGTGCAACTTACGTGAACACCGACATTCCCGACGGCCTGCCCGCCAACGTCTGCTGGTACGACCCCTGGTGGGGGTATTACTGCGGCACTGTGGTCCCCACCAAATCGGAAACCTACTTCAGCTACAACGTCGGCGCAGGCGTGCGCTGGGATTCGAAGGGATCCCTGTTCCTGCGCGGCCTGGTCAGCAAGCAATGGCTAGATGTCGGCGGTGGCGCGGGGACCCCGGCCTTTACGCAGTTCCGCGTCGACATCGGCGCGCGCTTCTGAGGCAACGTACTCCACCCGGCGTCATGGCCCTACCGCAAGCGACGCCGCGTCCGGTTAAAGAAATTTATTGGGTTTGAGAAACATGCCCAGCAGCAGCGCGCCTTCGGGTGCGGTCGCCACGTGCCGGCTGCCCGCCGGACGCCACACATATTCTCCCGCCTTCACCTGTCCCTCCTCATCCACCAGCCTGCCTTCCAGCACGTAGGTCTGCTCGACCCCGACATGCTCATGCAGCGGCAGCACCGCGCCCGGCGCCATGCGCGTCAGGCTGGTCATCAGCCCCGTTTCCTTGTCCTCGAGCAGCATCTTGATCTCCACGCCGGGGAACGCGGTCTTGCGCCATTCCAGATCGTCCATTTTCACGTAGCGCGATGAGAGCGGCTTCAGTTCGCCCTCGGCTTTCCAATCCGGTGTGTGAGCGGCCATCCCTGCCCTCCCTCGTCAAACCGTTACGACGGTCTACGTCTCACCACGAAAACACGAAGGTCACGAAGGGACACGAAGAAAGGCAAGAAAAGGGAAATATTTGTCGCCCGGAACCTGACCCGTGACGCTCGCTCTATCAGCGCTGGCAAACAATCCTATGCAGAACCCATCTCGTCCGGTCTTCTTCGTGTTCCTTCGTGTTCTTCGTGTCTGCTACGCTTCAAGTGTTCCCTTGTTCGTGGTGCGCAGTAGAGTCCCTAGACTTGAGTAATGAGCGGCTTGCCAGCGAAGAATGCCGCCAGGTTGTCCACCACCAGTTGCCCCATGGCAGCCCGGGTCCAGTGCGTGCCGCTGGAAACATGCGGCTGCAGCACGACGTTGTCGAGCTTGAACAAGGCCTCCGGCACTTTCGGTTCGGCGACGAACACGTCGAGGCCGGCGCCGGCGATCCGGCCGTTTACCAGAGCGTCCACCAGCGCCGGTTCGTCCACGGTCGATCCGCGCGAGACATTGATGAGATACCCATCCTTGCCGAGGGCGTCGATCACCTCGCGACTGGCGATGCGTTCGGTCTCCTTGCCGCCGGGACACGCCAGGATCAGGACCTTCACGTCGCGGGCCATATCGACGGGCTTCGCGTAGTACTCGTAGGGGACGTCCGGCTGGCGATTGCGGCTGTGATAGGAGACCTTCATGCCGAAGGCCTCGGCCCTCTTCGCAATGGCCTTGCCGATGCGGCCCAGGCCGATGATGCCCACCTTGTTGCCCGAAACCTTGTCCGCCAGCGGCGCGCCGCCTTTGAGCCAGTTGCCGGCGCGCACGAACTTGTCGTTGAACACGGTGCGGCGCATGGTCGCGAGCAACAGTACCATCGCATTGTCGGCTACGCATTCCGTCAGCACGTCCGGTGTATTGGTCACGGCGATACCGAGCTTCTTCGCCGCCGGAACATCGATGCCATCGACGCCGACACCGAAGCAGGAAATGATTTTCAGCTTCGGGAACCGGCCCATCAGCGCCACGGGCATGCCTTCATGGCCTGCGGTCGCCGCGGCAGTAATGCGATCCGAGACGCCCGCGACAAACGCATCCTTATCGGCGGTTTCGTAGAAACGATGCACCGTGTAGGCTGCATCCAGCTGTTTCATCGTTGCGGGGAACAGCGGGCAGATCAGCAGCAGATCGGGCGGTCTTCTTGCCCGGCCGGTAGCCGGGGATGAAGCTGCCGTGGTCCTTCAGGTTGTCCGCGATCTCCGTCGGGTTGAACGTGATCGCCACCCAGAAGTACGTGAACACGTAGATCATGATCACGTACATGAAGTTGTACAACCAGCCGCGGTGGTTCTGGAACATGTTC
>JANNNQ010000265.1:0-1811 GCA_031398625.1 Pseudomonadota bacterium
TCAGCTGAACGTCTTGAAGTAGTAAGGCGTCGGATTCGGCAGCACGAAATTGCCGAGCGAGCTGCAGACAGTGCCGTCATTGAAGAAGAACGTCACCTGCGCTTCGGCCGCTCGGGCGGCGAGCAAACCGGCATAGACGCCCTTGCACGCATCCGCCGTATAGCCTCCATAGGTCGCGCCCAGATCGCAGATGTACCAGACGCCATGGCCCACGCTCACCGTGACCCTACCGGCCGGGCTCAGGCCCAGATAGGTTATCGCCCCTGCGCATTCAACATACGCATGCGCGGACGAAGCGCTCATGAGCCCGATTGCGCCGAGCACCTGCATCGCCCGACGAACCTTTCCCTGCAAGTGTCCATTGAAACTCGTCTTCATCGCCATACTCCCTCATGCAATGTTGAAATGACTGCCGCTCGAAACCTCATCCGACCATCGTGCTTAACCACCGCTGCATCCGCAGGCGTTCCGGCCGGAATGCGCGACAGCATGGCTGGAAAACAAATCAGTCCCCATTCTTCCCAGGCGGGAAAGTAACCCTGCCCCCATTTCCTGCTCACTTCTTTACTTCTTGAAACTCGATCTCTGGGAAAGAGCGTTGAAGCGCGAACTTCAGTGCAGCTCCGACGACGATGACCGGGCTCTTCTCTCTCCCAGAACCGAAGCATAAGTCAGTGCGATACACCCCCATGCTGTCCAATGCGCTCGAATCAAGGATGAAAGCCGGAGTGGCTCCGACAATCGATTCGAAATTGCCGCAGCGTGGGCACTTCCGTTCGAATCTCGTTTTGCGTCGATCTTGGTCGAAGAGCACGATCGACACGACGTTCAATTTGTAATAACCCTCTGACTCATCAACGACCGTGAACTTCAATGGGGTCGCGCAATTTTCGCTCAGATATGTTTTTGCTCGTTCCGAAACAAGTAAGCGGCCGTCGTAGGTAAAGCAAAAGTCAAATTTGCATTGCCGCAGGTGCAATTGCGGAACGAACTCGTCTTCTCCGATGTAGCTGTCACATTCGGTGCAGAACAAGCTATCGGGGGCGCTTGTGAAATAGTGTATCTCGCAATCTGGTGCGGAAAGACTGTAGGCAGAGCTCATACTTACAGTCCCGGATGCTGGCTGAAGAAATCTCGGGCCGCGCCTGAATACTTGGCGCCAGGTCCACGATAGAAGTCGCGCATTGCGTCTAGCCGTTCCCGTTTCGAGAAGTTTTGGCGAATAACTTGTCCGCTATTCCCTCGTTGAGGCCGCATATGATTGCCGAACTCATCCACCCTCGTGCGCAAGAAGCTGTTCAAATCTCGATGCAGACTCTTGTGAGCCTCTTCTGAGAGGCGAGTCAGTGACTGAGCCCGCGCACCTCCAAGGAATTTTGGATCTGCATGGTGCCCCACTGTTTTTGCCGCGCCACGCGCCACTAGAATAATCCCAGCAGCGTTAGGAAGCACTCCGCCTGCGGCTACATTAATGGTCAAGCTGGCTCCGGCAAGAGCCCTTTCCCACCAGGCTGAGCGCGGGTCGGCGAGGATCGCAGCATCCATTGCTTCGCCGACTCCCGGAATGACGCTGGCCGCCACTCCCGCGCTGAGGAGAGCCACCTGCCGCAGATCAACTCCTCCAAGTGAAGAGTTGTTGATCGAAGGCCCAGTGGGACCTGCTACTGGCGGGACTCCCGGCGGCGCTGTAGGCGTCGTTGTCATGTCGGTTCAGTTGTACGCATGTGGGTCAAGGGCGCGCCCGACGTGTTGCTGGCGCGCGCCAGCCGGTGGCGCGCTGCGGCCGATGAACGACCCCTCGACGACCCTGC
>JANNNQ010000324.1:0-6949 GCA_031398625.1 Pseudomonadota bacterium
AAGCAATCCGCATTCGGCGCGACGGTTGTTGCGCCGAATGTTTCAATCGAGCGATGCAGTGCGCATCGTCGTCATAAGCTTTTGTTCTTAACTGTCGCCACCAGCCACAACCCGCTTGCCTACTGGCATAGCATGGCTTGACCCCCAGGGACCGGGGTTTTCCGTTTTCCGCAGGTCAACGCGGCACGAACAGGTAGTTGCGCACGTCGGGCACGATCCGCGACACCGACCGCCACCCACCCTGCCGCCAGATCCTCATGTCGTATTCCCGGTCACCGAGCCACGCCACCACATCCTGTGCCGCGTACCCGAACCGCGCGATGTGCCGCTCCTCGATCTCCAGCAGGAACTTCGGCCGAAGTGTCTCAACCACCCAGGCCCCACCTTCGAGAACCCGAAGCTCCGCCCCCTCGACGTCAGCTTTCACGAAGTTCAGCCTCTTGATCCCCTGCTCGGCCACGAACGCGTCCAACGTCTGCGTCCGCACCACGACGTCGATGTGCTCGTCGAACTCCAGGTTCGACCCCAATCCCTTGGCACCCGCTGTCAGGAACGACCGCCCAGTCACCGGCACCCCGTGCCGCACAGGAACACTCATCACCTCCCTCCCCTCGGCAACCCCGAGAGCAACGGAATGCCGCACCACGTTCCGCCCTTCCCGCAGCCGCAGGACGTAGGACAGCGCGGGATGCGCGAACACCAACGGCTCAACGCTGTGGACTGTCCCTTGTGGACCAACGAGCTGTGACAGGGTTACGGTGTACAACCCGAGCGCGGCCCCGATGTCGACGCACACGTCACCGACGCCAACCACCTCGCGCAACCCTGCCAACTCGGGCTCGACGAACGGCGTCACCTTGGCCAGAACACGAAGACCGGCAGCGACAGCGGCCCCCCGCACATCAGTAAGTTTCTGCGTCACCCAGCCAGAGTAGACAACCCACAACCCCACCAGGCCCCCCACCACAGTTGATCAACATCTGGTCGCTAAACTACCGACGAGCAACAGCCCCGCCCTCGTAGCTCAGGGGATAGAGCATCGGTTTCCTAAACCGTGTGTCGCAGGTTCGAATCCTGCCGGGGGCACTCACCTTTCGCCGGGTGAATCAGGCCCTGAGCTGCGGCAACGCGCTCGGGGCTTGATCTTTTTCGGGGTCGAGCGTCGGTCACCGTCAGCCCGGATTTGCCCCTGTTTGCCGCCGTCTGCGAAACCATCGCGAAACGGATCGCCTCGCTGACGCACGCGAGCTGACGAGTGTCCGCAAGCCTGGCTCGATCGGCCAACACGAACTGGAGGCTCGCTAGCGTTCCGCCGCTACGTGATGATCGTGGTGGGCACTTCAAGCGGGGTAGCAACCGGCGTCCAGATGTCTGTGTCGACTCCAGGTGTCTCAATCGACACGATCAGGGCGTACCGCGCTTCGTTGTCCTCTTGATCACGTGTAGACCGATCCTTCCACCAGCCACCGACCGGGTACACAGCAAGAACCCCGCGCTGGGCGAGATCTACCGCATTCCCACGCCAGATGTCGGTGTGCAGTGACCCTGAAGAGCGCTGCAGCTCAGCACCGAAGAGCCAGTCGCCCGTATCGCTTGCCGAACTCGGCCGCTCCTCTTCTTCCTCCGTCGCCTTGGCATTGAGTCGCTTCTCGAAGTCACTGTTCGACTCAGTCGGGCGACGAACATCGAATCGCAGACCGTGCGAGGCATAACTGTAGCGACCATTCCATCCACGACGAGCCGCATTAGGTTCAATGAAGTAGGAAAGAGTCACCCGAAGCTTGACATCGGTATTTCCCAGATCAGCAAGAACGTCGGTTGGCCAAGGGAGATCGTGGAAGTGAATCTCCCTCATCACTCCGTCACGGAAGGGGGTTATGGTGTCCTGAGCAATGAGAGTGAGAGCATCAGTTGCACTTCTAGTCGCTCGAAGCACGTCAGGAACCCCCATTCCATAACGCCGCAAGAAGGGCCGCTTGTCCCGGCGTCCTGGAATTTTGTCGATGCGCTCCTGCATAGCGGAGGTCCATTCGGCCGAATGGACAATAAGAGCCCTTACCGTTTCGGGCCAGAAAGATGGATAAGCAGCCATGATTTGCGCGGCCAGATGTGACGCCTGAGCCGTGGCAGCGCTAGTTGCATTCGCAGTATCTAGTTGACGACTACTCCCAGCACTTTCAAATGCGCCAGGGGCACGCGTGGTAAGCAACGACAGCGCGTCTAGAGGATGGAGCTGCTTTCCGTCAGGAGACTGCGCCAGATTTCCCCCCTCCATTACCACTTCCGGCTTAATGGGCCATTTCTTCATATTAAACGAGACCGAGGTTCGACTAAATGGAGACAGCTCGCCACGAGATGCCAACGGGCTCCATCCGTCGTAATCGGATGGGGCGTCAAAGAGCGAGTCGAGATTCGTAAAAGCCCCCACCGTAAGGACATTCCATGCTTGAGCTGGATCTTGCACTGGCTCGACATCACTACGAGTCAGATGATCCGCATCATATATTTGCACATTGCCAGCACAAACCACAAAAAGCCTATGGGCGTCCGGATCGGCTGGACCAAGAAAGGAAATACCGTCACCAGGGTTTGCAGCTTCAATAACACCTCGACCTGCCGCCAATGCGTCCATGGAAGCCGACCAAGAGGTTGGACTACCGATCACAGCCTTGGCCAAGTCACCTGGAGACGGCAGCGAAGATTTTGCGGTAATAGCCATTGAGTACACCCGACTCGTGGCCGGGCTCTCGGTTTCCACAGCAGCCGTACCCGATGCAGTAATTGCACCATAAAGCTCAGGCTCGTTGCTCTTATTTGGAGGTGGCATTAGCTTAAGTGATTCAAGCTTGTGCCGCAGGACAACTGGATCACTAGCATTAATTGCTGCAGCAAGATCACCATAGAGAGCAAGTCCGGCCATAGCCGTTCCATGACCATCATCGTCGATGCCTGTTGGCCAGGCAGAATCAGCAGCGTGGCAATCCACAGGCTGCAGCGAGGATGACAACAACGGGTGCGCCTGATGCACGCCCGTATCAACCACACATACAGCAGGAGCGCCATCATTAGCCGGAGTCACACGCTGCGCCAACTCTTGAACAAAATCGGATTGTGTAGTCGCATCCTCCCCTGCCAAAAACTCTGCCGGATAGTGGGGCTGACGCAATTCAGCAATATCGTCCAGGATGTCCATTGCTGATGCCAACTGCTGAATACTCGCATGGACCAAAACAACTGTCCGAGTCCCGAATCCCAGCGCCCGACGACCTACTTGAATATCGGAGCTTTCGGCATAGATGCGCAGCCTGGACAACTCTTTTCCGTCGCGGTATCGCAGCCATACTTCCCACCATACGGAATTATCTTCATCAGGAAAGTCTTCTCGACTATCAGTCCAAAGTGCCTCTACCGAGGCAAGGTAAACCCTCTGAATCCTTTCAATCAAATTCATATTGGCAGGCTTAGCGCCACCCAGAGAAGCGAGATATCTATCCAAGCGGCCGAGAAAATACGACATTCGACCATCGGGAACAAATACCGTAGCAATTTCTACAAGCTGCCCGCCAACATCTTCAATATGAACTGAACGAAGTTCAGGATGGTCACTTCCTCCGCGCGGATCAAGGCTCTTCAAAGCAAGATCAACGCCTGGAAAACTTTCGAATACTACGTACGCACCTGGAATCGAATCTGGAACGACTACAGGATTTAGCTCACGCCGAGATCGAGCGTCTTGCTCGGCAGCCTGAAGGCCACTACGGATTGCTGCGCCGTGCGCCGCACGATCCGAGGGTATAGCGACCGGATCCCCACTGCCGCCACCACCGATAGGAGTATAATCGAACGTCCTACGACGACCCGTGACGACCAGGTGAGACTTGTCCCTTTGCGCCATACGCCCTCACCTGTCGATCAGTCGATACGGTTTGCTTTTCTGCCCAGCAGCGCCTCGCACAGAGCCGACGTAGTGACCGGCCCTCCGCCTGCCAAGATCACATCCTTTGCTGCAAGTTCAGCAGCAACAGTGATCTCACCTTGACTCAGCCCCGCTGCCGCCTGAGCGATCTTCGCCCAGTTCAGCCGAGCCAGTTCGACTGAAACTAGCCGGTTCTTGATAACACGCCGCGCGACCACTGCATCAGGAAGAGGGTAGTCGATCACCGCGTCAAAGCGGCGAAAGATCGCCCGATCGAGCAGCTGAGGGTGATTGGTTGCCGCCACAAGCAGGCTTTCGGATGTGTCTAGCTCCAGGAACTGAAGGAACGAGTTCAGTACACGACGGATCTCACCAACGTCGTTGGTATGAGCACGTTCCCCTGCAAGTGCATCGACCTCGTCGAACAGGTACACACCACGAGTCTCCGAAAGTGCGTCGAAGATCAGACGAAGTTTTGCCGCAGTCTCCCCCATGAACTTCGTGATCAGCCCGTCCAGTCTGATCACGAACAGTGGAAGCCTAAGCTCTCCGGCCAGAACCTTCGCCGACATGGTCTTGCCCGTTCCTGGCGCCCCGGTCAACAGCAACCGACGCACGGGATGGAACCCATGAGACCGAAGCTGATCGGCTTGACGCTGCTCTAAGACGACCCGTTCTAGGCGCCGCAACACGTCCAAGCTCAATGCCATGTCAGGCAGAGCCAGTTGCGGGTAGCTGACGTTCAGCAGCTGGGCCAGTTCACCGCGGGGTTGCGCTACAGCAACGAGCTTGCCAGCAGCCATGTTTGAGGTCGTCTGCTGTCGCAGAGAGTCAACGAGTGCCTTCAACTCCTGTGCGAACCGCCCGTGCCCACCTCGTGCTGCACCAGCCGCAACCTGCAGAGCAACAGAGTAGAAGCGAGTGTCGTCACCCTCAGCATGACTTTTGACTAGCGCCTTCACTTGATCAGCCGTGGCCACCCGCCATCACCTCCCCGCACTCCCGCAGTCGTTCCGCTCAACCGTCGTCGAACGATAGCGTTCTTTCCAGATAGCTTCGCACGCCTCGCCAGAGTCAGCCCTGCATCTCACCAGGTGCGCCCCGTCCAGGGGTCGCGCGCATGGTGACGCACCGTCGTGGCCCTGACACGCCAACGATCCACGACTTGGAATCTCTGCAAAACGATCATCAAACTGCTTCTTCCCCTACCTAACCCTCAACGTCATACAGCGTCAAACAGCGCTTCGATCGTCTTGTTCACCGTCTCACGCTGCCCGTCGATGCACTTCGCGTAGACCTTCAGCAGCACGTCCACCGAGTGTCCAGCTCGATCAGCCACCTCAGTGGCCGGAACGCCACCGTTCAGCCAAAGTGACACCGCAGCGTGCCGCAGGTCGTAAGGCCGACCGGCCAACGGCGAGGCCACCTGAGCAGGCGTGAGCGCGTACTGGCGAGCGTCCTTCCACACCCGGTAGTACGTCGAGGAGGACACCACGCCGCCGTTGGACGAACGGAACAGCCGACCATCAGGACCAGTTCCGTACTTGTCCAGGTGCGCCCGCAGGATCGCGACCAGCACAGGGGGAATCGGCACCGGTCGCACCTCCTTCGCCCCGCGATGCTTCAGACCCCGCCGGTCGTGGACCTCTCCGGAGTCCGTCCACCGCTTGCCCGCCGCAGGACGGGACTCTCCGAGCATGAGCACGCCCCACCCCTGTTCAGGCAGAGTGCAGTCATCCTCACGAAGGCCCAGCCCCTCAGCCGGACGAGCTGCGGCGTAGTACCCGACCGCGAAGAAGGCAGCCAGATGCGAGCCCCGATCGCGGTTGCGCGAGCCCACGTAGGTCACGGCGGTCAGCAGCCGACCGATTTGACCAGGATTGGCCACCACTCGAGGGTCCACCTGTTCAACGACCTTGGCGATCTTCCGCTTGATCCTGGTCAGCGGGTTGTCCGGGATCAACTCCCGCTCGACCGCATAGGACAGCAGGTTGAACAGCACCGCCCGCTTCCGCTGGTAGACCGAAGCAGCTGCGGACTTGCCATCCAGCTTCGCCGCCAAAGCGTCCAGCACATCACGCACGGCCGCAGCGTCCGTCATGTCGTAGATCGGACGTGACTGCCGAACAAGCCAGTCAACGACGCCCTGGTCCTCGGACGACAGATCGTTGTCACGGGTAGTCGGCGGTAGCAGCTTCCGCGACAGCACGCCTCGCATCTCTCCCACCTCCGGCCGTCCAGCGCCATCACGGACGAACACCGCCCCCGCAGTCGCCAACGCCTCGACTGTGCTGCCCCGAGTCGTCGCGGCAGCATCAGGCCACTTCATGTCCATATAGGACTGGGCGAACTCCAAGAAAGACAAGGAGTTCTGCCGTTTGAACTCCGAGACCGGCAACCCGCTGTCCACGTCGAACGCTTCGCCCCGACGAGCCGCCTGCATCAGCTCAGACCGACGACTGTTCGCCAGAGCCTTGTTCGCGAACCACTCGGAGTGAGACTTGCCCTCGGTCACCCAGCGGACGCCGTACGGTCGGGGCTTCTTCTTCCCTGCTGCCGTCTTCTTCTTGGTCCAGTCCGCGATCTCCCAGAAGTGGACCTTGAACGTAGTGTTCATGCCGCTGCTCCGTAGAGACCGTCAAGCCAGGTAAGGAAGTCCACGCGCTTGCACCGCAGCTCACCGTTGGGTAGCGAGAAGCAACGCGGCCCCTTACCGGTCTGCCGCCACTTGTAGAACGTGTCCCGCGAGACCCCGCCCAGGGCTTCCAGTATCTCCGGAACGGACATCAACTCTGCGATCTGTCGAACCTTGCCGGACATGGTTCCCCCCTCGTTTACGCAGCGTGCGGAGTTGCCGAACGATCTGGCGGACCAGCGGACGCGAGTAATGCCGCCGTGTACTCGGCCTTCCACCGAATGCGCTCAGACACAGCCCGCAGCAACATGTGCTGTCTCGGCGGGACGTTCGGATCACCGGGCTGGACGTTGTTCCACACGACCCGTGTGGGCTGGTCGTCCTGGGTGATCCCGACG